>JASBZK010000001.1 GCA_029983505.1 Porphyromonas sp.
AGGAGACCGCCGCCCGCCGGCGGGGTCGCATATAAGGTTCCGATATAATATATGATTGCTGTCCGGTAAAAACAAATAGCAAACCTGCAATCCCTTTGTTTATCGGAGGTTCAGGCGTTTTTACTCTATAGGGCTTGGTTTTGAGTTGCCGGCAGCAAACATTAGAAAACCTCTTGTTTTTGTTGAAAAACGACCCGTATTTGGACTTTTAGGCTCAAAATCCTCAGTATTTAAGGGCATTCTTCTTAAACGGACAGGACGGAGAAAGTTTTACCGGACAGCAATAATAATATATGACCCCGCCACCGGCGGGGTCGAATGTGGGACAAAAGGTCAAGACAGCAGTATTCGAGAGTGGTGCGGTTACGCCCCGTTCAGGGGCAAAAGACGCCGTTAGGCGTCGCGAGGTAGTAGACCGGGGTTAAGACCTCGTAGAGGTCGACACCCCGGGGGAAAGAGAGGGTTTCTATTTTTGTCCGACCCCTATGGGGGGCGAAGAGGAAGGGGGATATGGGTGCCGACTTCCCCGCACGTCGACCGCTCCGCGGTCTTCGTACGGGGTTACTTCCTTGCGACCGCTCCGCGGTCTTTCGCCTCTAACGAGGCTCTCCCTCCTTTCTCGTCATCTGCACAGACCACGGCCTGTAACTCCTCACTAATAACTCCTCACTAATAACTCCTCATTCCTCACTAATGACTGCTGACTAAATTTGGTACAGGCCGGGGAGGGGACGAGATACGGACCGAAAAAAGAAAAAGGTACAGACCAAAGAATGTTCCTCGGTCTGTACCTTTTTTCGGGGGAGGTGTGTCAAAAGTCCGAACTGCTGCGTTGCTATCGGCATTCGGGACATGGCCAAGAGTACCCGAGTACACTCCCGTCGCCCTCAGCCCCAATCATAGCAATCCCTTGCATTTCAATCTAATCTTTATACACACCTCCGAGGCTGTGTCCCGTGTTTTGCACCACAAAACACGGGACGCAGCCTCTCGGTTAGAACGTGTAGCCTAAGCCCACGGTGAGGTTATTGAGCGCCGTACGGGAGAGTCCCACAGAGTAAGCCGCGTCGAGGTGGAACCCGTTCCACTGCGCGCCAAGCCCCACGGTCGCTTTGCTCAGGTCGTGTTGCCCGTATTGGAAACCGCCACGTACTTTGAGCATATCGCGCCAGTTGTACTCAAGACCGGTGCCGGCGAGGAAAAGGGTCGCTTCTTTCGGGGTGAAATAGCGGCTGCTGAGCGCCCAAGAGAGGTGGTGGTCTTCGGTGAGTGCAAACTCCCATTCGCCCCCGAGTGCCACACTCGTGGGGAGGGCATAGGTGACGCCCGTGTTATCGAACTTGACGGACGTGCCGGCATCCATGAGGCGCAGACCGACTTGGAGGAAAGAGGGCGTCGTGCCGAGGTCTATGCCGGTGGCGTAACTTGCACCGACGGAGAAGAGCAGACCGCCTGCCTTGCGTCCGAGGTCGGACTGTGCGTACGAGCCGGTGCCGTGAATCACGATGCCTGGGGAGAGGGTAAACGCATACCCGAGATCCACACTCCACTCGTAGGGCTTAAGGATCGTGGAGCTGCCAGTGCCGTCAATCGTGGTGTCGTGAGAGACGGGAATGGAGAGACCGCCATTGTAGCGTCCGCCGACATAGATGGCGCGCTTTTCTCCGAGCTTGAACCCCGCAGTCAGGGCATACTGCATCGGCGTACCGAAGGAGGTCGAGGGGAGGCTGAAGTCGCCGCTTGCCGAGACGGAGAGCGCCTTTGAGCCGTAGACGAGGGCGGCGGGGTTATTGTAGAGCTGGAAGCTCTCGGAGAGACCGAGGGCGGTATTGCCCATCGCAGCACTTCGCGGGTCTGCGTTGCCCTCCACCAGACCGAGGATTCGTCCCTGAGCCGCCGCCACCCCCATAGAGAGGGTGAGGGCGGAGAGGGTGAGAAGGCAAAGTTTATGGATGTTCATCATAAAAGGGAATGAATGCATTTTTGGAGATAAACTCATAGGGGATCAGTTTTTCACGATGGTGCGCCTTTCGACCTTGCCGTCGGCATCCAGCGTCAGGTGGTACACACCGGGAGCCAGGCGGGCGATATCCACCGTGATGGAGGAGTTGGCGGGGTCTACGGGGTATTTGCCCTTGAGAACCGTCTCGCCCCTCAGGGAGGTGAGCGTGACTTCGATTTCGGAAGCCTTTGTGGTGGTCACTGCCTTAAAGAAGGTGTGTGCAGGGCTGGGGTAAAGGGCGCGGATTACTCCTGTGGTGGCGTCGGTAACGGTTACGTCGAAAGTGCTCCTCGCACTCTTCACGCCGTCATTTACCGTCACGGTCACTGTGGCAATCCCTTTGCCCTTGGGGGTGACTACGACTTTGTTGTCTTCCGTGACGGATACGTCTGCGACGGTCGGGTCGGAGGAGAGCGCCGAGTACTTCGCTTTCAGCCCCGGTACGGTCTCGAAGAGGTCGGAGACGCCGATTTCGGCGGGTTTGTCTCCGACGGAGAAAGTGAGGTTATTCACGAGAGCCGTGCGCTTGGGGCTTTCGTACGCGGCGATGAGGTAGACGATCTTTTTCGTAGTCACGCCCCCGAGTGCGTCTTCGGCTGTGAGCTCGAAAGCGTATTCGCCGGGCTTTGCCACAGGGATGATCGTCACCGTGACTTCATCGCCCTTGATCGCCACGGTTACGCCCTCGGGGAGGTCTCCGTGGGCAAAAGTCCACTTTTGACCATCGGGATCGGAGATCTTCGTGACGAAGCGGTAGAAAGGCGTGGAGTTAAGGATCGTGATGGGATCCGATGGGAGGTTGCTGAAGACGGGAGAGGCGTTCACCAAGGTCGAGAACTCCGAGTGCGCGAAGCTCTTATTACCATAGCGGTCGAGCCCGACGAGAGTCACGTAGTACTTCGTGCTTGCCTCAAGGGACTTGATCTCGACCGTCATCTCGTCGCCGACTTTCTTCATCCCCACGCGGTAGGTGCCTTTAAGCGCCTCAGCGGGGAGGTTCTTGTCCGTGAGCTTATCCTTACTGAGGTAGACTTGGTACTCGAAAGCCTTTTGGTCCAAGGCATCCTCGTCACCGGTCACCGCCCAGGTGAGCTTTGCGGAGTAGTAGTCCGGAGCCGCTTTGATCCCGGTTACTTGGGCGGGTGCTTTAGTCTCTTCGGCACCCAGTGCGATGGCTGCATCGATGTAGCCGGCTCCGACGTTGCCCACGTAGTGCTTGTCCGTGGTCGCCTTGCTCATGTCCACGGATTTGATGGAAGAGAGAAGGCGCTTCTTGAGGTCTTCGCTCGTGAAGTTCTTGTCTTTACCCCCGAACTTCGAGACGATGAGGGCGGCGATGCCGGTGACGTGCGGCGTGGCCATAGAGGTCCCCTGCATATACGCGTATCGCTCCGTGCCGGGGAAAAGGAATTCGGCGCCCAATATGCGGCGGGGCTGTTCGCTAAGCACATAATCCTTGAAGTCGGCAGGAACGGTGCTCAGGATGCCTTCGAAGTTTTGGTTTTCTACAGAGCCGCCGGGCGCCATAATATCTACCCAAGGACCGGTATTGCTGTACGAGGAGAGCGAATAGTCGGGGACGAAAGCGCCTACGGCGATGACTTTGTCGTAGGAGGCCGGGAGTATGTTGAGGTTGTATTCCCGATCCTGTTCCATCTCGTATCTTGAGTTGCCGGCGCCGAAGAATACGACCCCGCCTTTCATCGGGGCATCGGCTCTTTTCTCCTTCGTGTTCGGGTCTACGCCGGCATTATTGATGAAGTAATCGATGCCGTCCTGTACCATTTTCGGCATAGCGGAGTAGTACTGTTTGCCTCTTTCGTACTCGTAGCCCCAGGAGCAGTTGGCTACTACGGCGCCGTTGTCTGCGGCAAACGTAAATGCCCGGAGGATACCGGCCTCCCCGGCCGACTTGGTATTGTCGTTGCTGAAGATTTGGCAGCTCATAATGCGGACTCCGGAATCGGGCGAGCCGTCGCCTCCGGCGATACCGCTGATGCCTTCTCCGTTGTTGTTGCGGGCGGCGATGGTACCGGCGACGTGGGTGCCGTGAGCCCCAGCGGCGATGTCGGCGTTGTCGTTGAAGAAGTTCCAGCCATGTACGGCGGGGTTCTTCGGGTCGCTCCACATAGCTTTCTCCAAGTCAGGGTGGGAGACGTCTACGCCGGCATCTATGACGGCGACGATTACGTCCTTCTTGCCGGTTTCTTTCTCCCAGGCGTTGAAGAGGCTGATGTCTGCACCTTCGCTGAATCCCTGATAAAGTCCGTCATTCTGGTAGTGCCACTGTTTCTTGAGAAGGGGGTCGTCGAATTTGCCGTATCCGTTATTGAAGTCGGGGAAGAGATCCAATCGTGGCGCCCGAGTGGTGGTTATAGGGACATAAGTCACCTGCTCGGGTACGATTTTGATTTCTCCGTGGGCGAATTCGACGGCGGGGTCTGCTTTGAGGTCGCGGAGTACGGCGTTGACATCGGCTTTGGGGTCAAACGTAAGTTTGTACCACCTGTCGAGACCGGCGCGGCGGTGTGCGGCTTCGTAGGGACCGCCGGGTTCGATCACGCGTTCCATCTTCACGCTGCCGGATGCGGCTCTGAGCGAAGACGAGCGGAGTGTGGCGGAGAAGTCCGGAATTGCGCGGAGGCTTGCTTCCGAAAGCTTGACGAATGCGGTACCGGGGATCCAAGGGATGTCTTCTTCCGACTGTTGTGCTTCGGAAGTGGTGGCTTTGTCCGTCAGCTCGGGGAGCATTTCCTTACGGCATCCCGAGAAAAAGAGGGCTGAGGCTACAAAGGAGCCAAGAGCTATGTGGGTGAAAATATTCGTTTTCATACGCTGTTAAATGTGCCGGTTCAAAGTGTGGGTTTCTTCCTTACGAAATCGACAAGAGGCTTGCTGCGGAAGAAGGAGAGCGTAAAGATATCCTTGCCCTGAGGCTGCATAATGGCGACTTCTTCCGTCCCTCTGATGAAGTAGCATACCCCGTACGTTTGGTTTACGGACGCCGACTCGAATCCCACTTTCATCCCTGCCTTGATGGTGGACGACCGGGGGTTAAACTCATCCCACTCCGGACCGTACCAAGAAGGAGTGATCCGGTATGCGCAGTTTGCGTCTTTGTAGAAGTCTGCGCGGAATCCCACGGTGCCTGCAAGGGCGGGATCGTGAGACATATCATCGCGTGGGTTTCCTGTGGTGGGGTCCACGAGACCGGGAATATTGAAGAAATAGACAACGGTCTGGAGTGATCCGGGATCATTAGTCTTGGTTTCCGGCTCGAAGGCAAAGGACTCGTACAAGTCCGTATACCCGGACACCGTGCTGAGCTTGGTCTGAGGGTGGTTCATCGCCGGCTTCATACCGTGAGCGGCTTCGTAGGCTTTGACCTCTTCGAGCTTGAATGAGGTGTCGTAGAGACGGGAAGTGTTGCGGAGGGGGAAGTTATCTACGTAGCCATTTTTCAGCTCCAACTGACTGCCGACTCTGTCATACACCATATAGGCGCCGTTGAAGTCGCGGTAGCCAAAGTTGTCCGTGGCGTTGTTCATGACTTCGTAGGTGAAGACTTCGTCGCCCTCTTGCTTGTAGTAAAAATAGTGCTCGGGCTTGCGGGGATCGGTGTCTTTAATCTTGTTGAACTGGCGCGCACTCATCCAATCGTCGAGGTCGGTCATATCAAAGACCTTATCCTTTTCTGCCTTGAGGTAGGTGGCGACGAGATCCCGGTAGTTATTGTCCCAGTCGAAGAGGTACACGGTGCGCGTACTCTGCTTCGCATCGCTCTTGAATGCCATAACGATCTTTTCTTCCCGCTTCCCTTCCGGATAAAAGAGGTCTTCGTACTCGAAGTCACGCTCGTGTCCGAGCTCGGTCTCGTAGCGGAGTACATCGTCGCGGGTGAGGTTCTTGCCGATGAGGGCTTTCTCCGTGAACTGGAGCCAACCGGTCTGAGCGACATTGAGCGTCACGTGCTTCGTGCCGTTCGAGAGGACGAGCATAGCCCGGCGGGTCTCTTTGGCATCGGGCGCATTCTCTTCCACCGGTTTGGCCTTCAGGATGAGGACCCCTCTCTCTGCGTCGATTTCATACTCCAGCCAAGGGGCATCGTCTGCAACAGCCACCTGCCAGTCTTTGGTATTGGCGAGGACGGGGACTTCTTGGGTGCCGCCCAAGTTGTCGAAGAGAAAAGCGGTCTTTTCGACACTCAGGGACGGCGCGGTGCCGAACTGGGTGACGATAATTGATTTGGAGACCTGTTGTGAGGAGATCTTGATGGTCACGTTGGCGAGACGCTCGTCGCTGCCGGGGTTCTCGGCGGCCACGACGATGATTTTGTCGCCCTCTTTGGTGACGGTGAGCCAGTCGACGTCAGAGCCTGCAATCCAGTTGGTGGAGGACGCGTTGATGGTCACGGGCTTGGTGCCGCCCTCTTTTGCGAAGGAGATGCCCGGGGTGTCCGTCTCGAGGAAGAGATCCGGAGCGATCGCCTGTGGGGCGCATCCTGCGAAAAACGCCACTATGAGCGTAAGGATGGCGGGCAGGAAAAGGTTTGTCTTTTTCATACCTTTAATTAAAAAGTGTAGTTGTTTTTTCGATACTTGTGACTTTGGAAGTCTATGGGTAAGGAAGCGCGTGTGCGAGACGAACCCGGCATGCCGGAGGTTAAGAACCCCGGGGAAATCTTGGTCTGACCAAAAAGATTCTCTCGGTACGTATGTCGCCGGGACTTTGGTCTGACCCGGGCGATCGTCTCGGTACGTGTCTCCTTTCCGGTCATTGCCAGCCTTTGTTTTGGATGAGGTTGGGGTTGATGTTATTCACTTCGTCGGAGGGGAATCCCCAGATGAATAGAGGATGGTCTGCCGCTGCCTTGATGTGGTGGTCGAAATTGGGGTTGAGGAAGGCGGTGCCGTTCGTACCGGTGTCGTGCTGGACGGAGCCGCGTTCCATACCCTGACCCCACTTGCGCAGGTCCCAGAGGCGGAACCCTTCGTAGGCAAGCTCTCTCGTGCGCTCCATACGGATCTCGTAAAGGAGGGCTTCGCCGGTATCCGTCACGGGCGAGAGGCCGCGGGAAGCGCGAAGGAGGTTGAGATAGCCGGCTGCTTTGTCCGTATCACCTGTCTCGTAGGCGGTTTCGGCCGCGATAAGGAACTGCTCGGCGATGCGGAAAGGTTTCGGAGCCTGGAGACCGTTGGGGACATAGCCTCCCCACGCTTTGCTGTCCCGGTCTCGGTATGCGGGGTTGCCTTTGAACTTGGAGATAAAGAGTACATATCCGTACCTGTCGGAGGCGTCTCTCACCGTGGTGAACCCATACTCGAAGTACGCCTGGGACCTGCGGTCGTGGTTGTCCTGAAAGAGTACGGTGATGACGTCCGCCGTGGGGATGTACCCGGGCCTGTTGTAGTTCCTGACTTCATTAGGCTCTATGCCTTCCCAGTACTGCTGGGCGTTGAGGTCGGCGCCGTAGAGGTCGGTGGTATTGGTGAGCTCGTTGGGCTTCTCGATATGGGGCTGCCAGATCTGCTCTTTGCCGGAGTCTCTCTGCCACATGAGGACGAAGGGATCGTCCTTGGGCTCGGGCAAGGTTTCCGGGGTAAGGGGCGTGTCGAGGGCGGGGATGAGGGGATAGACTCCCGGGAGAATGAGCTTCTCCGCTTCCGCGAGAGCCTCTGCGGGCTTATTCATATAGTAGTATACACGTGCGCGGAGTGCGATGGGTGCGTCCTTCGTGATCTCGTCGGAGCCTTCTTTCCCCGGCACACCGGCGAGGAGCGTTTCAGCCTTGTCGAGGTCGGAGAGAATACCGCCCCAGACCACTTTATTGGTGGCTCTCGGGAGGAGCTTCAGAGGGCTGAGGTCCGTGGCGTATGGCACCGCGAGGTCGGTGTCGGCGGTAGCTTCGGCGTAAGGCATCCCCCAGCGCATCGCGAGGTTGAAGTAATAGAAAGCCCGTGCGAAGTAGGCGTCCCCCAAATAACGATCGAGGGTAGCTTTATTGGCCGCCTTTTCGGCATCCGTAAGCTCTACTTTGGCAGAGTAATTGAGGACGAGGTTCACGTCCACGAGTGCGGCGTAATAGGCCTGGTAGAGTGCGCCGAGTGTGGCGTTATTCGCTTTCATGTCCCAGACGTAAAAATCGGTGTAGCTGCCCGCCGACTGAAGCGCGGAGAGCATATCCGCCTGTACTTCCTGAGGCATAATGAAAGCACCTCCCATCTTGCCGCGGAGGGTGGAGTAGATGCCGTTGTCCCACTTCTTGAGGTCTTCGAGCGTCTTGAAACTGTCGTCGAAGCGAATGAGATCACTCGGGGTCTGATTGAGGTTGCAGGACGACAGAAGCCCCAGGAGGAGCGCAGTCCCGCATGCGTATATTTTAGTCGAAAATTTCATCTTCTATGTCTGATTTGCGCGGTGAATAAAGGACGATCAGAAACCGAGTTCAACCCCCACGGAGAGCTGTTTGGTATTGGGGTTCGCGCCGAGGGCCACATTCTGGAAGACTTCGGGGTCAATGCCCTTGAACTTCGTGAAGGTAAGCAGGTTGCGCCCTGCAAAGTAGATCTTTGCGGCGCGGACGATCTTGAGCGGTCTGAGGGTCTCAGAGGGGACGTCATACCCGATGGTGAGGTTCTTCAGACGCATAAAGGTGGCGTTTTCGAGCATCTTCGTGTCCACGTAGTTGCTCTGGTGGATCGTCTTTTTGTCCCTCAGCCAAGCGAGGCTCGGGTAGGTGGTCACGTCGCCGGGCTTCTTCCAGTAGTCGAAGAGGAGGCGGGTGCCGTTGAGGTTCTGGTCGCGGTCACGGACGAGGGCGTCATTCTCGAAGTAGTTGCGGTCCATGGAGATGGTCATCTTATTGATGGCGAAAGCGAAGTCCGCCGTCACGTAGAGCCCTTTGTAGCGCCCTTCGAGACCCCAACCGCCGACCATCGGGGTGTACGCGGGGATGCCGGTATTCTGCTCGAGGGTGCTGTTCCACTCGGAGGTGAGGCGGGTGTCGTCCTTGGTGAGTACGCCCTTGTCTTCGCCCGGGAGGTACCACTCGGGTACGCCGGTATCCGTATTCACGCCCTTATAGACGGGGAGCATATAGGTGACGGGCTGACCGACGACGTAGGCAAGCTGTGAGCCGGGCTCGAACCACTCTTTCCGGCCGCCGAAGAGTTCGACCACTTTGTCGCGGTTGTAGTTAAAGTTCAGGTACCCGCTGAGGTAGTAGTCGCGGCTTTTGAGGAGGTCGGCGTCGAGACGGAGGTCGATACCTTGGTTGAGGTAGGCTCCTACGTTTTCGAGGTGGGTCACGAAGTCGAGAGATCCGGAAGGCAGACCGGAAGCGTAAGAGATAGGGACCTCGAAGAGCATATCGGTGGTCATCCGGTGGTAGTACTCCAGGTTCAGCCCGATGCGGTCAAAGAAGCGCCCCTTGAAGCCGACGGTGAGTTTGCTCTGCTTCTCCCAGGTTAGGTCGGGGTTGCCGAACGAGAAGAAACCAAGGCTTATCTCCCCTTTCTTTCGACCCACGTTACCGACATAGGACTCGGTGCTGTAGGGAGGGATGGCGGAGTTACCTTGGGTGCCGTAGCTGGCTTTGACATCAAGGGCGTTGATCCAGTCGACCCCTTTGAGGAAGTCTTCGTTCTTGGCTTTCCAGAGGAGCCCGGCGGACCAGAAAAGACCGTTGCGCTTATTGGCGCCGAAGCGCGAGGACGCGTCGTTGCGGAGGACGAGGTCCACGAAGTAGCGCTCGTCGTAGTCGTAGGCGAATTGGCCGAAGAAGGAGAGGAACGAGTACCTCAGATTGCTCTCCGCGAGGACGTAGTCCCGTGTGAGGTTGCCGAGGAGGTTGAGGCGGTCGTCCAGAAGACCCACACCGCCGGCAGAGAAGCCGTCGTCCCTGTAGTCGATGTACTCGTGACCGAGGAGGGACGTGAGGTGGTGGTCACTGCCCCCGAAGTCGGTCATAAAGGAGATCGTATTCGTGGTGGAGAAATTGATGGAGCCCTGATAGCCTCTCGAAGCGGAGCCGATGCCGTAGGCGGTGCGCAAAGACGGAAGTGTGCGTCTCATATTGGTGCCGTAGTCCATCTCGATGCCGGCCATGGAGCGGATGAAGAGGTTACGGACGGGCGTGATGGTCACGTTGCCGTTGGCGGAGAGGATGAAGGTATTCGTCCCCGCCGGGCTGGTCTCGATGACGTGCTTGGGCGAAAGGACGCCGATGATGGGGTAGAGGTCGATGAGCTTCCCGGTCTGTGGGTCGTAAGGCGAGATGAAGGGGGGATTCAGTGCCGCAAGCCCACCGCCGCTGATGTTGCTGCCTCCGAAAGGAGAAGTGCGGGCGTCGTCATAGGAGGCGTTGATATTCACGCCGGAGCGGATCCAATCGTTGAGCTCGGCGTTGAGGTTCACGCGGGCAAAGGCTTTTTTGTACGAGGAGCCTTCGCGAAGTCCGCCTTGGGAGAGGAGACCGCCGGAGATGTAGTAAGAAGTCCTGCCGGTACCGCTGGAGACGGAGAGGTCGGCGGTGTACATCGGGGCGTTTTGGTAGATGTACTTGTACCACTGGAAGTCGTTGCCCTTGAAGATGTTTTCCCTAAAGTTTTTGACTTCGGCTTCGGTGTAAATCGCCGTCTCCAGATAGTAGCGGAGGAGTTCGTCAGCAGTCATCAGCTGGTCGAAGTAGTCGGTATTCGCGAGGGAAGAGACCCCGTACTGGGCGCGAAGGGTGATCTGCGCTTTTTCGTCCGCTTTACCGCGTTTGCTGGTCATGTAGACGACGCCGTTGGCTGCACGCGCACCGTAGATGGAGGTGGCGGCGGCGTCTTTGAGGAACTCGACGCTCTCGAGGTCATTGGGGTTCATGGCCCGGATCACGCTCTCACTGACGGGCATCCCGTCGAGGATGAAGAGTGGGGAAGTCCCTGCGCCGAGAGACCCTTGTCCGTGAAGTGCGATAGAGAGCTGGGAGGAGGGCTCGCCGGAAGAGGAGAAGACCTGTAAGCCCGTCACCTTACCCTGCACGGCGTCGAGAGGATTGGCGTTGGGCTTCGCGGTGAGCTCTTTGGCGTCCACCTTGACGACGGAAGCCGAAGTATTGGTGATCTTCCTGGGCATATACCCCACGATGACCACGTCTTCGAGTAGCTCGGCATCCGGCTCGAGCTTGACGACCATACCGTCTTTGGCGGGGACTTCAAGCGTCTTGTACCCCACGTAGGAGATGATGAGGAGCTCGCCTCTTTTGGCTTCGATGACGAACTTGCCGTCCATATCCGACGCTGTCCCTTTCGCCGGATTGCTCTTGAGGCGGACGGTGGCACCTATGACCTCCATATCTGCCTCATCATAGATTATGCCGTGGATCTTCGTCGTCTGTCCGAAGACGGGGAAGACGCATCCCAAGAGGCATAAGAGCAGAAGTAATCTTCTTGCTTTGTGCATAAAATAAAGTAGAGAAATGTGAGTAAAAAATGGTTTGTACTGATATTCGGAAGAGGACGGAGGCCCACGGCAGGGTTGTCCGTTGTGACGCAGACAGCCTGTGCCGCCCCGGGGGTAGCGCACTTTCGGAAAAAGGAAGAGGAGAGAAAAAGCTCCGATTTCACCTCACGGCAGAGACAAACCTCGAGCCGAGCCTCAAAGGAGAGAGCCAACGGGAAAATACGGAGACCAAACGGTAAGGAAGATAATCTCCCGCGTCCGCTTTGGGAATCAATAAAACGTGTCGCGACGTTTTACATAGATTCGCGAAAATGACTGTGTCTTTACTGAGAGGATGAACTGGCAGCGCGTCATCTTTTTAAGACTGGTGTTTCGTGAGAACTGAACTTGATTATTGTTTTTAGCTTATTGATTAAGCATTCTTTTTGGGAAATAAGCCCCGTTCGGCGCACAATTTAAGAAGAAAAATCGGTATAACCAAAATTTTGCACATAAAAAGAGCTTAGATTATGGCTGTGTCTGCCTTGAGTGAAAATTTAACTTAAGTCCCAAATATGGTTAGTAGTGAGTAGTCAGTAGTTGGCAGTCAGCCCTGGTAGTGAGCAGTCTGTAGGTCCGTATCTCGCAATCTTCTCGGTACGTGTCTCGTTTCATTGTCATACAGACCAAGAAAATCTTCTCGGTACGTGTCTCGTCAAATTCGGACTTTTGACATAGCTTTATGTGTAGAAGCAATCTTGAATGGGTTCTAATGCGTGCGCCCCAACTGCTAACTACACACTGCTGACTGCACAGGGCTCGCCCTGTACCTCCTCACTGCTGACTACCGACTGCTAACTGCTAACTATAAAAGCGGTATCTTTGCCACACATTATGTCTTCATAAAGAATGCAGAACGGCAGAAAGAAAAAGGAAAACAAAATCGTCCCGGAGGTGCGTATCGAGCGCTTGGCGGCAGAAGGGCAGGCTATCGGTCATTTGCCCGACGGTAAAGTGGTCTTCGTCCCTTACGGCGCACCGGGCGACCTCGTGGATGTTCGGATACTGAGGAGCAGGAAGAGCTACGCCGAAGGGCGCATCGTCCGCTATGCGGAGCTCTCACCGGAGCGTGAGGCACCGAAGTGTCCCCATTTCGGGGTTTGCGGTGGCTGCAAATGGCAGCACATTCCGTATGCACTCCAGTTGGCGACCAAAGAGCAGTCCACCTACGATCAGCTCGAGCGCATCGGCGGCGTGGAGATTAGAGAGAAACGTCCCATCATCGGCGCGGACACTTATGAGGGCGGGAGGACTTACGGATACCGAAATAAGCTCGAGTTCACTTTCTCCAACAATCGATGGATTCCGACGGAAGAGATGACGGAGGGCGTCCGCATTGACGACCGCGACGGACTGGGGTTCCATATCCCGGGACGTTTTGACCGGATTCTCGATATCGAAGAGTGCCACTTGATGTCCGAGCTTAATAATCGGATCCGCCTGTATGTGAAGGAGTATTGCTTGACACACGAGGGGTTCGGGTTTTTCGACCTCCGAAGTCACGAGGGTGTGATGCGTAATCTGATGATTCGCACCTCCGAGAGCGGCGAGGTGATGGCGGTGGTGGTCTTTGCCCAAGATTTGCCGGAGAAGAGGGACGAGCTGCTCTCGGCCGTTCGTGAGACTTTTCCCGAAATCACCTCCCTGATGTACCTCACAAACGCCAAGGCCAACGACTCGATTGCCGACCAAGAGGTACACCTCTTCAGCGGGCTGCCGTTTATGACGGAAGAGATGGAGGGACTGAAGTTCAAAGTGGGACCGAAGTCTTTTTATCAAACCAATTCGGCCGGGGCGCATGCCCTGTATAAGGTCGCCCGCGACTTTGCCCTCGGTGACGGAGATGCTTCGGAGCAGCTTCTGTATGACCTTTACACCGGCACCGGTACAATCGCCTCTTTTGTCGCGCGCCGCGTCAAAAAGGTCATTGGCATAGAATATGTAGAAGAGGCAGTAGAGGGGGCGCGCGAAAATGTCCTGAGGAACGGAATCCGAAACGCAGAGTTTTTCGCGGGAGATATGAAGGATATCCTCACGGAGGACTTTGTGAACCGCCACGGGAGACCGGATGTTATCATTACGGATCCACCCCGCGCGGGGATGCACCCCTCTGTCATCCGGGTGATCACGGAGGTGGCGCGTCCGAAGAGGATTGTCTACGTCAGCTGCAACCCCGCAAGTCAGGCTCGCGATATGCTCGAGCTCGGGAAGCATTACCGCGCCCTCATCTCTCAGCCTGTGGATATGTTCCCACAGACCCATCACGTGGAGAATGTACTGCTCCTCGAACGGATTCCGGATGGGGACAAATAAGTAAGCAAATACAGACACACGATATACAGGAAGCAAATTTTGGAAAACATTACGACTAAAGAGACTGCCGCGTTCCCCAACGACTTGGTGCGCCACATCGTCACGGGCATCCGGGACAAAAAAGGCAAGAAAATCAATATCCTCGATATGACGGGGATGCATGATGCCGTCTGCGATTATATGGTGATCGCTTCCGGACAAAATCCCAATCAGCTCAGGGCACTCGAAGACTCCGTGTGGGACAAAGTTTTTGAAGAGACAGGCGAGAAGCCGGTCTACATACATTTTGGGGGCGGTGAGTGGATAGGCATCGATTACGGCGACGTGATCGTCCACCTCTTTATGCCCGAACCCCGGGATTTTTATAAGATCGAACAGCTCTGGGAGGATGCTCCACAGACGCTCCTGCCCGACCTTGACTGAACCTTTTCCTTATGGCAAACTCTTTCGGGGATAACCCCGGTACCCAAGCGCCCAAGAAGCGTAACCGTGTCCCTGCTCCCGGTCCGAAGCCCGGAGGCGGGGAGCGGTCGATTATGAGCTGGATCTTCATCGGTATGCTGACGATCCTCGGCTCGATATTCTTTTTCTCGGACGACGAGCCTTCCGAGTCCGTGGACTGGACCACGTTCCAGACTTTGATGGAGAAGGACTTTTACCAAAAGATTACCGTCTACTCCTCCAAGGGTTATATTCAGGCCGTGGTCAAGAAGGATCAAGTGCCGGCTCTCGCCGAGTACGGCATCACCCCCTCCAAGGGCAAAGGCATCGGTCAGAGACCGAGTCTGCTGAGCCAGACGGTCGTCTCCACGGCTATGCCGCCCGGTGCCACGGCGTTTAATGACCTGTACCAGAAGCTCCGTGAGAAACCGGCTCCCATTTCTGCCAAGGTCAGCTACGTCAATGACAGTTTCTCGATCATAGGGCTCATCGGCAGCCTGTTGCCTTTCATCCTCCTTATTGTCTTTTGGATATGGATGAGCCGGAGTGCGGCCCGGATGTCGGGCTCTATGGGCGGAATCTTCAACGTGGGCAAAAGCAAAGCCCAGCTCTTCGACCAAGACAACAGGGTACAGGTCACGTTCAAGGACGTGGCCGGTCTCGGGGAGGCCAAGCAAGAGATCGCGGAGATCGTCCACTTCCTCAAAAATCCGAAGAAATACACGCAGCTCGGGGGAAAGATCCCCAAGGGCGCGCTCCTCGTAGGTCCTCCCGGGACGGGTAAGACGCTCCTTGCCAAAGCCGTTGCGGGTGAGGCAGGGGTACCTTTCTTCTCCCTCTCCGGTTCCGACTTCGTAGAGATGTTCGTCGGCGTGGGTGCCTCCCGCGTCCGTGACCTCTTTAAGAACGCGAAAGAAAAAGCACCCTGTATCATCTTTATCGACGAGATTGATGCAGTGGGGCGCGCCCGCGGGAAGAACGCCGGCTTCGGAGGCAATGACGAAAGGGAGAGCACGCTCAACCAGCTCCTCACCGAGATGGACGGTTTCGGCACCAATAGCGGTATCATTATGCTCGCGGCCACGAACCGCGCCGATGTCCTCGATAAGGCTCTGCTTCGTGCCGGGCGCTTTGACCGTCAGATCAATGTAGACCTCCCCGACCTCACGGATCGCAGGGAGATATTCCTCGTGCACATGCGTCCCCTGAAGCTCGACCCGAGCGTGGACGTCGACCTCCTTGCACGCCAGACTCCCGGTTTCTCGGGTGCAGACATCGCCAATGTCTGCAACGAGGCTGCCCTTATCGCCGCACGCAAAGAGAAGGAAGCCATCACCCGCCAGGACTTCACCGATGCCATCGACCGCATCGTGGGGGGCTTGGAGAAAAAGAATAAGATCACCACCCTCGAAGAGAAGAAGTCCATAGCTATTCACGAAGCCGGTCACGCCACCGTCTCCTGGATGCTCGAGCACGCCAACCCCCTCATCAAAGTGACCATCGTGCCGCGGGGTAGGGCTCTCGGCGCAGCGTGGTACCTGCCCGAAGAGCGGCAGATCATCACCACGGAGCAGCTCAAAGACGAGATGTGCGCCACCCTTGGCGGTCGTGCCGCGGAGGAAACCGTCCTCGGACGCATCTCCACGGGGGCAGCCAACGACCTGATGAAGGTGACCCGTATGGCTCAAGCCATGGTGACTTACTACGGGATGAGCGACAAGCTGCCCAATATCAATTACGAGGACTCTCCGGAGGGTGACTATACGTTCAAGAAACCGTACAGTGATGCCACGGCCGAGCTGATAGACAAGGAGGTGCAGGAAATCATCTCTGAGCAGTACCAAAGAGCCAAGGATCTTCTCGTCAAGTATGCCGACGGGCACCGGAAGGTGGCGCAGTTGCTCTACGAGAGGGAGGTCATCACGAGCGATGATGTGGAGCAAATCTTGGGCAAACGACCTTGGAAATCCCGCTCCGAAGAGCTCCTTGAAGCCGAAGAAGCCCGCAAAAAGAGGGAGAACGGTCTCCCCGATCAGCCCGCTGCAGAAGAGGGCGCAGATACCGACCCATCGCAAGAGTAACTTTTGGTACGGGCAAAAAAAGTTTCTCTGTCCGTACCAAAATTGTCCCTATGTACGTACCGGAAAGAAAGCTTGGTACGTGCGAAATTTTTCCCCGTCTCCCGGGACGGGAACCATATCCGACCCAAAAGCGTATGACCACTTTTTCAGAGAACGAACTCTACCGCCTCCGAGGCGTCTCCGCGGATAAGGAGGATGTCCACAACGCCATTAAGCACATCGATAAGGGGCTTTTCCCCGGTGCTTTCTGCAAAATACTCCCCGATGTGCTCACCGGAGACGAAGCCTACTGTACCCTGATGCACGCCGACGGTGCGGGCACAAAGAGTTCGCTCGCGTATGCCTATTGGCGCGAGACCGGTGACCTCTCCGTCTGGAAGGGCATTGCTCAGGATGCCCTCGTCATGAACCTCGACGACCTCATCTGCGTCGGCGCCACGGACAATATCCTCCTCTCCTCCACAATCGGACGCAATAAGCGCCTTATCCCCTCCGAAGTCATCTCTGCGGTCATCAACGGCACCGAGGAGATCCTCGCCCGTCTCCGGGAGTTGGGCGTGGGTATTTGGTCCACGGGCGGCGAGACGGCAGACGTGGGTGACCTTGTCCGCACGATCATCTGCGACAGTACGGTGACTTGCCGGATGAGAAGGGCGGACATCGTCGATAACGCCCACATTCGTCCCGGCGACCTCATCGTGGGGCTTGCCTCTTTCGGACAAGCGTCGTACGAAGAGACCTACAACGGCGGTATGGGCTCCAATGGGCTTACTTCGGCCCGGCACGATATTTTTAGTAAGAAAGTGGCGGAGAAGTACCCCGAGAGCTTCGATGGGGAGCTTCCTTCCGAAGTGACCTATGTCGGCAAGCGCTTCCTTACGGAGCCCGTCCCCGGACTCGAAGGGATGGACTTCGGTCGCCTTGTCCTCTCTCCCACCCGCACCTACGCCCCCATTGTCGTCCGCGTCCTCTCCGAGATGAGGAGCGCTCTGCACGGTATGGTTCACTGCACGGGCGGAGCGCAGACGAAAGTTCTGCACTTCGTCAAGGGGTTGCACGTCGCGAAAGACCATCTTTTCCCCCTTCCGCCGCTCTTCCGCCATCTGCTTGAAGAGGGGAAGACACCCGCTAAGGAGATGTATAAGGTCTTCAATATGGGACACCGCCTCGAATTCTATCTCCCCGACGCGAAAGCCGCAGAGGAAATCATAGCCATCTCCGAGAGCTTCGGGGTGGAAGCCCGTATCGTGGGACACGTCGAAGCCGCACCGGAAAACAGGCTCACCATCAAGAGCGAGCTCGGGACCTTTGAGTACTAAGCGCCGATGACGGACGAACTGGATCTTTTGCGCCAGACGGCAGGTTTCCCCGACCGGCTCAAGGAGGTCACGCTCCTTATGACCGACCCGGACGTGATCGCCGACCGCAAGCGCTACGAGGAGCTCTCACGGGAGTACAAAGAGATTTCGGACGTGGTCAAGGCGTCCGAGAGAGTTCGTGTTCTTCGCTCCAACCTCTTCGAGAATAGGGAGATGCTCGCTTCGGAAAAAGACCCGGAGATGCTCGAGATGCTCGGTGACGAGATCTCCAAGATTGAAGAAGAGCTTCCCCGTGCCGAAGACGCCCTCAGGCTCCTCCTTGTCCCGAAAGACCCCCTGGATGCCAAAAACGCCATTATGGAGATCCGTGCCGGCACCGGCGGGGACGAAGCGGCGCTTTTTGCCGGTGACCTCTACAAGATGTACACCAAGTTTTGCGAAGAGCAGGGTTGGAAAACGACGACCACCTCCTACTCGGAGGGGAACCTCGGCGGCTTCAAGGAAATCGTCTTCCAAGTCGAAGGCACAGAGGTCTACGGCACGCTCAAATACGAGAGCGGCGTCCACCGCGTCCAGCGTGTCCCCGTCACCGAGACGCAGGGACGCATTCAGACTTCGGCCGCCACTGTCGCGGTACTCCCCGAAGTGGATGAGGAGGAAGTGGAGATCAAAGAGACGGACATACGCCTCGATCTCTTCTGTGCCTCGGGTCCGGGCGGACAGGGCGTGAATACCACTTACTCCGCTGTCCGGATGACCCACCTGCCCACCGGCATCGTCGTCCAGTGCCAAGACGAGCGCTCCCAGCTCAAAAATAAGTCCAAAGCCTTGGCAGAGCTCCGCGCCCGCGTCTACAACATCGAGCATCAGAAACATCTCGACGAAATCGCCTCTCAGCGTAAGAGTATGGTCTCCACCGGTGACCGCTCTGCCAAGATTCGCACCTACAACTTTCCCCAGGGGCGTGTCACGGACCACCGGGTGGGCGTGACCATTTACAACATCAACGACGTCCTCTCCGGTCACTTTGCCCCCTTTACGGAGGCATTGCGTCTGAAAGACACCGAAGCGTAATTCCGCCTGCTGTGGGGGAAAATTTTTCGGTCTGTACCACACTTCTTCGAGATACGGACCCGGGCGAAGAAAAGATACAGACCAAGAAAATTAAAAGGTACAGACCCCTGTCTGTGCCTTTTTTAGGTCTAAAGTAAGGACAGTCCTTTACCTCGACCAAGATTACATAAGTGTGAAAGCCCCGGAAGGGCGGGGCGGCACAGAGTGCCGCAATCTTGGCAGACCGTGGCAAAGAGTCAGGAGGACTCGCAGCCACAGGTCATCTAATGCGTGGACTATGAAGAAGGTAAGGAATAAGTTTGATCATATCAAAATAATTTCTACCTTTGTATACATAGAAGTGACGCACTTGAGGGGCTGCCCCAAGAGACACCGTGTCGCTTCCGGATTTCTTTTTGGTCGAAATTTTCTTTTTTCTCAAACATAAACCTTTAGCTCATTATGACACGCAGCTTAAAACACTTCCGGATCCTCTTTGCGATCCTGACCGGTCTCTTTCTCTTCGGATTCGGAGCTACTTCCTGCGCTTTTGCGGGACGGCAATTCCAGCTGCCCCCCAATACCAAAACTTACCGTCTCAAAGGCACCTCACAGACCATCCCCGTCTCGCAACTTTCGGAGATTAAGGCGGGCAGTGCATGGAAAATCGTCCTCACGCAAGGCTCCGTTCCCTCCGTGAGGCTCGAGTACGACGCGGGTATCGCTCGCGATCTCGTCGTAGGCGTAGGGGGCAGCACCCTGTATCTGTACTGCGACACGAGTGGCAAGCTTTTTAAGTCCAATAAGAAGCGGATCGCCTACATCACGGTCACCGACCTCCGCGAGGTCAAGCTCTCCGGTGCTTCGACCCTTGAGGTCAAAAATACGCTCACTTCCCGTGGCGAGTTTGAACTTGAGCTTTCGGGCGCTTCCGAAGCCAAGAACTTCAAAGTCGAGTGCAAGGACTTCAGTGCCGACCTCTCCGGAGCCAGCGAGCTCTCCGGCGTGATTAAATGCGCGGGAAAGGTAGAAGTCGACCTCTCCGGGGCAAGCTCGGCGACGCTGGATAACGCGCTCGTCTCCCGCGAACTCGATGCCGACCTCTCCGGTGCCTCCAATCTCGGTCTCAAGGGTACGGCCAACCGGGTGGGCTTAGACCTCTCCGGTGCCAGCGAAATCCGCGCCAAAGACTTTGTCGCCAAGAGCTGCGAAATCGAAGCCTCCGGAGCTTCCGAAGCGGAGATTACCGTCAGAGGTGCCGTCTCTCTTGACGTGAGCGGCGCATCCACCGTCGATGTCTGGGGCAAGCCGACCATCAACAGCATGAAGAGCAGCGGCTCTTCGGACGTCAACGTCCACTGAGCGTGGTTCCCTATAGGTTGAACCAATCTTGGTACGGCCGGAAATGATTTTTTGGTCCGTATCTCGCCCGCGCGAGATACGGACCAAGCCTTTTTCCCCGGCCTGTACCAAAATAGTGCCACTGCCCTCCGCTCTTTTTTATTACCTTTGTATCTGAATGAAAAAAACACGGAGGCGGCGTCGGTGGCAGCCTCTCAGGAAAATTACATCATAGCATCATTTATTCGGTATGAATAAAATCGTCAGTAAGGAGTACCTTTCAGAGAAGGTCGTCAAGTTTGTAGTGGAAGCGCCACGCATCGCCAAGTCCAGACGCGCCGGCCATTTTGTCATCTGCCGTGTCGGCAAGCTTGGGGAGCGTATCCCGCTCACCATCGCTGACTCCGACCTCGAAAAGGGAACCATCACTCTTGTGGTGCAGAATGTCGGACGCTCTTCCGGCAAGCTCTGCGCCCTCGAAGAAGGCGAGTACATCACGGATGTCGTGGGTCCGCTCGGCAAGGCAACCGAAATCAAGAAATACGGCACTGTCGTCTGTGCCGGCGGCGGGGTAGGGGTGGCACCTCTTTATCCCATCGTCCAAGCGATGCACGAGGCGGGAAACCGAGTCATCGTGGTTCTTGCGGCCCGTACCAAAGACCTCATCATCCTCGAGAAAGAGATGCGCGCAGCTTCCGACGAAGTCATCATTATGACCGACGACGGTTCATACGGTAAGCAAGGGGTCGTCACGGTGGGCATCGAAGAGGTGATTAAGCGGGAAAAGGTCGACCTCTGCGTCACCATCGGTCCTGCCATTATGATGAAGTTCGTGAGCCTCCTGACGAAGAAATATGATGTGCCCACCTTTGCGTCGCTCAATACGATTATGGTCGACGGCACCGGTATGTGCGGCGCCTGCCGGATCACGGTGGGCGGACAGACGAAGTTCGTCTGCGTGGACGGTCCCGAGTTCGACGCCCACCAGGTGGACTTCGACGAAATGCTCCTCCGAATGAACGCATTCAGAGACGAAGAACAGAAATCCATCGCACCCCAGAAATAACCACATCACACCTTTCAGAATGGAAAACGCAGAACTAATCAAAGCCCGCCGCAGCGAGGCTTGGAGGGAAGAACTCAGGAAGAAATATACGGGCAAAGAGCGCGCCTCTTTCCAGAGGGCGGAGATGCCTTCGCTCGACGGCTCCTACCGTGCCCGTAATCACGAAGAAGTCAGTCTCGGACTCACCGAGGAGCAGGCCAGGGACGAAGCCCGTCGCTGCCTCGATTGTGTCAATCCTACCTGTATGCAGGGCTGCCCCGTCAGCATCCATATCCCCACTTTCGTCAAGAATATAGAGCGGGGCGATTTTCTTGAGGCCGCTCGTGTGATCCGGGAGACCAGTTCGCTGCCCGGCGTATGCGGACGCGTTTGCCCGCAGGAGAAACAGTGCGAGTCCACTTGCATCTACACACAGAAGATGAATAAACCGGCTGTCGCGATCGGCTTCCTCGAGCGTTTTGCGGCCGACCGTGAGCGCGAAGCCCTCTCCAAGACCAAAGGTGAAGGCGGCGAAGGTCGTCCCGCGATACCGAAAGGTAAGAAAGTGGCTGTCGTCGGAAGCGGTCCCGCAGGACTCTCTTGCGCGGGCGACCTCGCCAAGTACGGCTATGACGTCACGGTCTTTGAGGCGCTCCACGAGCTCGGCGGAGTGCTGAGGTACGGCATCCCCGAGTTCCGTCTCCCCAATGACATCGTAGACTTCGAGATCGACCGTATGAAGGAAGCGGGCGTGAAGTTTGAGACCAATACGATTATCGGCAAAACTATGTCCTACGAAGACCTCAAGGACGAAGGGTTTGAAGCGGTATTCGTGGGGAGCGGCGCAGGGCTGCCCCGCTTTATGCACATCCCCGGGGAGAACCTCGTCGGGGTGATGAGTTCGAACGAATACCTCACCCGCGTCAACCTGATGCAGGCCGGTAACCCCGGTGCCGATACCCCCGTCTCCAAAGGCAAACGCGTCGCCGTCATCGGCGGGGGAAATACCGCGATGGACTCCGTCCGCACTGCCCTCCGCCTCGGCGCCGAGCGCGCGATCATCGTCTACCGGAGAAGCGAAGCGGAGATGCCCGCCCGTCTCGAAGAGGTACACCACGCCAAAGATGAGGGCGTAGAGTTTATGACCCTACATAACCCCGTCGAGTATCTGGATAACGGTAAAGGTCGTGTGCGGGCTATGCGCGTGCAGCGGATGGAGCTCGGAGAGCCGGACGCGAGTGGCAGACGCAGCCCCGTGCCTGTCCCCGGCGCAATAGAGGAGATCGAAGTGGACGAAGTCATCGTCAGCGTCGGTGTCTCCCCCAACCCCCTCATCCCCCGCAATTTCTCCGGGCTCAATGTCACGAAGAGAGACACCATCGTCGTCAATCCCGACAATAACGAAACCGACCTCCCGGACGTATTCGCAGGCGGAGACATCGTGCGCGGCGGCGCTACCGTAATCCTCGCCATGGGCGACGGACGAAAGGCGGCGGCAGGCATACACGCTTACCTCTCCGCCAAGTAAACCGATTGGCTTCCGGGAGAGAGACAAAAGAGATACGTACCGAGGCGATCGTTCCGGTCCGTGTCTCTTTCCCGGGAGATACAGGCCGGGCGTCCGTCGAGACACGTACCAAAACTTTTACCCCCGGGCAACGCCGGTAACCCCTCCAAGAGACCCTTTCCACAAAAAGTTTATGAGAATGAAGAGACAGAACATCCGTGCCTCGCTCCTCGCACTTGTCCTCTCCTGCGGCGCTACCGTAATGGTACACGCCCAAGAGATGGCGTACAGCCCGGGAGACCGGCTTTTGAGAGCTGAAGAAGCCTTTGCCCTCCACAGCCCTGCGGGCGTCATCGAAGCTTTGGCTCCGGTCCATCGGGACATGTGGAAGCTCGGCGCCGTGTCCGAAGAAGCGCTCTATCTCGATGCCGTTGCCCGGGCGGGAGCAGGCGCAGCGAGTGCCGACCTCAAACTCCTTCGTTTCATCGAAGAGCATCCCCACTCCGCACTCCTCCCGTACGCCGAGAGCCGTCTCGGTGAGTGGTACTATGTACGGGGCGAGTATGGCGCCGCATTGTCGTGGTTCCGTAAGGTGGACGTCTCGCTCTTACCGGAGGAGATGGCTGTCGCGACCGATTACTACCACGCCTTTTCGTTGATGAAAAACGGCCGTGATGAGGAGGCTCTGGACAAATTTATGCCACTCGTCTACGCGCCGGCTTTCAGTAGGGATGCCAAGTTTTACGCGGGCTACCTTTTGATGAAAACGGGTGACACCGGGCGGGCTGTCCCGATGCTCTCCGAGCTCAAGGATGATGCGGTCTATGGCCCGTATGCAAGAGCTTACACCGCTTCCGGTCTGCTCTCGGAGAGACGCTACTCCGAGGCGCTTGCCGTCGCCGAAGAAGCCCTCGGCGGCTCTTCGGCACTTCCCCCCGAAGTCCGCTCCTCGTTATTGAGGAGCGCGGGGTTCGCAGAGAGCCACTTGGGACGGAAAGAGAAGGCTGCCGGGTACCTTGAGGAGTACGTCCGCGGTACGAATGCACCCGGCAGGGTCGAGCTACTGGTTCTCGGCAAGAATCTCGAGGAGCTCTCCCGCGCTTCTTCTGCCATCCGGTACTTGGAGCAGGTCCCGTCCGGCGAAACCGATTTTATGAGTCAGCTCGCATACTATTACCTGGGGCTGGCGTATCTTTCCCAAAAGGACATTTCTTCCGCCCGGGCTGCGTTCAGGCAGTCGGCTGCCATAGACCGCCACGATCCGCTGACCAAGACCGCTGCTTTTGACGCGGCTCTTGCCGCCTATGCCCTGACACCGGGGCGCGTGGGCGAAGGCTCCGAAGCGCTCTCGGCTTTCATCTCCAAGTATCCCCGGAGCGAGTACTTCGACCAAGCGGTCGCCCATCTCGAAGACGCGTTTCTCGGGGAGCCCGATGGCAAGAAAGCACTCCAAGCACTCAGTCGCATCTCTCCCTTGCCCCCCGCCCTCTCCCGAGTTCGTGAAAAAGTACGTCTCGGACAGGCCAATCGAACCCTCGCAAGCGGCAATACCGCTGCCGCCGCACGGCAGTACGACGACATCATCTCCCGTAACGAAGACCCCGCCAGTGTGGCCGAGGCTTACCTCTGGAAGGGTGAGGCGGCTTACCGCGAAGGTGACTACCGCGGGGCGCTCTCTTCGACCCTGAGTTACCTTCAAGCCCGTCCGGAGAGTCTTCCCCTTAACCCCAACGCTTACTTTACACTCGGGTACGCGGCTTTTAACCTTAGGGACTATTCTGCGTCCAAGGGTTACCTCGAGAAGTACCTCTCAGTCGCTCCGGATGCTTCCGCCGACTCCAAGACCGGCGTCTACAACCGTCTGGGCGATATGGCCGTCCAAGCCCGTGACTACGATGGCGCCATCCGGCACTTTGCCACAGCGGAGAGCTTCGGCGGGAAAGAAGCGGACTACGGGATGTTTGCCCGCGGTATGGCTCTCGGTCTGAAGAAAGACTATCGGGGCAAAGTCTCCGTGATGGCCGGACTCCCGGATAAATATCCCTCCTCCGAAAAGGCCCCCGAAGCCCTCTTCGAAGAGGGGCAGACCCTTACTCTGCTTGGCGACCAGGCAGGTGCACGCAGCGCTTTCGACCGCTTTTTTGCACGCTATCCGTCAAGCCTCATTGCCCCGAAAGTAGGGCTTCAACTGGCGCTCTCGTACTTCAACGACAACCGTCTCGACGAGGCCGCCCGGGCTTATGAGCGCGTAATCCGGGATTACCCGAAGAGCGATGAAGCGAAGACTGCGCTCCAAGACCTCAAGAGTATCTCCATCCAGCTCAATCGCGTGGACGAGTACAACCGCCTCTCCCAAGCTTCGGGTCTCGGAGGTACGCTGTCTTCGGAAGAGCTTGATCAGATGACTTATCTCGCCGCCGAGCGGCTCATCACCGAGGACTCTCCCGCGGAGGCGGAGAAAGCACTCGAGGACTACATCCGGAGCTTCCCCCGCGGCAAGAACCTCCGGAAGGCCTATTACTCAAAGGCGCTCCTCGAATACAACGGCAAGAATTACCGCGACGCTGCACTCTCCCTTGAGCAGCTCAAGGGAGAAGATCTTGAGACCGACCTTGCGGGTAAGGTTTATAACCTCCTTGGTGCCTCTTACGACAAACTGGGCGAGCCGGGACGTGCCGCCGAAGCCTACCTCTCCAAGGCGGGCTATATGACGACTATCGAAGAGCGCAGCAAAGCGATCCGCCTTGCAGGAGAGCGCGCCGAGAAGAGCGGCAGTGCGGACTTTGTCTACGCGCTCGCTGAGGATGTCGCTGCGGGCAGGTACCAAGTCGACGCCTCTGCCAAAGCCGAGATACTCGGCTTTGCGGCAGCCCGCTATGCGAAGACCAACCAAAAAGCCCCGGCTCTGAAGTATGCCAAAGAGATCCTCGCCCTTCCCAACTACGGCGAGCATACGATGAGCCGTGTCATCGTGGCTCTCGACCTTTATGACAGAGGCCGGTATGCGGAAGTCCAAAAGCGTATGAACGCCCTTACGCAGAAGGGCTCGACAGACGCCTATTGGCTTGCCAGAGGTTTCATCCTCCTCTCCGACACTTACGCCAAGCTCGGTGACAAGATGACTGCCCGCACCTACCTCGAGAGCGTCCGTGGCAGCTATCCCGACACCACCGACGGCATCAAAGAGATGATTGACGAGAGACTCCGAAAACTGTAATTTGACAGAGGAGCTAATGCCGACTTTCCGGGGTACGGACCGAAAAAGATTCCCCGGCCTGTACCAAGTTCTCTCAAGATACGGGTCAAAAAGAAATCCCCGGTCCGTATCTCCCGACTTTCGGAAATCGAACGTAGAAATTACCCGCTCACAGACCCATACGCCATGACGCATCAGATACTGTACACCCTATTAGCGCTTCCCACCATCGCCCTCGGTACGGCTTTGGCACAAAACGGAGCTAAGCCTTTGCCCAAGGACACTTTGCAGAGGGAACTCGTCCTCGAAAGGGAATATATCCCAAGCACTGCGGAAGTCAAGAAGGATTTTTTCAATCCCCTCGACGTCCCCAAGTCCGCCCGAAAGCTCAAACCGCTGCGATTTGCCAGAGACACCTATGGCGTGGACATGAGTTTGAGACCAAGGCTCTTCGATCCCGTCTACAACAGTTATGCCCGGGATGAAGATCCGAGAAACTGGCACCTCCGGCTCTATGGCGGATACCCCACGCGGTTGGGCGCGAATATCGGTATGCACTTTAACGCGGGCGAAAACGGGTCTTTGGACTTCGGCATCGATCACGACGGCCGGAAGAGTGCCCTCTCCAATTACCTTCTGCCTTTCAAACAGGAGGTCGAGATGCACGACACGGAGGTGAGCGCCCGTTTCTCCCAAAAGCTCGATACCCGCACGCTCGGGATCTCGGGAAGCGTTTACCACAGTATGGAGACGCTCTACGGTCTTCCGAGCGACTACGCCGTCTCCGCCGAGCCCTCCGACTTGCGCCCCAAGTACACGCTCTTTAGACGGATAGGCGGCGAGGCGGGCTTCGAGCTGAGCCCCGCTCCGCTCCTTGACCTCTCTCCCTGGCAGTACTCCGTCTACCTCCTCGGCGGGTATGCCGCGTTGGACATCCCGGCCACGTTCTTCGCGATACCTACCTCTCTATTGCCTCCAAATCCCGCTGCTCCCGTCACTCCTGCCGCACCGGCTGAGGGCCTTGGGAAGGTGGAAAGGATGAGCGGATACGACCTTAAGGCAGGAGGTGCCCTCGCCTACGGACTCAAGGTGTATAACTTCAATTTCGGAGCAGATGTCTCTTTCGAGATGTCCGGTAGAAATACCTCCGCCGCGCTCCGTGAGGCGGGTGCCGTAAATCCCTACGGGGTTCCGATGGTGCTCTCCGGTACGCCCTTTCTCTCTTATCTGAACGATCATATCGGGCTTAAAGCCGGCGTCAAAGTCCAGTTCCTCAACGGTGTGTCCGAAAAGTTTGCCCTTGCCCCGCTCGTGAACTTCCGCTGGAGGGCGCACGATCTCTTCAGTATCGTCATAGACGCCGACGGTGGCGGGGACTTGGTCGGCTTCCGTGAGCTGTACGAGCTGAACCGCTATGCACTTACCCCCTTCGGAGATACCCCTATGGACGTGGCGCGCTACCGTATCTCGGCAGGGTTCGAGCTGGGTAATCTTTACGGCTTCTCAGCCTCTCTCAAAGGCGGCTATGCCGACTACGCCCACCTCTTCGATTGGCAAGCCCTTATGTCTGCGTCGGCATCCCAGGGAATGGGGCTTCCCGCCATCGTCTTCTCTCCGGTCCAAAACGAAAACGTCTCCCTGCTCTTCTTCGAGGCTTCCGCGCGCTATGTCTCTCCTCTCGGTCTCACCGTCTCCGGAGGAGCGCGCTACGATAAGTATACGGTAAAAGGCACTGACCGGATCGTCTCCGGCAGACCGTCTCTGACCCTTAATGTGTCGGCCGATTACCGAATCAATCCCGAGTGGTCGGTGGCTCTGGCTTTGGACGCCAAAGGGGGCATCAAACAGAGATTCAACTTCTCCCCGGATCTTACGAACCCCGCTTCGGAGCCTTCTTCCGAGTTCGGCACAGGCAAGTCGGGCGTCGCCTCCGTGCCCTTTGTGGGTGATCTGACGGCCCGTGTCTCTTACGATTTCAGCAAGTACGCGGGACTCTCCTTGATCGGTACCAATCTCTTGAACGGGCACTCCACCGAGTGGCTCGGATACGGTCGTCCGGGAGCAGGTATCGTGGCCGCTCTGACTTTGCATTTCTGATGGTCTTCCTTAGCTGTTACTGTCCGAAAAATGGCTGCTTCTTATACTGCCCGACAAGGCGCGGATAATGTCCTCCTGCGCATTATGCGGGAGGTGGATCCGACGTTTTACCTCTTTGGAGCGGCGCTCTTGGCCGTCGTGGTCTCTAATACCGCCTTGGCGCCGTACTACTTCGCGTTCCTTAATCTCCCCATCAATTTCTCCGTGGGAGACTTGGCTTTCACATTCAATGGTGAGCCGCTCACGATAGGGTCTCTCATCAACGATGGTCTGATGATGGTCTTTTTCTTCCAAGTGGGCTTGGAGATTAAGCACGAGATCATCGATGGGGCGCTGGCCAATTTCAGGAGTGCCTTGCTGCCTGTGCTGGCAGCCTGCGGGGGTATGCTTACGCCTATCCTCATCTTCACGCTCGTAGACCACGATCCCGTACACCTGCGTGGTGCGGCGATACCGATGTCCACCGACCTCGCGTTCTCGCTCGCGGTTCTTGCCACTCTGAATGCCAAGTGCATCCCGGTCACGCTCAAAGTCTTCCTGATGAGCTTCGCCGTCGTCGACGATATGGGCGGTATCCTCACCATCGCTCTCTTCTACTCCCAAGGGGTCCACTTTCCGCCCCTCTTGATTGCATTGGGGATCATCGCTTTCGGATGGCTGATGGGGCGAAGGGGCGTCTTCCGTTCGTGGTTTTACTATGTGCTGCTCTTCTGCGTCTGGATCTGTATGATGGACTCCGGCATCGCCTCGACCATTGGCGGTGTGATGGTCGCTTTCATCATCCCTTACCGTCCTGTGGGCAAAAGGAAGTACCTCCTCCGCGACTACGGTGTGGTACAGGAGGCCATCAAGACGGTGGTCGAAGCCGGTAAGTCGGGGCAGACGTTCCTCTCCGATGAGACCATCAACCGTCTGATGAGTACGCGGGATGAGCTTGACAGGGCATTCAGCCCGGTGCAGAGCATCATCCGGCAAGTGACCCCGTTCACGAATTATCTGGTGCTGCCGCTTTTTGCCTTCGCCAACGCCGGTGTCAACCTCGGTCCTATGAGTTTGTCGGAAATAACGGGCATCCCGCTCGCCGTCTTCCTCGGTCTTTTCATCGGCAAACCCCTCGGCATCTTCTCTTTCACCTGGTTTTTCGCCCGCATCCGCCTCGTCAAATTCCCGCCGGGGATGACGAACCTGAATCTCCTTGCCACTGCCTGCTTCGGCGGCATCGGTTTCACCGTACCCCTTTTCATTGCCCGTATGGCTTACGGTCCCTTGGGCGGTACGCTCGCGGACACGCTGATGAACCAGGCAAAAATCGGGCTCTTTGGCGGCTGCATTTTCTCTGCGGCGCTCGCCTGCATCATGATGGGTGCCGTCGGCAGATGGGAATGGCGTCACGGTAAAGGGGTGGCTTCTGCCGAATACAAAGAATACCTCGACCGTACCGCACTCAAGTGACGGAGTAGGGCGCCTGCCGCTATCGGGGAAAAGGTACCAACGAGACACGTACCGAGGATTCTTCGTCGGTACGTGTCTCGTTTCTTCGTAGGTACGTGCAAAGTTTTTGTCTCGGTACGTGCAAAAAAATAACTTGAGACCTTTGCACCCCTCCCTCTACTGACTGCGAACTGCGAACTACTAACTGTCACTCCGCACTATTTTTGTTACCTTTGCCGAAGCAAAGGAAAGGTGATGCCCGTCTCCAAGTCCGGGGACGTGCATTAAGAGGGAATCCGGTGAAAATCCGGAGCAGTGCCCACTACTGTAAGCTTCCGCCCAAGTCCTCGTCCGACATTCTTCATTTAAGCCACTGCCGATGTGTTTGGTGGGAAGGCATCAGTCGGACTAAGAGGAGGAAGCAAGTCAGGAAACCTGCCTTTCTTTTGATATGAGCCTCGGGTCTTCCCGGGTCTCGCGGCATTTGTGGATCAAACTAACAGCCTTGGGGACAGAAGGCAGGTTTATTCCGGATTTATGAAGACAAAAACCATATACTCTGTGCTTGCAGTCTTTTTCTGCAGCGTATTCACACTGATGGGAGAGGTCAAGGTGTACGAAGCGGATTCCCTTTTCTCCGATCTCGGTTCGGACGGGAAGGGCGCCATCGTGATGGTACACTTCGGCACGACGCACGACGACACCCGCGCGCTCACTTTGGATGCCCTGAATGCACTCGTGAAAGAGGCTTACCCGGGGCTTGAAGTGCGTGAAGCGTACACTTCGCGCATCGTTATGAAGCGCCTCGGGGCGCGCGGTATCGTGAAGTTGTCCCCCAAGGAGACACTTCTCGCTCTCAAAGAGGAGGGGTTCACCCACCTCCTAATCCAGCCTACACAGGTTATCGACGGTGTGGAGATGGAGTCTCTGAGACGAGACGTAGAGCCTTTTCTCAAAGATTTCAAAGAGATAAGAATCGGTACCCAGCTCTTGGACCGCCCCGAGGACTACAAGACCCTTGCGGAGGCGATGACGGCGGAGGACGACCCTGCCGCAGCCCGCCTGTGGGTCGGGCACGGTACGTATGACGTCTCCACGGCGCAGTACTGTATGCTCGATTACGTCCTCAGAGATAGGGGGTTCGGTCACCACGTGATCACTACGATAGAGGGCTACCCGGGGTTGGAGGAGGGCTTGAAGCGCTTGAAAGAGACGGGGCGGAAGAGCGTGATCCTCTCGCCGCTACTCATCGTCTCCGGCGAACACGCGAAGAACGACATCGCCATCGACGTGAAGAACCGTTTGGAGGCGGAAGGGTACGAAGTTGCGCTCGACTTGAGGGGACTCGGCGAGTATCCAGGTGTGAGGAAGCTCTTTTTGGATAAGACAAAGTTCACGGCAGGTCACCGCAAGATCGACATTATGAGGAAGAAGAAACTCTACGCGGTTACGGGCGAGAAACTGACCGAAGGTGAAGAATGAGCGCTAAGATGACTGCGGAGAGACTTTCCCCCGGGACGCGCCGAGGGGCGGAGATTGTGGCACGAATGAGGATGCTTTTGGAAGAGAAGAGGCAGGCGCTCCTCTTGCTCTCTGCTTTTCTCTGTGCACTCAGTCTGTCGGCACAGGATTTCCTGAGGCTCTCCGGCACCGTCACGGACGCAAATGGCGAGGGCATCCCTTATGCCACGGTGTCCGTACATCGGGAGAATAAAGGCACCCATACGGACAGTGAAGGACATTACACCCTTCGGCTTCCTGCGGGTGAGTATGCGATCGTTGTCTCGGCTGTCGGATACGAAAGGGCGTCCAAGACAGCGGGAGGCAAGGGGGAGAAGGCTTTGGACTTCGTCCTCCGACAGACCACGTACAGCCTGCATGAGGTGGAAGTCGTGGGTCGGAACGAAGCCCGAAAAAAGAGAGCCGAGGGCTACACGGTCTCCTCTCTCGATGTCCGCTCTTTGGCACCTTCCGTCCAAAACCTCACTGGGGTAATGAGCCGCGTCAGCGGAGTAAGGGTGCGCGAAGAGGGCGGAGTGGGCTCCGACTACAACCTCGTCCTGAACGGCCTCTCCGGCAACGCCATCCGCTACTATGTCGACGGCGTACCTATGGAAGCACTCGGTAAGGGCTTTTCGCTCTCAAACCTACCGGTCAATCTGCTTGAAAGAATAGATATCTATAAGGGCGTGGTACCCGCCGAACTCGGCGATGATGCCTTGGGCGGGGCGGTCAATGTCATTACCAAAAGAGGCGGGCATAATTACTTCGACGCCTCCCTCTCCTACGGGTCGTTTCGGACGTTTCGGGCAGAGGTGTCGGGTCAGCTCGTCTCGCACCGTCTCGGTTTTTTCCTCCGTCCCACGATCAGCTTCACGTCCTCTAAGAACAACTACTTGATGAAGGGCGTGGAGCTCTGGGACCCCGAAGCCTACGCGTATGTCCCTCGGGATGTGCCGCGCTTCCACGACGGTTACCGGTCGCTTTTGGGACAAGTGGAGGCAGGCTTCCGGGACAGACCCTGGGCCGACGATCTGTCCGTGACGATTTCCGGCGTGACTTCGTACAAGGAGATTCAGACGGGCGAGAAACAAACCATCGTCATAGGGGAGGGGACGAAAGGCGTGACCTCACTCGGCGCCTCCTTGAGGTACGTCAAAAGCAACCTTTTCACCCCGGGGCTCGTCGCCCGCTTACTCGCGTCCTACACCTCGGGGCGGACGCTTGTGACGGACACCGCGTACCGTGCCTACAACTGGGACGGGACGTGGTCGAAGTCCGGCTTTACCGAAGTGACACGGCGGGAGAAGTCCATCCGCCACTACGACAGACCCCAAGTCACGCTCCGGGCGAACTTCTCCTACGACCTCGAGTATGCCGGTCGCATCGACTTCAATTACCTTATGAGCGTGATTCGCAATAATAGGTACGACGACCTCGACCGGCAGTTTGTCCCGACTTCGGACCGGATGGACAAGCACACCTTTTCGCTATCGTATGCGCAGTCCTTTTTGGACGATCGTCTCTCCGGCTCCGTCTTCGTGAAAGACTACCTTTTTGGAGCCAATCTCGAGCAAAAAGAATTCTACTGGAAGACCGGCTACACTGAGGAGGGCGCCGCGCCGTCACAGAATAACCTCGGCGGGGGAGTGTCGATGAGGTACACTTTTTCGCCTTTGGCTTCCCTGAAAGTCTCCTACGAGAGGGGCGTCCGTCTCCCTGTGTCCTATGAGTTTCTCGGAAACGGGCTGACGGTGCTCCCTAATTTCAAGCTCCGTCCCGAGCAGTCCCACAATCTCAATCTCGGCCTTTACGGCTCTGCCCTTTTCGGCGATCGGAATCACCGCTTCAGCTATGACGTGAATGCTTTCGGGCGGATGGTGTCGGACTACATCATCCGGGAGCCTGCGGGCGACAGTGAGAGCCGGTATACGAATCTCTTTGCCACGAACGTCTTCGGTCTGGAGGCTGAAGCCGATTACGCCTACCGGGACGAGTGGCACGCGACCGTCAACGCCACCTACTTGGACGAAAGAAACAACACCAAAATAAACCGCGACGGACGTCCGGAGCTCACGTACCTGAACCGGCTCCCCAATCGTCCTTATCTCTATGCCAATTTCCTCCTCGGCTGGCATAAGCGCGACCCTCTGGGGCTAAAAGGACACCGCCTCAGTCTCTCCTATACTTCGTCCTTCGTCCTGTGGTACTACCTCAGTTGGGCGGCGTATGGAAGCAAGGAGAGCAAGCAGGTGATTCCGACCCAGTTTCCGCAGAATGTGAGTGCCACCTGGTACGCACCGGGAGACCGCTTCTCGCTCTCTCTGGAGTGTACCAACCTCCTCGATCAGACCATTTACGACAATTATTTGCTTCAAAAACCGGGGCGAGCTTTCTCCGCAAAAGTGAGAATCTTCCTCCACTGAAACAGTTCTATAAAAGTTATCCTCATTATGAAAAGCTTATTTCCAAAGACCCTCTTCTCCTGTCTTGCCACTGCGGCGCTGCTCTCTTTGGCATCGTGCTCATCCGAGCCCGTCCCTGCGCCGCAAACGGGTACGATTCACTATGACGTGTGGGTTCCGCTCAGCCAAGCCACGGGGCAGCAGGATGAGTCCTACGTCGTACACCGCGCGGGAACCCTCACCGAAGGTACGCTCAAGATGGAAGGTACAGGCGCGGACATCACGGGGCAGCTGACCCCTGAGACCATCCTTCGCGGGAAGTATTACTACCAGGTCAACGCGTACAACCGGTTCGTCAAAGCGATGATTACCCCCACGGGCATCCAGGTCCTTAAGCAGATCCCTTCCGCTTATTTCAAAAAAGGCAAGTACGCCCACGCCTGGCTCGACGACCGCACACTGGTTCTCGCGGGAGCCAACGGAGAAAGCAGCAAAATCCTTTGGGTGAAGTACGACGTGGAAGCGATGAGGGAGATCGCGGCTGGTACGCTCGAATTGCCGGCTCCGCCCGAAGGTATGACTTTCACCTCCTCCGGTCTCCTCGGGTATAGGGCAAAGGACGGCAAACTCCTTTACTCCTTCCACTACAAAAAGAAAGGTATGACCGCTTCTCCGCTCAAGAAGTTTGAGATGGCTTTCGTGGACGCCAAGACGATGAAGGTCGAGAAGCTGGTCTCTGAGGACAGAGCCGAGATGATGGCCGGTACCGCCTTTGGGGAGCTCCGCCAGAATAAGACCTTCTTTGACGAAAAAGGCAACTATTACATCGCCTGCAACTCCGTCCTTCCCGGCGAGAAGACAGGCACGGGGCGGATCTCTTCCACTGCACAGCACGGTGCGCTTCTCCGCATCAATGCCGGCGAAACGGACTTCGACAAGAGCTACAACGGCTACACGAAGAACTCCCGCGGAGAAGTGCGCGGCAAGATCATTACCGCGGACTACCTCGGCGACAATAAAGCCCTCCTCTATATGCAGGATCCGAAGTTTGCCCGCCCTGATGAAGAGCCTATTTGGGACACCAAGAGCGACAAAAAGTGGGTCTTCTACTGGATCGTCCTCGACCTCGCTACGGGTGAGCAGAAATGGTTGGACAAGATACCTTTCTCCAACGGCAACTTCTCGCAGCTTGCGCTTGTGAAAGGCTCGGAGGTCTACATCGCCAATAACTCCCAAAACGAGAACTCTTGCGTCTACATCTACAACTGGAAGACCGGAGCCCTCAAGAAAGGGCTTACGTTTGCAGACAAGAGCGCGACAATGGACCGCATCACTATGGTGCTGAACTAAAGCCCCCGGGGAGATACAGACCGAAAGATTCTCCGCGGTCGTACCGAGCTCAGATCCTCAGTCTGTATCTCGCGAGCTCGAGATACAGACCGAGATCAGTTCGGGGTACGTTTTTAATTTGTCTACTTTATTATATGGGAAAGATTATCGTTGCCGGGATCGGTCCCGGTTCACCCTCTGACATTACCCCCGCGGTGACGGCGGCGATAGCGTCGAGCGACGTCGTCGTGGGCTACAGGCACTACTTTCAGTACATCACTCTGCTCCTCGCACCCGGCACCGAGTGCATCGATACCGGGATGAAAAGAGAGCAGGAGCGGGCAGAGCTGGCATTTCGCAAAGCAGAAGAGGGCAAGACCGTCACCGTCATTTCTTCGGGGGATGCCGGCATCTACGGTATGGCTCCGCTCATCTATGAGATGAAGGAGAAGCGCCGTAGCGCGGTCGAAGTGGAGACGATTCCCGGCATCTCCGCATTCCAAAAAGCCGCCTCTCTCCTCGGGGCGCCCATCGGTCACGACCTTTGCATCATCTCTCTCTCCGACCTCCTCACGCCTTGGCTGACGATAGAGAAAAGAATCCGGATGGCGGCGGAGGGAGACTTCGTCACCTGTGTCTATAACCCCCGGAGCCGTCAGCGCTTTTGGCAACTATTCCGTCTGAAAGAACTCTTTCTGAAAGTCCGCGCCGCGGAGACGCCCGTGGGACTGGTGACGAATGCGGGACGCGAGGACGAGACGGTCCGGGTCTCGTCCCTGTCCGACTTTAATCCAGAGGATGCGGATATGTTTACCGTGGTGGTCATCGGCAACTCGCAGTCCTACCTTTCTGCAGACGGACACTTCATCACCCCGCGCGGCTATTTCGGTCAGCCGGAAGAGGATGAGGAGACGAAGCCGGGACAGAAGATTATGATTAAGAGTTTCCGCACCATAGAGAGCGAGCTGCGGCACCCGGAGATCCCCTTGGATCACAAGTGGGCGCTGCTGCACGCGATACACACGACGGCGGACTTCGAGATGGAAGAGCTTCTGTACACCGACCCCGGAGCCGTGGAAGCACTCTACCGCAAAGTCAAAGACGGCACCATCAAGACCATCATTTCGGACGTGACGATGGTCACTTCCGGAGTGCGCAAAGGGGCTCTCGAGCGGCTCGGCATAGAAGTAAAAACTTACTTGATGGACCCGAGGGTAAAAGCACTTGCCGAAGAAAAAGGCATCACCCGGACACAGGCGGGGATACGGCTCGCTGCTGAAGAACACCCCGACGGTGATGCGCTTTTTGCCTTCGGTAACGCGCCTACCGCCCTTATGGAGCTGGCCAACCTGATCCAAAAAGGTGCCGTCCGCCCCGCAGGTATCATCGCTGCCCCCGTGGGCTTTGTGCACGTCATCGAGTCCAAGCAGATGATTAAACCTTTCTCTCAAATTCCTAAAATCATAATCGACGGACGTAAGGGCGGTAGCAACCTCGCCGCCACCCTCGTCAACGCCGTCCTCACGCTCGACGACGCAGAGCTCTTGAGACCGGGGAGGGACGTATGACGAAGTCCCTTAGTCCTTTTCGGTGCATCCTCATAGGCTTGGACGATAACCCCGGGCGGGCATTTGACCCCGAAGTCTCCGAGGTCATAGCTACACACCGCGTTTTCTCGGGCGGGCTTCGCCATTTGGAGCTGGTGCGGGACAGGCTGCCCTCCGGCTTCGAGTGGATTCCGATCACGGTGCCGCTGGGGGACGTCTTTGAGCAGTACCGCTCTATGCGCGACGGGGAAGTGGTTATTTTTGCCTCCGGAGATCCGCTCTTCAACGGCTTCGGTGGGACACTCCTTAGGGAGATGCCGGAGGCCGAAATGCGGGTGTACCCTTTCTTTAATTCGCTCCAGACCTTGGCGCACCGCCTGCTCCTGCCGTACCAAGACCTGCACGCGGTGAGCCTTACCGGCAGACCCTGGCTCCGTTTTGACGAAGCAATCATAGAGGGTAGGGAGCTGATAGGGGTACTCACGGACAAAGCACACCATACCCCCGCTACCATCGCCCAAAGAATGCTCGAATACGGGTACGATAACTACGAAATGAGCGTGGGCGAACTGCTCGGGAACCCCGGTGGTGAGCGGATCCGGACGATGACCATAGCCGAAGCGGCGGAGAGCGAATTCCGCTACCCGAATAACCTCATCCTCCGTAAGACCGCCTACAGGGAGAGACCTTTCGGCATCCCGGAAGGCGACTTTTACCTCCTTGACGGCAGGGTGAATATGATTACCAAGATGCCCGTCCGTCTCGTCACGCTCCACGCTTTGGACTTGGGCGGGAAGCGCACGTTTTGGGACGTGGGGTTCTGCACCGGCTCCGTCTCCATAGAGGCGAAGCTGAGGTTCCCGCATCTCGAAATCTTTTCGTTTGAGAAAAGAAAGGAGGGCGAAGGGCTGATGAGGGCAAACAGCCGTAAGTTCGGCGCTCCCGGCATATGGACCGTCATAGGCGATTTTCTCGATGCCGACCTCGGAGACCTCCCGAAGCCGGACGCCGTCTTCCTCGGGGGCTACGGAGGGAGAATGGACGAAGTCGTGGCGCGTATCGCGCCCCTCCTCACGCCTCACGGCACATTGGTCTTCAACGGCGTGTCGGAGGAGAGCAGGCGAAACTTCAGACAGGCCGCGGAAGCGTGCGGGCTGAGGGTGACCTCCCAAGTCATGCTCACCGTGGACGACCACAACCCCATAGAGGTCATTAAAGCAGAGAGGGAGTGATTTTTTAAGCATAGACAGACGTATGAGTACAGAGCGCATTAAACCAAAAGAGGAAAAGATCGTCACATCGATACTCGTCATTTCGGAGGTCGGCATCCCCTTGGCCTGGACGATAGCGGGCGAATTCACAAGCGCGGAGATCTACGCCGGCGGGGGCGGGGAAGGCATTTTGCCTATGGCTTCCGTGGCGGAGACTGCGGCCGGGCTTTTTGCCCAAAGGGAGGCACTTATCTTCATCGGTGCGCTCGGCATCTGCACCCGGGCCATAGCCCCGTACCTCCGGGATAAGTACACCGATCCCGCCGTGCTCTGTGTCGACACGACGGGACGCTTTGTCATCCCCGTCCTCTCCGGTCACGTCGGCGGGGCAAACGAGCTTGCGAAGGACGTGGCGCGCATCATCGGAGGCGAAGCAGTGCTTACCACGCAGAGCGACAATGCCGGGCTATGGGCACTGGACACGCTGGCGGACAAGTACGGCTGGACGCTTGAGCCCGTCGAGAAGAAGGAAATGAACGAGGCGATTTTCGCGTTTGTCTCGGGGCGAAAGACAGCGCTCCTTTTGGACACGAGAGACAGCGGCACCGAAGAGCTCGAGCGGACGAAGCCCACTCACGTCACCCTCTTCTACGATTACGGAGAGATAGACTTCTCGGACTTCGACCTCTTCCTTGCCGTGACCCCTTTTGTCTATTCTCCCGAAGGGACGCGCACGCTTCTCTACCATCCGCGCGTCCTCACGCTCGGGGTGGGGTGCCGGAGAGACACAGACCCTACAGGTGTCGCGGGTGAGATACGGGAAGAGATGCGGCTCCACCGCCTTTCGCCCCTCGCCCTAAAGGCGCTCGCCACGATAGACCTCAAAAAAGACGAGCCGCTTGTGGACCGGCTTTCGTCGGAGTTCGGAGTGCCGGTGGAGATCTTCACGGCCGAAGACCTCGAAGGCATCGAAGTGCCGAGTGCCTCCAACCCCAAAGTAAAAGAAGTCACAGGCTTATCCTCCGTCTCCGAAGCGACCGCCATAAAGTCGGCCCGTGGTGGACGTCTCCTCTTGCCCAAAGTCAAGGGTAAGCTCTCGGCGGGTAACGACTTCACTTTTGCCGTCGCCTTGGACAAGAAGAGCGACCGCACGGCTTCCGGTCATATCGAGATAGTGGGTGCCGGTCCCGGCGATCCCGAGCTGATTTCCGTCAAAGGCAAGCGTTTCCTCGAGGGGGCAGACCTCATCCTCTACGCCGGCAGTCTGGTACCGAAAGAACTGACCCTGTATGCCAAGGAGGGCGCCACGGTGCGTTCGTCCGCGGGGATGAATCTGGAGGAGCAGTTTGCGATAATGAAAGATTTCTACGACCGCGGTCTCTCCATCGTCCGCCTTCACACGGGTGATCCCTCCATTTATGGTGCGATTCAGGAGCAGATGGCGCTCTTTGACGCGGCGGGGATGGATTATCACATCACGCCGGGTATCTCCTCTTTCCAAGCTGCGGCGGCCGAGCTGCAGTCCGAGTTTACGATACCGGAGAAGGTTCAGACCATCATACTCACCCGGGGCGAAGGGCGCACCGCGATGCCGGAGAGGGAGAAGCTCCACTTGCTTGCCCGCTCGAGGAGTACGATGTGCATTTACCTCAGTGCCCTTCTTGCGGATGAGGTTCAGCAGGAGCTCCTCACCGAGTACCCGCCCGAGACGCCGGTAGCTGTCTGCCACAAGCTCACTTGGAAAGAGCAGCGCATCTATCGCGGCACACTGGATCACCTCTCCTCCATCATCAAAGACAACGGGCTTAAGCTGACGACGCTCATTGTAGTGGGCGAAGCCATCGGTAACCGTAAGGGGCTCTCCAGGCTCTACGCGGACGAGTTCAAGCACCTTTTTAGGAAATAAAAGGTTATGGAAAAGCATACCGCCTACTGCGTCTCCCTCGGTCCCGGCGATCCCGATCTTCTTACTCTCAAAGCCCTCAGAGTTCTAAAGTCTTCCGACCGCATCTTCTGTCCCGGCACTTCGGGCGGCTCTCGAGCCGGAGACTTGCTCCTCGTCCACGGCATCCCGGAGGACCGCATCGAGCTCTTTGCCGTGCCTATGAAAGAAGACCGTGGCGAAGCGCTCGAAACCTACCTCAGGGTGGCTTCCGACGTGGCGACGCTTGCGAAAAGGGGGCAAAAAGTCTCCTTTGTAGCCGAAGGGGACGGCGGGTTCTACTCTTCTCAGCACTACATAGCGGATTTTCTCCAAGGCACGGGCGAAGTGGAAGTCTATTTCGTCCCGGGCGTCCCGGCTTTCATTGCCGCAGGAGCGCGGGCGGGCTTGCACGTCGCGAAAGGCGATGAGGGTCTCCTCGTCCTTCCGCTTGTGCAGTCTCCGGATGAGATTGAGGCGGCGCTCAGCCGGAGGCGGACGGTCGTCCTTATGAAGCCGTCCCGAAGTGAAGAGGTCATAAAGACGGTGCTTAGAGGAGAAAAGATGCGGGAGGTGCATTATCTCGAAAACGTAGGCGTCCAGGGGCGGGAGTTCGTGTCGGACGACCTTCCGACCATCCTTTCGCGTCCTTTCCCCTACTTCTCCATTTTAATTCTCAAGTGACCGTATGAAGCCTTTTTACCCATTCTTTTTTTGTCTCTTTCTGCTCCTCCTTCCCGCCTGCTCCGAGGGAGAGAAAGAGTCCTCCGATAAGTGCGGCAACACCCCGAAGTCGTCGGTGGAAGTGAAGTATGCCAAAGGGTTCTCGGTAGAAGACCGGGAGGGGTTCCGCCTCTTGGAAGTAAGAGACCCGCTTGGCGAAAGCGATCTCGTCTACCGCTATGCCCTTGTCCCGAGAGGCACGAAGCCCGAGGGCATTCCTGCTGATTGTGAGGTGCTTGAGGTTCCCGTTTCTCGCGCCATTTGCATGACGGCGCTCCAGATGTCTCACTTCATTGCCTTGGGGGAGACGGACAAAATCATCGGCATCAACAGCATCAAATATCTCTTTAACGATAAAATCAAAGACCAAATCGCACGCGGGCAAACCGTCCGCATCGGTATGGAGGGCAACTTCGATACGGAACTGATTCTCTCCACCAAACCGGAACTAATCTTCGTTTCGCCATTTAAGAAAGGCGGGTACGATGTCCTTCGCAATCTCGGTATCCCGCTTGTGACCTTCCTCGGCTACAAAGAGCCTCTCGCTCTCGGTCAAGCCGAGTGGATGAAGTTCATCGGGCTCTTGCTCGGCACGGAGCAGCGTGCGGACGAAATTTTCGGCGGCATAGAGAAAAGGTACCTCGACCTGTGCGACCTCGCGGACTCGGCTCCGACGAGACCAACCGTGATGAGCGGGGAGATGCACGGGGGCAATTGGTACGTCGTGGGGGGCAAAAGCTTCCTTGCCAATCTCTTCCGCGACGCGGGCGCCGAGTATTTCCTCAAAGATGACGACCGTTACGGCGGCTTCTATGTCGATTTCGAGACTGTGTATTCGAGCGGGGCGGAAACGGAGTTTTGGCGTATCGCCAATAGTTACCCCGGGACTTTTTCCTACGACGCACTCCGGGACGAAGACACGCGATACGCCGACTTCCGTGCCTTTAAGGAAAAGAAAGTGATCTACTGTAATCTCCGCAAGACCCCTTTCTACGAAGACACTCCCGTGGAGCCCGATGTCGTCCTTGCCGACCTCATCAGGATTTTTCACCCCGATCTCTTGCCGGATCACACACCGGTCTATTATAAAATCCTCGAATGAGCGCATCTCTGCCAAATAGAGCCGAAAGCAGCCCCTCATCTCGGTACGTACCGGGAGGAGGCGAGACACGGACCGATTTTTATTCGCCGGCCCGTATCTCGAGTCGTCCTCGGTCTGTATCTCGTAACCTTGTCCTCTTTGTACTCGTCTTGGGGCTGATTTTGGGCTTCATACTCCTTAACCTCGCCGTGGGAACCGTCCCCATACCCGTTCGGTCGGTGTGGGCGGTGCTTTTGGGACACGGCGAAGGCACTTCCGAAGTGTGGCAAAACATCATCTGGAAATCGCGCTTCCCGCAGACCCTTACGGCGCTCGTCTCCGGCATCGGTCTCTCCGTGAGCGGGCTTCAGATGCAGACGATTTTCCGCAACCCCCTCGCAGGACCCTCGGAGCTCGGTATCTCTTCCGGTGCCAGTCTCGGCGTGGCCTCCATCGTGCTTCTCTCCGGCAGCCTGTGGGGTACCGCACTCTCCGGACTAGGGTTTGCAGGGGAGATGGCGGTGACGCTGAGTGCCATCCTCGGTGCGGGGCTTGTGATGGTCGTGATCCTAATCCTTTCCCAAAAAGTGAGGGGCAATGCCGTCCTCCTCATAATGGGGGTGATGATCGGGTACATCGCCACGGCCATCATCGGGGTGATGAAGTTTTTCTCGAGCGACGAGGATGTACGCTCGTATGTGGTGTGGGGCTTGGGCAGCTTCTCGAACGTCACGGGCGACCACCTCTGGTTCTTCGCGGGGATGATGACGCTTCTTTTGCCCTTGGCTTTTTTGCTCATCAAGCCCCTCAATCTCCTTCGATTGGGCGATAATTACGCCCGAAGTCTGGGCCTGAATGTCCGACGGGCGCGCCTTGCCATCATCGCCACGGCCTGCATCTACACCGCCATAGTGACGGCGTACTGCGGCCCTATCGTCTTCCTCGGCCTCGCGGTGCCGCACCTGTGTCGGACGATTTTCGGAACCTCCGACCACCGCGTCCTGATGCCCGCCGTGACGCTCGTGGGTGCAGCGCTTGCGCTCATCTGTAACCTCATCGCCCGGATGCCCGGGTTCGAGGGGGCGCTGCCCATCAATTCCGTCACGGCGCTCATCGGGGCACCCATCGTCATCTCGGTACTCTTTGGAAAAAGAAGGGAGGAGATCAATTGATATGGCGCGTCTGAAGACACAAACCATACAGCTGCGGAACCTCGCCATCGGGTACGTGGGGAAGAAGAAAACGAAGACGGTAGCCCGGGACATCACGGGCACTCTCTTCTCGGGCGAGCTGACCTGCCTCATCGGCAGCAACGGTATAGGCAAGTCCACACTCCTCCGTACCCTCTCCGCCTTTCAGCCCAAGCTGGAGGGCGAAGTGCTGATCTTTGGGAAAGAGGTCTCCACCTACTCCGACAGGGCGCTCTCGCGCCTCATCAGTGTCGTCCTCACCGAGCGCCCTTCGCTCTACAATACGACCCTTAGGGAACTCGTGGAGATGGGTCGGAGCCCTTACACCGGTTTTTGGGGTTCGCTGATGCCGGAAGACCGGGCAAAAGTGGACGAAGCCATCGATATGGTACGCATTCGGCAGCTCGAGAACCGCTTGCTCCACTCCCTCAGCGACGGCGAGAAGCAGAAGGGTATGATCGCCAAAGCCCTTGCCCAAGATACACCCGTCATTTTTCTGGACGAGCCTACCGCCTTTCTCGACTTCCCGAGCAAAGTCGAAATAATGCAGCTCCTCCACAGGCTCTCCCGCGAGACCGGTAAGACCATCTTCCTCTCCACGCACGACCTGGAGCTGGCGCTGCAGATAGCCGATAAGATTTGGCTTTTTGACCAAGAGCCGCGCCTACACATCGGTACGCCCGAGGACTTGGCCTTAGAGGGGGTCTTTACCGATTTTTTCTCCCACAAGGGCATCGTTTTTGACCAAAGGTCGGGACTTTTCCGCATCGAGAACGACTACGACCGCACCATAAGGTTCACGGGACGTCATACGGTAGCTTACTCCCTCGTCTCTAAGGCTCTTCTGCGGTACCGGATCTATGCCTCCTTTCGGGCTGAGAGCGAAGACGAGATCGAAATCGACGGGGGCAAAATCATACTGAGACTGAAGGGTAGAGAGGAGGCTTGCTTCGACACCATCGAAGCGCTGATAGAGGCTTTGGACCATGAATAGTATAGAGACGGAAAGGAGCCCGCTATTGGTCATCGGAGGGACGACGGAGGGCAGAGTGGCTTGCGAAGTATCGGACGCGGCAGGCACGACCTTCTACTACTCCACGAAGACGGACGGACAGGAAGTGCAGAGCGCTAACGGCGTACGTCTGACGGGAGGCTTGGACGCGGAGGAGATGTCTGCCCTCATACGGGTGAAAGGGATACGGCTTCTCGTCGACGCGGCACACCCTTTCGCCTCCCTCGTGCATCGTAATATAGGCCGGGCGGCTTCCGAGACGGGCATCCCCGTCATTCGGTACGAGCGCACATTCCCGCCCGAAGACGCGCGTTTTCGCTATTTTGGCTCTTTTGACGACCTGAACCGGTTCCTCAGAGGGGCTAAGCCCCGCCGTCTTCTCTCGCTCGCAGGGGTCTCGTCCATCTCCGGGTTGGAGCCGATAATGGGCGATACTGAAGTCTTCGTCCGCATCATGCGCCGTCCCGATTCGCTCGATATAGTGGCACGGAAGCGGTTCCCGACGGATCACCTCTCTTTTTACGACGAAGGAGAGACGGACGAAGCGCTCTTCCGCCGTATCCACCCCGACTTCATCGTGACCAAAGAGAGTGGCGAGACGGGCGGCTTCTGTAGGAAGACGGAGGCGGCACGCGCACTCGGCATCCCTGTCCTTGTCCTTAGGAGACCGCCTCTGCCGTATGCCCCGGACAAAATCGTCTCCGGTCCCCACGGTCTGAGGCGCGCGATAGAGAAACTCCTGCCCCCTTTCTTTGAGCTCAAAACCGGCTTTACCACAGGCTCCTGTGCCACCGCAGCCACTGTCGCCGCGCTCCTCTTCCTGACCAAAGAAGAGACCGTGAAGGAAGCGCCTTTCGACCTCCCCGATGGTGAACCGATGTCTATGCCCGTCTCTTCCGTATTCCTCAACCCCGACGGCTCTGCCACGGCAACCGTGGTAAAAGACGCCGGTGACGACGCCGACGTGACGGACGGCACCGAAATATGCTCCACCGTCCGCCTCTCTAAGGCGCACTCCGGCGTCCGTTTCCTTCAAGGGAAAGGGGTCGGGGTCGTGACGCTTCCCGGCTTGGGCATAGAGATAGGTGAGCCGGCCATCAATCCGACCCCGAGGAGGATGATTGAGCAGGAGGTGCGTAAGCTCGTGCCTCTCGGCGGCGTCGACGTGACCCTATCCATCCCCTGTGGAGCGGAGCTGGCACCCAAGACCTTCAACCCCAAGCTCGGCGTGACGGGCGGCATCTCCGTGGTGGGGACTTCGGGCATTATTTATCCCTATTCGCTCAAAGGATGGGTGGACTCCATCCGAAAAGAGATCGCCGTGGCGCGTGCGCTCGGGATGGAGCTGCTCGTCCTTAACTCCGGAGCCAAGAGCGAGCGTTTCGTCAAAAGACTCTTCCCCGACCTTCCTCCTCAGTCCTTCGTCCAATACGGGAATTTCATCGGCGAGACGATAAAGATGGGTGCGGATGAGGGCTTCCCGGAGGTCGCCCTTGTGCTGATGATCGGCAAGGCGGTCAAGTTGGCAGAGGGCGAGCTCGATACCCACAGTCACAAGACGACGATGCACCACGCGTTCCTGGTTCGGGTGGCTGAAGAGGCAGGATGCGCCAGTGAAACGATAGAAAAAATCAAGGGCATCACGATGGCGCGGGAATTGTGGTCGCTCGTCCCCGAGCGCGAAAGTGCCTTTTTCGCCCGCGTCGCTTCTCTTTGCCACGAAGTCTGTGCCCCGCTCCTTCCGGAAGGTAAGCTGAGGATCTTCCTTATCGACGACCAAGGCGCACTTCGTGCCCAAGCATAGCCGTCGATTTCGGTCTGTATCTCGTCTCCTCCTCGGTCTGTATCTTTTCCCGCTCCCGTACAGACCGAAAAAATCTTCTTGGTACGTCCGAAAAAGGCTTGAAAGTTTAATCGAAAAGGCCCTTTCTGCAGGGGCGGAAAGAACGCCTGTGATAGGGTGTGAGTCCTTTTTCCTCTATGCCCATAAGGTGGGCGCGGGTGCCGTAGCCTGCGTTTTGCTCCCAGCCGTAGCCGGGGTACTCTTCCGATAGCCGTGCCATCAGACGGTCGCGGTGGACTTTGGCGAGGATACTTGCTGCCGCGATGCTCGCCACCCGACCGTCGCCCCCCACGATGGTCTCAAAGGGCACTCCGAGGGTGGTGCGGAAACGGTTGCCGTCCACGAGAAGATACTCGGGCTCAAGGGATAGGGCGGTGATGGCGCGCTCCATCGCGAGGAATGTAGCGCCAAGGATATTCAGCCGGTCTATCTCCGAGGGCGAGGCTTCTCCGATGGCATAGGCGACGGCTCGTGCGCGTATCTCCAGATCCATCCTTTCCCGCTGCCCGCGGGTGAGCTGCTTGGAGTCGGTGAGACCGGGGAGCGCGAAGTCTTCGGGCAAAATGACGGCAGCCGAGCAAACGGGTCCCGCCAGGCAGCCGCGCCCCACTTCGTCCACGCCGGCTTCGATGCGTCCCGATTTCAGACGGGCGGGTAGGAGCAGCTCCTCACGCATCTTTACTCGGGACACAGTAGATGTGGGTAAAGGGTTTGGCGGGCTCCACGTGGATATTGATGTGGGTCTCTTCGCCGTACTTCTCCCTAATCAGATGCTCACACTGCATCGTGAGTTCGTGGGCTTGGTACAGCGGCATATTCCCGTCTACGCGGATGTCGAGATCGATGGCGAAGGTGCTGGAGCCTATCATACGGGTGCGGATGTTATGGGGGTCGGAGACGCCGTCCACCCCGAGGATGAGGTTCTTGATGTCCTCTATCGTCTCGTCGGGGATGGCAGCCTCGGTGAGTTTGCGGAGGGCAGGGATGCAGATTCCGACTCCGAAATAGATGATGAAGCCGGCCACTATGATGGCGGCAATCGGCTCGGCCAAGCTCCAGACACCGCCCCAAAGCCGCGAGATCGTCACCCCGAGAGCGACGGCAAGGGCACTGAAGACATCGTTGCGGTGGTCTTGAGCCTGCGCCATCAGCGCCTCACTCTTCGTCTCGATGCCCTGCTTGTGGGTGTAGAAGTAGGCGATCGCTTTGAGGACGAGGGTAAAGCCCGCCACGACGAGCGCGATCCACTCGGGCGGGGTGGGGAGTTCCTTGCGGGTAAAGTACCGCTCGATGACGTTTGCGCTATTGACGACGATGAGGATACCGGCGATGCACATCATCACGCCGATGAAGAGCGTGGCCACTGTCTCGTACTTGCCGTGACCGTATGCGTGGTCTTTGTCCCTGGGGCGGGAAGAGAGACGGAGGAAGAGGTAGACGACGATGTTGGACGCTATGTCTCCGAATGAGTTTATGGCGTCGGCGATGAGGGCAGTGGAGTGCCCGATGATCCCTGTGATGAGTTTGAGGGGTGGGAGGATCAGGTTGACGGACGAAGAGAGGAGGTACGCCCGCTGTTTCTTTTGGTCATTTGTCGGCATCTTCGCGTCGGGTGCAAATGATTTGGTCCTTGTAGGAGAGTTTCACGAGACTATACTTATTGGCGCCCACTTGGGGTACGATCTTTTGGTAAAAGAGCGGCACCTTGGAGAGGTCTTCGGAGAGGGTGGCGACGCCGTGGAGCTCGAAGACGTAGTCTCCGATGCGCGGGTACAGGCGTACCTGTCGCCCGCTGAGGACGTCGATGAAGGGAAAGAACGTCCGGTAGTCGTCACTACGGCTGAGGTAAGAAGCCAAGGGGTACACAGTGGAGGCTATTACGGAGTCGGTGAGGTTGCCCGTGGCGATGGGGACGAGCGCTGCCGCCCCGACTCTGCCGGGGACGGAGACGCCTTCTTCGTCGAGGAAATAGGCCTTGCCACCGCGGTAATACCTCAGGATGGGCGTCCGCTCGAGTACCCGGATATTAAGGGTGCGTGCGGAGGGCGAGATAAAGACTTCGGCACGCCTGAGGTAGGCGATTTTTTCGGACAGCGTGCGTTCGAGTTCCCCTATTTTTACGGGCGAGGAGACACTGTCTTCGATCGAAAACGGCAGCTCTTTCGTGATCTCCTCTGTCCTCAAAAAAGAGGATCGGGGCGAAGACCTTTCGATCTTCACGATCGTCTTGTACGGCAGGACGGCATACCGTGCCTGTCCTTGGGAGAGAATATAGGAGACCGGCAGGGCGAGGAGGAGCAGCCCTGCGAGCACAATGAGGATGCCTCTGGTAATCTTGTGTCTCGTCTCTTTCGTCATCTGTTTGTCCTAAAAAATTTCGCTCTGTATCTCGCTTCCTTTTTGGTCTGTGTCTCCCCGGAGCCCCGGCCTGTATCTCGCTACCTTTTCGGCCTGTATCTCGTCCGGGCTGCCCGTCTGTCAGTCTCTCAAGCTTTCGATGGCTCTCGGTACCTCGAACTCAATGTCCCCCGCGCCCATCATCACGAGTACTTCGGGCTTCTTTTCCCTCAGGACTGCCGGAAGGGTCTCCTTCGTCGCCACACTCTTGCGGGCAGAAGTGACGAACGGCAGGATGGCTTCGCTCGTGACGCCCGGAATCGGCTCTTCGCGCGCCGGGTATATGGGGATGAGGATGACTTCGTCCGCTATGGAGAGCGCACGCCCGAAGTCCTCAAGGAAATCCCGGGTGCGGGTAAAGAGGTGGGGCTGGAAGACCACGGTAATCTCGCGCTCCGGGTAGAGGTCGCGTATCGAGGCGAGTGAGGCGCGGATCTCGTCCGGGTGGTGGGCGTAGTCGTCTATGACCACACGCCCGCCGGGGAGCTTGGTGCGCTCGAAGCGGCGGTGCGCCCCGCGGAACGTCTTCAGTCCCTCCCGCAGCTCCTCTTCCGTGCAGCCGAGACGGTAGGCGAGGGCGAGGGCGGCGGTGGCGTTCATCACGTTGATCTCTATCGGAGTGCCTATTTGGAGATCTCTGATGACCCCCTTTCCTCCGTCGTAGTGCCAGTCAAAGAAGAGTTCACCCCCTTCGTAGCGGAGACGGGAGTAGTAATAGTCACACGTCTCGGAGGCACCGTAGGTCTCGGTCAGGACACCCTCCGGGGCAGGCAGATCCCGGACTTCTTCCTGGAGCAAAAGCCGTCCCTCCTTGCTCGTCAAACCGGCAAAGACGCGGAACGCCTCGTGAAAAGCCTCTTCCGTCCCGTAGATATCGAGGTGGTCGGGACGATTGCTCGTGATGATGGCGCAAAAAGGAGACAGGCGGTGAAAAGAGCGGTCGTACTCGTCGGCCTCCACGACCACGTAGGGGCTTTTGGCGTCCACGAGGAGGTTGGAGCCGAAGTTCAGGGAGAGTCCTCCGAGGAACGCATTCGTCCCGATGTGCGAGCTCTTCAATAGGTGCGCAAGGAGTGTGGAGGTCGTCGTCTTGCCGTGGGTGCCTGCGACGCAGAGCGCTTTGTGCATACGAGAGATCTCGCCGAGTACTTCGGAGCGCTTCCTCTCAGGGATGCCTTTCGCCTTGAAGTACTGTCTCAGCCGGTTGTCTTCGTGGATGGCGGGGGTGAAGACGACACGAACCTCCGGATGCTCACGGAAGGCGTCCGCCATTTGCATGGGGTCGTCTTCGTAAATGATCTCTCCCCCGAGCTCTTCGAGGGCTGTGGTGATGGGGGTGCGTACACGGTCATAGCCTCCGACGCGGTGCCCGGAGAGTAGGAAATAACGGGCGAGGGCGCTCATACCGATGCCCCCGATGCCTATGAAAAAGAACGTTTCTTTCGTCATGGTCTGTATGTGCGTACAGTGTGCTTCTTTTGGGAGGTACGTACCGGGACGTTTTCCCCGGTCTGTAGGAGACCGGAACTTTGGTCCGTATCTCGTCCGTCTCCCGGTCTGTACCTTTTTTCGTGTAAGGTTTATGCCTGTTTGATGAGGAGTTCGATCTCGTCGACAATCATCTCCGCAGCCTTGGGGAGTGCCATCTTGCGTGCGGCTTCGGACATACTTGCGAGTTTCTCGTCGTCACGAATCGTCTCAAGTGCGACGGGGATCAAGTCCCGGACGGCGTCGCTGTCGCGAACCATAATCGCCGCATCCTCACTTGCCAAGGCTTCGGCATTCTTGGTCTGATGGTCTTCGGCGACGTTCGGAGAGGGGACGAGTACCATAGGCAGCCCGAGATTCGTGAGCTCCGAAATGGAGCCCGCACCCGCACGCGAGACGACGAGGTCGGCTACCGAATAGGCGAAGTCCATACGGGAGATGAAAGGGAGGAGACGGACGTTTTCGGGAAGCGTGTCCTTTGTGCGGTCCTTCATTTCCTCATAGTGGCTCTTGCCGCACTGCCAGATGACCTGGAGACCCTCTTCTCTGCCAAGCTTTTCGGCAAATGAGGAGACGGCGAGATTTATCGACCCTGCGCCGAGGCTTCCTCCGAGGATGAGGAGTGTCTTTTTTGCGGGATCAAGCTCGAAGTACGCATAGGCTTCGGGCATCTTCCGCTCCAAGTCGGCAAGCTCCTTACGGGTGGGGTTGCCGGTGAGCACGATCTTAGAAGCGCGGGGGAAGAAACGCTCCATCCCCTCATAGGCGACGCAGACCGTGTTTGCGTGCCGCCCCACGAGCTTATTCGTCTTGCCCGCGAAGGAGTTTTGCTCCTGCACAAGCGTCGGCACTCCGCTCTTACCTGCCGCAATAAGCGTGGGAGCCGAGGCGTAGCCGCCGACGCCCACTGCTGCTTCGGGCTTGAAGTCGCGGATGAACCCCTTGGCGATATTGATGCTTTTGATGAGCTGCGAGAGTGTCCGCCACTTGCTCAAGAGACCTCCGCCTCTCTCCAGACCTCGGACGGGGAGCAGCTTTATGGGGTACCCGGCTTCCGGGACACGCTCGGCCTCCATACGCCCCTCTGCTCCGATGAAGAGAATCTCGCACGAGGGGTAACGCCTCTTGATCTCTCCGGCTATGGACAGCGCCGGGAAGATATGCCCTCCCGTACCGCCGCCGCTGATGATGATACGTTTCATTTGAATCGGATTTCTTTATGGTCTCGGGGTCGCTTCCGCTGCCGGTACGTAGTCCGGAATCTCTTCCATATCGACTTCGGGCATCCCTTCGATGCCGCTGGCTTCGGCCTCCTGACGGCGTCTCGAAGCCTGTATCTCCCGGCTCACGCTGAGGGCGAGTCCGAAGAACATCGACATAAAGATATAGGAGCTCCCCCCTTTGCTGATGAAAGGCAGCGTCTGCCCCGTGACGGGCAGAAGATTCGTCGCCACCATCATATTCATCACCGCCTGACCCGTGATGGTCAGCCCGATGCCATAGAGTAGGGTGGACTTGTAGTTCGACCTGCTCTGATTGGCGAGCTTACCGCAGCGCCAGAAGAATATGATGTACGTAAAAAGCAAGCCTACGGATCCCGCCAATCCGTACTCCTCAACCACGACATTGTAGATGTAGTCGGAGTAGGCGGCGGGAAGCCATTGGCGGAGTTCGCCGCGCCCCGCACCTTTGCCGATGAGGTTACTGTTGGCGATGGCTTTTTGGGCCATAACCACCTGGTAGTCCATCCCCATAATGTCGTCGTAGGTCTCTTCGTTCACGGGCTTGAACATCTTCGTGACGAAGCGCATGATGCGGTTGTGTCCCGTCTCGCTTCGGCCCACGCCTTCGGCGTCCGGGGCAAAGAGCTTGAACATCACGAGGACCAGACCCGCCGCCATGGCTCCTAAGAGCAGATACCCCGTGTACTTCTTATTGATGCCGCCGACGATGGTCGTAACGACGGTGATGAGGAAGATGAATGCCGCCGTCGAGATGTTTTCGAAGACGATGAGCAGTATGATGGCACCCACGGGCCACCACGTGCGGATGAACGTATTCAGCGACGTCCGCCCCTCGTCTTTCCAGAGACTGAACGCGACGTAATTCACGACCGCCACTTTGCTGATCTCGGACGGCTGTACCGTGAAGCCGAAGAGGCTGATCCAACGCTTCCCCTCATTAAGCTCCGCCCCCGCCACGAGTGTGTAGACCAAGAGTCCGATGCAGAGGAGGATGAAGGAGAAGGAGAACTGCTGGTAAAACTTGCTGCTGACCCTGCTCATCACGCTCACGATGATGAAGGAGACCAGGATGAGCAAGAGGTGCTTGAGGAACTCTCCGTAAAAAAGCCCCCCTCTGGCTTCCGCACGAAATGCCTCCTGGCTCACGGCCGAGAAGACCACCACGATGCTGCCGAGCATCAGGGCAATCAAAATGATCCATATCACCGTGTCGCCGGCAAAAAAGCCGCGGGCGCGTCCCAAGAGCGAGCGCCTCTGCGGAATCGATTCGATCTCCTCTTCTGTCGTAATGATGTCCTCCATTTATTTGCGTGAAAAACGCCTCCCGGGATAGAGATTATCTGCCCGGTGCCGTGCTGATGATCGAGATGAAGTTATAGGTGACGGTTCCGGAGACGCTATTGGTGTACTTTCTGACCGAGATGAGGTACTCCGTACCTGCCTTGAAGAGGCTGTCAAACCCTTCTATCCTGAATATCGTCTTCACAGTGGGATTCGCGGGCTCTTTGTCTCCCGAATATTCGACGAAGCGGTAGGCGCCGCCCGCGGTCTTGTCCGCAAAAATGCGGAGCTTTACGATCTCTGCGCTGAGCTGTTCCTCCGGACTTCCGGAGCCGGCACAGCCCGCCAGCCCGGCGATGAGAGCCGAGAGGGAGAAGAGGAGCGCAAACCCCTTCCAGAAATTCTTGAATGTACCTTTCAATGCTTTTGTTCCTCCTTTTTCTACTTTGATGATCATGCAATGTCTAAAGCCAAGCAAATATACCCCTTTTATGAGACCTTTGAAAAGTCTCTTTGTGCATACCGTGGGCAGGAAAAAAGAGACCCGTACCGAGCGGGTGACGAGATACGTACCTCGCCTCCGGTCCGGTACGGACCAAAGAAATGACGAGACCCGTACCAAGATTTCCCATACTCTTTACCTCTGCTTTCAACCCATCCCTTTGTGTCGTAAAAGGAGGATTCTGAGGTGATGAAAAAGCTGTGTACAGTGGATAATAAAATTCTTAACCAATTTGTGATAGTATCTACCTACATTTGTAAGTGATCAGACTTGACTGTGATGTTATAGCGAAACTAAATTAGTTTTTACCACAATACACTAACTCTAAAAAGACGTATGCATCTTAATCGTATGGTGTTGCTCTTCGGACTCGTGAGCATCCTGACCCTAACTCCGTGTGGTTCGCTCTCGGCAGAGAATCGTGCCATCCCTGAAAACACCGAAGTAGAAGGTCCCAAGGGAACCATCTCCGGGACAGTTGTCGATGACACCGGTCTCGGTATGCCCGGAGTCCTTCTCAAGCTCGACAAATACAACCGCTATACCGTAACCGACCTCGATGGTCACTTTATCTTCCTCGCTGTCCCCGAAGGGACCTATATCCTGACTGCTTCGTACATCGGGTACAAAGATTATACGGCTACCGTCTCTGTCAAGGCGAACCGGGATACCGGTACGGATGTGCGGATGAGTGCTGATGCCGTTATGATAGACGAAGTAGTCGTTTTCGGACAGCTGGCCAAAGGACAGGCACGTGCCCTAAATATCGAGAAGAACAACAGCAACATCACCAACCTCGTGGCTGCAGACCAGATCGGTCGCTTCCCGGACGCCAATATCGGAGATGCGCTCAAACGCATTCCCGGCATCACCATCCAGACCGACCAAGGCGAAGCCCGAAACCTCGTGGTGCGCGGACTGGCGACAGCCCTTAACTCCGTCACCCTCGATGGCGGCAGGATTCCTTCTGCCGAAGGGGATAACCGCAATATGCAGCTCGACCTCATCCCCTCCGAGATGATACAGGTCATAGAGGTGAATAAGACGCTTTTGCCGGATATGGAGGCAGACGCCATTGGCGGATCTGTTAACCTCAAAACAAAGACTGCCCCGGAGCGCAGACTCCTTAACCTCAATCTCGGATGGGGTTGGAACCCGATCCGTAACAAGCCCTCCTATATAGCAGGGATCACCTATGGGGATCGTTTCTTCGACAAGAAACTCGGCGTGGCTCTCACGCTCTCTTTCCAAGACCGAATTTATGGCTCGGATAACGTCGAAGGCGAGTGGGAAAAAGGCGAAGGCGGTGTGGCGGACTACCTCAAGAAGTTTGAGATCCGCAAATACGATGTCACACGGCTTCGTGGCTCCGTCTCACTGAATATGGACTACGAGATCAGCCCCAATAGTAAGCTATTCTTCAGCTCGATGTACAACTACCGCAACGACTACGAGAACCGCTATGCGTTCCAGCTTAAGGATATGGAACCGGTGGAGGGGCAGACGGGACTATTCTCAGGAGAGCTCAGGCGCACGATAAAGATGGGTGCCCTTTCCCCCGAGAACCCCTCCGGTCGCCGGCTCGAGAATCAGCAAATGATGCACTTCACACTCGGTGGTGATCATCTCTTGGCAAGCAGTCTGCATCTTGATTGGGGCGGCTCCTTTGCACGTGCCCTTGAGAATAAGCTGCACGAGCGTACCCCGGGCTGGAGAGTGAAAGACGCGTCCATCAAAGCCGATTACACCGATACCCGTTTCCCACTGTTTTCGAGTGAGGATGACGTGTATGACGATTTTAAGCTCAAAGAGCTTGTGGACAAGACCAGTCGCACCTATGAAGACGAGTGGAGTGCCTATGCCAACTTCCGCCTCCCTCTCTCTGTCATCCGTGACCAAAAAGGACGCCTCCGTTTCGGGGCGAAAGTTCGGTTCAAAGGGAAAAACAGAGACAATGTGACCTATGAAGCCGAACCCATCGAGAAGGGAGCTTTTGACCTCTCCCGCTTAGACGTCGGTAGGCTTTCTTTTTCCGGACTCATAGACGGGAGGTACACCCCGGGTCAATTTCCGGATGCACGGGAGCTTGGCGCTCAGGATTGGTTTGATTCGTCCAAGTTTGAGACGACCGACCTCATAGACGAGTACTGGGCCGATAACTACACGGCGCGGGAGAATATTTATGCTGCTTACTTACGTTGGGACCAAAATATCACGGAAGACTTCCTCGCCATACTCGGCGCACGGGTCGAGTACACTGCCGTGGACTATACGGGCAATACGATTGAGTACAACGAGGACGGAGACCCCTCCAGAGGTCCCGTAAACGAAGGGGATAACGGTTACCTCAACGTCTTTCCGAATCTCACGCTTCGTTACCAACCCATAGACCGGGTCGTCCTACGTGCCGCTTACTCCACCGGTATTGCCCGTCCCAACTATTATGACCTTGTTCCTTACTTTAGTGTCAATAGAGAAGACGGTGAGCTCTCTCTTGGAAATCCGGGACTCAGAAGTACGTATGCGCATAATTTCGACCTTCTTCTTTCCTATTATCCCGGGTCGGTCAGCCATCTGACCGCAGGGGGCTTCTACAAGCGTCTTAATAACTTTATCTTCCGGCAAACCCTCGAGAATGTCAGTGCCCGACAGTTCGGACGGATGTACCCTCAGTTTGCGGGTTCTGTCACCGAAGGAGATTGGGACATTTATACGCGTGCTAATGGCTCTGCCGTCGACCTCTTTGGCTTTGAAGTCGGGTTTCAGCAGCAGCTTACGTTCCTCCCGGGCTTCCTTAAAGGCTTCTCGCTCTATGCCAATTACACCTTCGTTAAATCCATAGCTCACGGCATCACCAACGAGGATGGAGAGGAGCGCAAGGATATGCCTCTCCCGGGTACCGCTCCGCACTCGCTTAATGTCTCTCTCGGATACGAGCATCCTTATTTCCGTGCACGGCTTTCACTCAATCACGCTTCGTCCTATCTCGACGAACTCGGTTCCGACGCTTTCTCAGACGTCTACTACGGTAATCAGACCTTCCTTGACTTCAATGCCGATGCGACTCTTGCCAAAGGTCTGACCCTTTATCTCGAAGCCAATAACTTGCTGAATACGCCCTTGTGGTACTATCAGGGGACATCCGATCACGTGAAGCAGCAAGAGTATTATAAGCCTTCGTTCACCGTCGGTCTGAAGTGGAGTCTTTGACACCCCCGAGACAGAGCTTTGTCACACACTTATTCTCAGAAACAAAATCCCGATATGACTCATCTTTTTCCCAAACTTCTTCCCGTCGCATTTCTCCTTTGCCTCTCCTTTTCTGCACCCATCAGCGCTCAAGATTGTGGGTGCGGGGTCCCGTATGTAACCCCGGAGAGCGCCCTTGATTCACTCAAAAACCTTACCGAAGGCAGGTATTCTTTCGTCATCGTGAATGATGAGAACCGCTTCGGCTTGTACGGACAGCGGAAAGGTGCTTGGACGCTGGGGGATGTGGCCGAAGCGGTGGATGCGGAGTTCATCGTCTCCAATGGCGATACCTTCCACTACCTTGGTGTGGCCTCCGTACAAGACCCGGTATTCAAGACCGGCTTCGAGGATATTTATACCCACCCGGAGACACACATCCCCTGGTACTTCACGCTTGGCAACCACGAGCACCACGGCAATGGGCAGGCTCTGATTGATTATTCCGAGATCAGTGCGCGCTGGAATATGCCGAACTTCTACTACAAAATACAGGTACAAAACCCCGACGGCGTCTCTGCCGATCTTTTCCTCATCGATACCCCTTCACTCCTTGATAAATACAGGGATAACCCCGGGGAATACCCTCAGAGCGCCAAAATCAGCAGGGACGAACAGCTCCGATGGTTGGATAAAGAGCTTGCTATGAGCACGGCTACATTTAAGATTGTCATCGGACATCATCCTGTGTATGCCCAGACCTCGAAAGATGAATCCGAGCGTCTCGATATGCAGAAATATATCCTGCCTCTCCTCCAAAAGTACGGTGCACAGCTCTATTTCGCAGGGCATATCCACAATTTCCAGGTCATCAAGAAGCCGGAATATAAGACCGTATTTGTCACCAATTCGACCATCTCCAAGACCCGGGATGTGTCGTACATAGAAGGCACCGTTTTTGCCCAAAATAGTCAAGGAATGACGGTCGTCAGCATATCCGAGGATACTTGCGACTTTTATCTGGTGGATAATAACGCACATATCCTCTACCGTGAGCGCTTAAGCCGCTAATCTTCTGAGGAGGATAGCTCCATTATTCTTGCACGTACCGGGGATAGTTTTTCGGTCTGTAGGAAAGTAAAACGAGATACGTACCGGGAAGATCTTCCCGGTACGTATCTCGTTTTTAGTGAGGAGGTGCAGGGCGTGACCTGCACAGTTAGTAGTCAGCAGTTAGGTGGTGCAGGGCGGGGAGACCGCGTCAGCGGTCTAATGTGATTAGCCCCGTACGAAGACGCCGTCAGGCGTCGATGTGCGGGGGGCACTTCTCTTTCCCGGGGTTAAGACCTCGTAGAGGTCTTAACCCCGGGCTACTTCCTCGCGACGCCTAACGGCGTCTATTGCCCCTACCGGGGCGCTCTATACCAATGGGCGAGCCCGAAACCGTTCACACGGTCTCAGGCTCTGATACAGTTGTACTCTTGTAAAATGTTTAGAATTTTTCGTCGCCCGTCGATTGCCGGTTTGTGGATCGGTAAAAGAGCGGGCTTAGTAGTTAGTTCGGAGTTATATTATTTTGCCCTTGAAGTGTAGGTGTCGGTCTTGAAGTCGTAGCCGGTCCATGCGAAGAGCGCCTTGTCGGTGCCTTTGAGCGCCTCGTCATTTGTGCGAGAGAATCCAAACCCGTTACTCAGCTTGCCATTCATCTGCTTGCTTTCATTGGTTACATTGATGAAGTAGGTGACTTTAACACCATTATCTACGGCGTCACCCTTCTTATCGGTAGAGTCAAAGACGTCACCGTATGAGCCAACACCTGTGAGATAGAAGTTATTGATGGTAGCAGAGGCTCCGCGGCGTATCTTGATGACGTCGACAGGGTATTCGCCTACGACTGTGGAGGGCGCGTGGTTCAGGGCGATGGTGAGGTTTTCGACCTTAAAGTTGGACTGGGTGGGTGCATCCTTGAAGTTGCCGTCGTGGTTGCCGTCAGCTTCGATGCCACGAGGGTCTTCTTCTCCGGACTTGTGGCTCGCGCTCCAGATACCGTAGGCGTTGGAGAGTGTGCCGATGTAGCCTTGGGTGAAGTCGAACATATCGTCGTCGTTGTCCACGGAGAGGAAGTTTTTGACGTTCACTGCGCCGCCGAAGAACTCGACACCGTCATCCGCAGACTTGTAGATGAAGACGTTTTCGATCGTCGTACCGGAGCCTACACCGTGCAGGGTGAGCCCGTTGTGCTCTACTTCGTCATTTTGGTTGGCGCCGGTGTACTCGAGGATGAGGTACTTGATGGAGCCTGAGTTGTCGTCATTCTTCAGCTCGGCCGTACCGGGATACTGACCGTACTTGAGGATGGGGTTGATTTCCACGTTTTGGGTGGAGCCTTCGTTGATCTGGGCGTTGCCCGCGATGATGAGACCGCCCCAAGCACCCGGTTCCTTTTTCGTGCTGGTCATAATGACGGGCTTCTCTGCAGTCCCGTTGATGTTGATCTTACCGCCTCTTTCGACGATGATGTAGCTGTCGAACTTCGGCGTAGCGCTGATGATGGCGCCTTCGCCGATATTGAGGGTGCCGCCTTTCTTGACGTACAGAGTACCGTCAAGGGTGTAGATGGTGCCCGCTTTGAGATCCTTCACACCGGTGATTTCGCCATTGATGACGTCACCTGCCACTACGGGAGCGGGCTCGGGCTTAGGCTCCGGTTTGGGTGTGGGGGTAGGTGTGGGATCGGGCTTATTGGCAGGGTCTTCGTTGCAAGACACTGCACCGAGAGTAAGTACGCACGCCGCAAGGACGGTGGCGAGAGTTTTGATGCTTACGTTCATAACGTGAGGGTTTTGTTAAGGATTAGAGTGTGTATTTAATTTGGTCTTTGGTTCGTTTGGTCAGAACTTGTAGGTGAGCCCCAGAGAGAAACTTACGCCGTAGCGGAAGTCGCGTACCACATAGGGCTTGCTGAAGTCCGTACCGATGTAGGGGTCGTCGAACTCGTAGATGTCGTCGTAGGAGCCCTGAAGTATCGGAAGTCCGTCGGGGTTTTGGGCAGAGAGCTCGCGCCGGATGATGTCGTTGGCGAGCTGAGAGACGGTGTAGTGCGGGTTCAGGATGTTATTGACTTTGAGCTTAAGGGAGAGCTTGTCGGTGAGGTCGGCCGATGCTACGAAGTTCAGCGTGGGGATGCCTTTCTCGACGAGGTCGTACTTGGACATATCGATGCTGCCGTAGGCGTAGATCCGGTCGTAGAAGTAGCTCAATAGCAGCGCCGCACTGTAGCTCTTGGCGCCCTTGGTGTAGGTGTAGGTGAGGTCTCCGTTGGCGAGAAGCGGAGAGGCACTCTCAAGCTGGGTGTATCGGGCGTTCTCCGCGGGGAAATTTGATTTGTCGGACGGATGATCCGTCTCAGGGAAGTTCAGCCAGAGATTGGAGAAGAGGTAAGAGGCGTTCAGTCCGAGGGTGAGCTTGTGGCGCTCCTGTGTGCCTTCGTTGTAGAAGTCCAGGAGGTTTTTCTTGAAGTCTACCTCCGCGCCGGCCACGTTGGCCTCTTCGGCAGTCCTCCGGTACTCCATCTTCTTGGCCGGTCCGCCGAAGTATCCCTTGCCCATCGGGTCTGTGAGGTGCTTGTAGAAGACCCCCACCGTGAGGTACTCGTCGTCCGAGAGGTACCAGTCGTACTTCAGGTCTGCGTTCCAGAAGTAGGAGACCTTATTGAAAGGCCAGCCATAGACCGTGTAATCCAAGCCGATGTAGTTGTACTGCGAAAACTCTTTGAACCTCGGCACGGCGTAGGACCGTGATGCGCTGAAGCGGAGGGTGTGTTCGTCGTTGATGGCGTACTTGATATTGACGGACGGGAGCCAGATCGGGCGCTTGAACTGCACGGAGTCGTACATCAACGTGCCGGTGGCGTCCTTGGGGAGCTCGTTCTGTCCGTAGATGGTCCGCTGCTCGACGAGGTCTGCACGCACACCCAGGTTCACGGACCAATGGTCGCTGAAGGTGTGGTTCACTTCGATATAGGGCGAGTGTACTTTTTTGTCCCCACGGAAGTAAATCGTCGTATTGGGGTCGTAGATGCCCCCGTTCGGTTTGCTCTGGTCGTACTTGATGATGTTGGAGAAGTCGATTGCCTCCAGTTCCTCCATCGAGAGAGCCTGTGTTCTGTCTCCGTTGAGCTGCACGGCGCGGTTCACGAAGTCATGGTTGTACATCTGGAAGTCGTACCCTATGGTGAGGGAGGACTTGTCGGCATACGTCCAGTCGAATCCCGCACGCACGGTCAGCTGGTCTTCCTTAAGGATGTCGTTGTATCTGAAGTTGCTGTCCCCCGCACCGAGAGACCAGGTGGATTTTTTGTCCTCAAGGGTGTCTCCTGTTACTCTCTTATTGAAGTACAGCCTGCGGCGGTCCGGCTCGTAGCCTCTGAGGTTGCTGTAGCTGGCGCCGACACTGAGTTTGAGTTTGTCCGCGAGTGTCCAGTGCGAGAGCAGCTGATTGACCATCAGGTAATTGTCTCTTGCGTTCTCAAAGATTACGGACTGACCATAGTCGTTTTCGGGCTCCGTGTACTCGCCGCCGCTGCCGGAGGTGAAGATGTAGTACCGGTTATTGCTGTGGATGCCGAGGAAGTTGTACTCGATACTGTGTTTCTTCCCAAGGTCGAGTGTGGCGTTGCCCATCACGATCTGTCTTGTGTCGGTCGTGGAGACGGTGCCGGTCTGAGCGGACTCGAAGATGTAGGAGGCATCGGCTACTTTCGAAACTCCGGAGTTGAAGTTGCGGGAGATACGGTCGGAGAAAGAATTGTCCACGGAGTGGTTGGCGACAAGGATTATGGAGAGGCTGTTTTTGTCGCCCACCTTGAAGCGCTTACCTGCCATAAGTCCGAAAGAGTGGTCGATAGGGGCATTGACCCTTCTCGGAGTGAGGCTGTTGGACATAGGGTTGGGAGTGCCGGCGGGGAGGTCGTTATTCTGCTCGCCCGGCTCGAAGGCAAAGTCGCGGTTGGAGATGCCCCAGTAGTTGGTGCCGTCCGGACGGTAAAACTTGTTGCCGAGTACAGACGTATTTACCCCGGCGTCCGCACTGACCTGAAAGAGCCTGTCACCGACGAGTTTTTTGCTCTGAATGTCTATGATGGCGCCCCCGACTTCTGCGGTCTGAGAGGCCGTGAATGCCTTGGAGACACCGACACTTTGGAGCATATCGGTCTCGAAGATGTTGAGCGAGATGTTTTTGGACTCGGGGTCGTCGGAGGGTAGGGGGAAGCCGTTGAGGGTCGTGGTGTTGTACCGGTCTCCCAGACCGCGCACAAAGACGTTTTTCTGTCCCTCTTGGCGGCTGACACCGGAGATTTGAGCCACGGCGGCTTCGGCATCACCGATACCTTTTCGTGAGAGCTCATGCGCGCCGATGGCTTGCGTGGCGATGAGGGACTGCTTTTGGTTAAGGAGCAACATTGATTCTGTCTCGTTGTTGCCCTCCGCTTCCACCACTACTTCGCCGAGCATTTTCTCGTCAGTGGAGAGCTTGGAGTCCAGGACGGTGGACTTGTGTGCGGTCACGACCACTTTCTCCACCGTGTTCGTGAGGTAAGAGATGTAGGAGATGACTACCGAATAGGTGCCGGCGGGGACATTTTGGATGCTGTAGTTGCCGTCGAGGTCGGTGATGGCGCCTAATCCTGTGCCTTCGATGCGTACTGTGGCACCTGTGAGGGGGTAGCCCTCTGCCGCGTCGAGAACCGTACCTACGACCGACCCGTTTCCCGAACCTTTCTTCTGCCCGAAAGCAAGGGTGGCGGTCGCTACCGATAGAATGATTGCAAGTAGAGCACGAAACTTCATAAAATCACAGAGTCCTGCAGTATTTTTTTGTTCAAAAAGTGTTTGGTCATTTTCCCCGGGGAAAACGTATCGCGGCGTAGATCCGCTTCCTGAATCCGCTGCAAAGGTGCCACGGCGATGTTACAATGTGGTGACAAGATTGCTTTTTAATACTTTATAATAAACTTTTACCTTTACTCTGTGCATGTTCCGAATGAGAAGACCGTGCCGACACGTCCTTCGGATTGTCGGGATTGCGACGGGTGCACTCTTGCCTCTCTCCCTCGTGTGTGCACGCAAAAAAGAGATACAGACCGAGACAATCTTCTCGGTCTGTATCTCTTTTGGACGGGGTACGGACCGGGAAGATTGTCTCGGTCTGTATCCGGACCTTTGCATCTGAGGCTCTCTGCAAAGGCCTTTTATCTTCCCCCAAAAAAAGCCCTCCTCCCGGGCGGGAAGAGAGCCTTTTTGAGTGTATCTTGACTTATCTGCTTATCAGAAGCGGTAACCTACGGTTACGAAGAATGCAGAGTTCTTGGTAGCAGGCAGTGTCACGCCGGCAGCTTCTTTCACTCTGTTTATGTTCTGGAGACCGAACTGAGCACCTACACCCACGAGGAAACGGTTGTACTCTACACCGCCACCAACTTGGATACCCCAGTCGAATCTGTTGTATGCGCCGTTGTCACCAAAGAGGTTCGTGGACTTGCTGTCCGTAGTGGTCTTGGGATCCGTCACTGCGGTCGTCGTGCTGCTTGTCGTAGTCAGAGAGCTTCCCACGCCGACACCAAGGTAAGGACCTGCATTGACGAAGACGCCGAACTCGCCTGCGTTAAAGCCCACGTTCGCGAGAATGGGGACGTCGATGTAATAGAGGTGGGTGGTGGCAGATGCCTTCGTGTCGATGAGGTCACCGAACTTGAATCCGTTTTCCAATTTAGAACCCTTCATAGAGAAGTGTACCCCGGGACGCAAGGAGATATTCATATAACCTGCGTCGTAGAGGCTGAAGTCTGCATCAACGCCGACGCGTGCTCCGGAAGCAATCTTGGTGTCCTTGCTGTCACCAACCTTCAGCGTAGCACCTTGGTAACCGGCGCTGATGATGAACGTGGGACGATACTGCGCATAAGCGCCTACAGTCATAAGTGCAGCAGCTGCTGCGAGCAAAAGCTTTTTCATACTTTTCTGTTTCTTAGTTTTGTGATCCTTTAGCTGTCTATGGACGGGGATCCGTTATACTCATATTTCTCTGCCTCCCACGCTTGGGAGACTGTTTGCGTTTTTGCCGCGTTTCTCCCGAGGGAGATACCCCGCGACTTTCGCCTCAAAGGTGAGCAAAATCTCCGACACAGCCAAAAACAACGCTTTTTATTTCATATATTTGTCATAAAAGAGCGACCTTTTTGGATATTTGATTTCCTCAAGAGACAAAAAATTGGTACATTTATGCTGTATTTAATCACACCTAAACATTCCACACCCTTTATGGAAGAAAAAAAGACAGGCGGCTGCCCCTATATGCACGGGGCCAACACAAGAGCCAATGAGTCCGTTATGGACTGGTGGCCTAATTCGCTCAAGCTGAACATCCTCGCTCAGCAGGATAGCCGGACACAGCCCTTTCCCCACAATGACTTCGATTACCTCGAAGCCCTCAAGAGCCTTGACGTAGAGGCACTCCGAGAGGATCTCCTCGAACTGATGCACGACTCGCAGCCCTGGTGGCCCGCTGACTACGGTACGTATGCCGGACTTTTTGTCCGTATGGCGTGGCACAACGCGGGTACGTACCGCATCGCTGACGGTCGCGGAGGCGGTAACCACGGTAATCAGCGCTTTGCTCCGCTTAACTCCTGGCCCGACAACGCCTCTCTCGACAATGCACGCCGGCTCCTCTGGCCGATCAAACAGAAGTACGGCAATAAGATCTCTTGGGCAGACCTTATCCCTTTCGCGGGAAACGTCGCCTACGAGTCCATCGGGCTGAAGACCTATGGCTTCGCTTTTGGCCGAACGGACATCTGGCATCCCGAGATAGACGTCTACTGGGGCGCCGAAGAGCAGTGGCTCGCACCGAGCGATACCCGGTACGAAGAAGTAGACCGACCCTCCTCCCTCGAACGCCCCCTTGCTGCGGTGCAGATGGGTCTCATCTACGTCAACCCCGAAGGCGTTAACGGCAAGCCTAACCCCCAGGCTACTGCGGATCAGGTAAGAGAGACGTTTGCCAGAATGGGGATGAACGACGAAGAAACAGTGGCGCTTACCGTCGGCGGACACACGCTCGGTAAAACCCACGGAGCCGGACCGGCGAAGGTTTTGGGCAGAGATCCCGAAGCTGCTGACCTCGAAGCTCAAGGTCTCGGATGGATCAATCCCAACCAAAACGGATTGGCTCGCAATAAGATTACTTCCGGCATAGAAGGAGCCTGGACTACAGATCCTACCAAGTGGGACGACGGTTATCTCAAGATGCTCTTCGGACACGATTGGACACTGACGAAGAGCCCTGCCGGAGCGTGGCAGTGGGTGCCTATCGAGATTGCGGAGGAAGACAAACCGCGTGACCCGGATGATCCTGCCCTTAAGACGATTCCGATTATGACGGACGCGGATATGGCGATGAAAGTGGATCCCGTCTACCGCGAGATCTGTCGGAAATTTATGTCCGACTTCGGGTATTTCTCCGAGACCTTTGCGAAGGCCTGGTTTAAGTTGCTCCATCGAGATATGGGACCCAAGTCGCGCTACTTCGGTCCCTATGTCCCTGAGGAGGATCTGCTTTACCAAGACCCGATAAAGGATTTTGGCAAGAAAGATTACGATGTCGATGTCGTAAAAGACCGTATTCGCAGGTCCGGACTCTCGCAGCAAGACCTTCTGAAGACGGCTTGGGACAGTGCCCGTACTTTCCGTATCAGCGACTACCGCGGCGGTGCAAACGGAGCCCATATCCGTCTTGAGCCGGCACGTCATTGGGCAGCAAACGAGCCCGAGCGACTGGATAAAGTACTTCCGGTTCTCGAGAAGATTGCGAAAGAGAGCGGCATCTCCGTCGCCGATACCATCGTCCTCTGCGGTAACGTCGCGGTGGAGGACGCCATAAAGAAGGCCGGCTTTGACCTGAAGGTCCCTTTCTCTCCGGGGAGAGGGGACGCGCGTCAGGAGGATGTCGACCCGAATGATTGGAAGTTCCTGGAGCCCGTTTCTGACGGCTTCCGCAACTACCTCCGCGACGGCATAAGCGTGAAGCCCGAAGAGATGCTCCTCGACCGTGCCCAGCAGCTTGACCTCACAGCCCCCGAGATGACCGTCCTCATCGGAGGTCTCCGTGTGCTCGGAGCCAATTACGCGGACGACAAATGTGGTGTCTTTACGGAGACCGTGGGCGCACTCTCGACCGACTTTTTCCGTGTCCTCACCGATATGCGGTACGCCTGGAAACCCACAGGGGAGAATAGCTACGACATCGTGATGCGAGAGACGGGAGAGAAGGTGTGGACGGCTTGCCGTACCGACCTCGTCTTCGGCTCCAACTCCATCCTTCGTGCTTACTCAGAGGTGTACGCCCAAGACGACAATCGGGAGAAATTTGTCCGTGATTTCGTGTCTGCGTGGACGAAAGTGATGGACAACGACCGTTTTGACCTGCTGAGGAAGTAAATCCTCTTTGCTTGTACAAGGACGTCCGCCGGACACCGTGTCCGGCGGACGCCCTCTTTATAGGTCAATATGTCTACTCGCCACGCAAAAAGAGTCCCGGCATCAATGTGCCGAGACCCTTAGTGTCTGTAGCTCATGGGAGAATCGAACTCCCCTTCCCAGAATGAAAATCTGGTGTCCTAACCGATAGACGAATGAGCCGAATTACCACCCCGCCACGGAGTGCGGGGAAATGTTTCCGTTAGGCCTGCTTGAGACCGGCCGCGAAGTGAGCAAGAGAGCTCTTGAGGTTTGCGGCCTTATTCTTGTGGATACGTCCTTTCGTCGCCATCTTGTCGAGGAGCTTGGAGAGCTCGGGGAGCTTTGCCTCTGCTTCACTTGCGTCCGTGAGTGCGCGGAAGTCGCGTACGGCGTGACGCATAGTCTTGCCGTAGTAGCGGTTACGTTCGCGACGCACAGCGTTTTGACGTATTCTCTTGAGTGCTGATTTATGGTCTGCCATATCTCTTTACTTGTGATGCTTTTCTTTTGATAAATACCGATCTGCCGAGTGGGGCTTCCGGAGCGTGAACTGAATCTTTCCCAAAAGAAAACCTTTATCTGTAGCTCATGGGAGAATCGAACTCCCCTTCCCAGAATGAAAATCTGGTGTCCTAACCGATAGACGAATGAGCCTTGAAAAAGATTCTTATTTCGTTTGAAATAACGTCTGAATCCTTAGCGTGTGCAAAGGTACAGCTTTATTTCGTAATCTCCAAAAGTTTTGGCCCGGCTTTCTCTCTTTTTCTTAGCGACGAATACCGAGATCCTTGATGATCGCGCGGTAGCGTTCGATATCCTTTTTCATAAGGTAGTCGAGGAGGCGGCGGCGCTTACCGATGAGCCCTTTCATCGCTCTGGAGGTATTGAAGTCCTTGTGGTTGCCCTTCATGTGCTCCGTGAGGTGAGAAATACGATAGGTGAAAAGCGCAATCTGAGACTCGGGCGAGCCGGTGTCAGTGCGGGACGTACCATATTTCTCGAAGATTTCAGCTTTCTTTTCTGAATCCAAATACATAATGATGCTTTGTTTTTGGAGGTAAAAACCTTCGTGAGAAAATCCGTTATGTTGCTTACGATCACCCCTCCGATACGTTAGGAGAGGCATCACGGGTGCAAAGGTACCAAAATAATGTCTCTCGGCAAAACTCCCGCCGGTGTCCGGCTCGAATCAGCCCGGCTATAGTTCTTCTTTTGGAGCCGACGGAGAGACTGTGAAAAAGATAGGCACAGAGGCAGCGTCCATACTCTTTATCGTCAAAAAGAATTGCTCGCTACTGCCTTTTACCCGGTCTCCCAAAGCGGGCTTGACGATCATTTCGGAGGAACTGCTCGCGTCCACTTTCTTCCACGCGTCCGAGTTGATGCCTGCTTCCCGCTCTTTGTATGCCTTATATACAAATTCGGCGGGGAGATTGGATTTGATGGTGAGACGTGCGTACTTTCCCCAGTACACGGCCGAGATATAGCAATGGTTTTCCGGGACGAGATATTTTGTGCCGGTTGTTACGCTGAAATTGCAGGAGTAGTATTCTGCCACAAAGGTGGTGCGATCTGTCTCCGAAAAACCGTAGCGGTAGTATTCGAACTGATTGTCTGGGTTCCTTTTTACGTAGTTTTCAGAGGAAAAAGCCTCCTTTTGTGCTCCGGTATACTGTTTCAAACCAGGAGCACCCGCCACGGAGACGCTAAAGGGAACGGGGCGGAAGTTGAATATGTAGCTCACTTTGCCCTCATATTGACCGTTTCCGACTTCCACCATCTCCCCCTTTTGAAGGGCAGCATAGTCGAGAGTCATATACGGACGGACGTTCAGTGAACCGACCGCAACCAGATGTTCCGGGACTTCTCCTTTTTTAATGACCGTTTCAGGGTACGTCACAGTTGTTCCGGGCTCGGGTTTGGGTCCGATGTCGGGAACTTCTTTCCCTGTGCCTATGCCGGAACTTCTCTGACAGGCACTGCCGAGGACGAGTAATGCGACCGGCAGGATAGTCCTGAAGATAATGGTTCTCTTCTTCATTGTAGCTGGTGTATGTGTAGCCGTAAAAATGCTTTTTCGCTTCGCAAATCTACCATATAAGCTGCGAAGTCCAAAACGTAGTCAGCAGTTGGCAGTGGGGTTGCGCCGGTGCAAAAAATCTTGGTACGACCGAGACAATCGCCTTGGTCTGTAAGGCAAGGAAAAGAGATACGGACCGGGGCAATCTCCTTGGTCTGTACCTCGTTTAGTTAGAAGCCCGGTGCCGGAAGTTTGAAAGGAAGGTAGACGTTTCGGGGCAGAGTGGAGCGCGATCCCCCTCAAACTGTTGCAGTAAAGAGTCCGTGACCTACGAAAAAGGCTTGGTGTCGGTGGAAGTGGCCTTTTACATTCCCCCGAAGTAATCGACGAGACGCCATTTGTCGTCGGGCGATTGGCGCACGAGGGTCAGCTCTTCGAGTACTTCGCTATTCAGCCAGCCGCTCAAAAAGCTTGCCGAGTCTCTGCCGACGTAATTCCACGAGGCAAAGAAACCCGTGGAGTCGGGTTGGAGTACTCGGAGGGTGTAGGGCTTCAGGGCGTCGTCCTCAAACTTCACCCCCGCGGGCAGGCTGATGCGGGATGTGCGGAACGCCTTGTCGTCAAGAAACGAGCGCACGAAGTCGCTCAGCGCCTCTTTCCCTTGGTTGCATTCTGCATCGGGGTTTGCGGCAAGAGCGTTATTTTCGTTGTAAAACTGCATCGCCTCTTCGTAAAGCTCGCTTCGAGTGGGCATCTTATTCGCGGTGTCTTCGCTCTCGGCGATGGCTAATGCGTTTTCCAAGGAAAGGCTGTCCTCGGCACCGGTGTGTCCCTCCTCTTTCGTGTTTGCCGAGCACGCCGTGCAGGCCAAGGCAGATGCCATCGCCGCAGCAAAAACTCCGGCTTTTCTCAATGTGTTAAGTGACTTACGACGGTTCATATCTTTCCGGGAAGGATACTAAAAAAGAAGAAACTATTCCTGTCAGAGATCCCAATGGGAGGTCTCTGTTTTGCTCCGTCAAAGATACCTGTTTTTTTGCGGGATATTTGTGGTTTTTGGTTAAAATATCTATGGACGTATGGTTTATTTTAGAGTCAGTGGTGTGCCTTCTTAAAATCAGGTGCCTGCCTTGTCTTGCTGCCGATCATAGCCGGTTTCGGCGAAATAAGTGCCGGAAGTGAGGTACGCCTGCATTTTGAGAAAATTAGGGTTTTCTTCGTCGGGGATGCCGAGATCCCTTGTCTTGTGCCAGAGGTGGAAGACGTAGCCTCCAAACCTTATCGGCGTGTGCCGGATGCCCAGCATCCCAAGCCGGTAGGCGATGTCGATGTCTTCGAAGCCCCATCCTTCCATTGTTTCGTCGTAGCCGTTGACGGCGACGAAGTCTTTTTTCCAAAAGGAGAAGCTGAATCCCGCGATCGGCATCTCGTGCGCCCGGGTGCGGCTGATGCGCTCGGAGTACCATTTCATCAGGTGCGGAAGGCGAAGGAGGCTCTTGACTTCGCGCAGCCCTTTCTTCTTTCGGAGTAAACCGAGGACCGAGTAAGAGAGTCTCCCTTCTCCCAATGTGCGGCGGGTCATTTCTTCGGTGAGGACGATGCGTTTGCCGCCTGCGAAATATCCGGGCTTGGCCATCGCGATGTGGTCCTCGACATAGTGCGGGGAGAGGATGCAGTCGCCGTCGACTTGGAGGATGTAGTCGCCCCGGCAGACAGCAACTGCACTATTAAGGACGATGGTTTTGCGAAACCCCTTGTCTTCGTGCCACACGTGCTTGATGGGGACGGGGCTCTTGGCTGTCATCTCCTTTATGAGGGTTCGGGTCTCTTCCCCGCTGCCGTCGTCCGCGATGACGATTTCGTCCGGGAGAGCGGTCTGCCTGAAGGCGGACTCGAGCACCAGCCTTAGTGCCTCCGGCCAGTTATATGTGGTGATCAGCAGCGTCGTTTTCATGGTCTTGTGCGGTTAGAGTTCCAGGAGCTTCTTCCACGTCTCATCGTTAGTGCTTCTGTCGTAGAAGTGCCGGTGTTCGAGCACCCGTCCTTGCATTTTTGCCCGGAGACTGTCATCCTTGGCAAGGCGGATCAAGGCAGATGCGTAGGCGTCCTTGTCGTAAGGTTTGATGAGTACCCCTGCGGGATTATCGGTGCCGATGACTTCGTGAAAAGCCCCCGGTGTGTCAAAGGCAATGGGGATGCACCCTTGGTTTTGGGCCTCAGTGATGGCAAGGCAGTAACCTTCCGTCGAAGAGGTGATGCAGGAAAAAGCGGCTCTGCCAAACACGCCGTTAGGATCCGAACTGTACCCTTTGTACGCAATATTGGAGAGTCCGCTATCGGCGATCTTCTTCTCGAGGGTCTTGGTAAAAGACCCTTTGCCGTAGAACTCGAACCGCCAATCGGGTAAGGCACGGGCACACACTTTCCATATATCGAAAAGTAAGTCTGCCTGCTTGGTGTCGCGCATAATGCGCCCCATAAAGACTGCGAGTTTCTCCTTCTCAAGAGAGGGGGCGGGCTCTATGGTCAGAGTGTTTCGGAGGACTGCAATCTTCGAGCCGGTCTGTGTGTCAAGGTTGAGATCTTTGATCATCAACCGGCGATAGTCTTCGGTGAGCGTGATGAGGTAATCGGCTTGGCTGATCTTCTTCTTCAATTCGCATTGTGTCCTTTTCTTCGTAAGTCCCCGGAAGAGATAATATCTCGGCCACTGCGTCAGGAAGTAGTCGATTTGTCTGCCGAGTGGGGCTTCTCTGAGGTTGTGCATCAATCTCCGTTTGCGGATTATCTTACCGTACGGATGTTCGTGGTGCCATATCGCCGTCTTGCACGACTTAATGGAGGAGAGGTCTAAGGCCAGAACCTTTCCCGGGTAGGGGATAAAGAGTAGTTGGATTCCTTCCCGCACTATGAGGTCATTGAGCAGCCTTGAATTTTCCTGCGTGTGTCCCTTCCTGTATCCGCCGAGGAATACCTCATTGATGCCCTCTGCCAAGGGGATGCTTACGTTGGACTCCGTGTGTTCCTTGAGGGGATTTACGAAAGTCGTCTTTATGCCAAACCTTTCCGACAAATAATTGGCTGTGTCAATAGACACCCGCACGGCTCCATTGAGGGAATGTAGGTCTTGGAGAAAGGCGATATGGGTGATGGGCATAGGCAGAACGTGGGGTCAGGCTTGGCGGGAGAGGTGGTCAAGGGCGAGGGTTTCGTACTTGGTGCCGGGGCGACCGTAGTTTGTGTAGGGGTGGATGGCGATGCCGCCCCGCGGGGTGAAAAGACCGCGTACCTCGATGTACTTGGGATCCATCAGTTCGATGAGATCTTTCATAATGATATTGACGCAGTCCTCGTGGAAGGCTCCGTGGTTGCGGAAACTGAAGAGGTAGATCTTCAGGCTCTTGCTCTCCACCATCTTAATGTCCGGGATATAGGAGATTTGGATCTCCGCAAAGTCGGGCTGACCGGTGATGGGGCAGAGGCTGGTGAACTCCGGACACAGAAACTTCACCCAGTAGTCCACGTCCCGGTGCTTATTCTCGAAGGCTTCGAGGACGCTCGGGTCGTAGTCTTGGGAAAACTCCCTCGGCTTGGGGGCGAGGAGGGTGAGGTGATCTTTTTTTCGGTCTATCTTTTCTTGCATGCTGAGCTTATGGGAAATATATACGTATTGTCCGGGTAAGGCAATCATACCTTACTCGGACAAATATACCGACTTTTGGTGCCACGAAAAAGAGCGTCCCTTCGGTTGGGCTTTTTGGGGTCTGTGTCTCCGCGAAAAGAGAGACACACGGGCACCGGTTTTAAGCCTTGAAGAGATTACTTCTTGAAGTAATCCTTTACTTTGTCGTTCGGAACCATCTGTTCTTCAAAAGTGTAGGCACCGGTCTTGGGGGACTTGACCATCTTAATCACTTTAGAGAACGTACGTCCTTCTCCTTTTTGCAGCGTAGCGACTACCTTTTTTGCCATAGCTTTATCCTTTCTCTAAGTCTATGATTACTTGATTTCCTTGTGCACGGTCATACGCTTGAGGATGGGATTGTATTTCTTCAGCTCAAGGCGTTCGGTGGTGTTCTTTTTGTTCTTCGTGGTGATGTAGCGAGAGGTACCGGGCAGTCCGCTTTCCTTCATCTCTGTGCATTCGAGGATGACTTGTACTCTATCGCCTTTGCTCTTCTTGGACATAATCTTTTGTCTCTACTCTTAAATGAATCTTGTGAAAAACTTCCCCCGGAGGCAACTTCTGCGAGACGCCCGCGGGTGGCGCGTCAAGTTACTTCTCGAGAATCTCGAACTTCTTGAGGATCCCGCCTGCTTCGGCGCGCATCAGAGCTGCGTTGAGCCCGATTTTATTGATCAGTCTCAGTCCGGCGTTGGAGATGCGGATGCGTACCCACACGTCCTGCTCCGGCCAGTAAAATTTGCGCGTAAAGAGATTAGGATTGAACACACGTTTGGTGTGTCTCCTGGAGTGGGAAACGTTGTTGCCCACCATTGCCCTTTTTCCGGTGATTTGACAAACTTGTGCCATCGTCTTCTATCAGTTCTTTATGGTGCTTGTTATTATTGTCGCGGTACACATCCTGTCCGCCTGTTTTTCCTGCGGACAGGATCTCTCCCACTCCCCCTCGGGTGTGCAAAGGTACCAAAAACTTTTGGTACCTCCCAAATCATCCCTCTTTGTCCTCTCCGATTTCGGTCAGACCGAAATTTTCTTTTTGGTCTGACCCATTTTGTCTCGAGATACAGACCGGGAAGATTTTTTCGGACGTACCGGGACGAGACGCTCCTATAGTGGTACGGTTGTCCGCCCTTCTGGTCTCGCCTGCGGCTTACTCTGCAGGGGTCTCGGCGGGAGCTTCGGTAGGCGTCCCGGCCGGAGCCTCAGCGGGATCGGGCGTTACGGGTGCTTCGGCAAACGGCTTTGCTTCGGCAGGTGCGGGTATGGTCGCCTGATCCACGTAGTCGCTGATGACGGAGGAGGGCGCCTGCTCCGAAGAAGCGGAGGACTTGGGGGCGAAGTGTGCCGTGAGGACGCAGAGTACCGCCATAATGCCGGCAAGCCACCAGGTGATCTTCTCGATGGCGTTCGTGGTGCGCTGTACGCCCATAATGGAGTTGGAGGAGGAGAAGCCTGCAGCCAATCCGCCGCCCTTGGACTCTTGGATGGTGACTGCGCCGATGAGGAGCAGTGCAACGATTACGATAAGGATGGATAGGAAGATATACATATCTTTACTTTATTACTCGCCTCATACAGAGGTCTCTGCATTCAGCTACTGCGACCGTTTGATCCTCCGAGGGCGCGGAGTGCGCGCTCAAGGTAGGCTATTTGCTCGGCAAAGTAACCACTTTTTTTTGGATATTTCAAATTAAGCGTCCTAAAAATACGTAACGCCCTGTCGTATTTCCCCTGCCGGATGTAGATGCGGGCAAGCGTCTCGGTGAGGTAATCGTCTTCGCCTGGGTTCTCTTTTTCGCCAATGGCGCTCTCCGTCTCGCGGCGCTCTTCAAGCGGCGGGATGACTTCGGCTTCGGGACCTTTGGAGAGGAAGTCGGAGATGATTTCGCTCGCACTCTCCTGTGGGGTGGGGCGGGTTTCTTGTGGCGCTTCGATCTCTTCGTGCGTCTCTTCGCCCTCCAGGAGACTCTCTATTTCGGAAGTGTCTTCGGGGTGATCTTCGAGGAAGTTCTCAATGAGGGCGAAGGCATCCCCCCCGCTCTCTTCTGTCCGCTCCCGGCGAGCGTCCGCGTCGTCCCGCGCCGTGTCGTCCGACCCGTGACCGCTCAGGGTGAGGAAGAGCTCTTCGGGGTCGGGGACGCTGAAGATGCGCTTATGGAGCTCGGAAGCATAGCGCAGGTCGCCATTTCGGTAGAGTGCGATGAGTATGAGGCGGTGAAAGGCGCCGCAGTACGGGTACTCCTCCGAGAGTGCGATGAGGTCCGAGAGCCGACCGGTGTCGAGTCCGGAGGGGTTGGCGAGCAGTGCTTTGAGCTCTTGTCGGGTCATATCTGTAGGCTTTTTTGGTCAGAGACTTACCAGTTTTCGACCGTGGCGTTGAAGATCTGGTTGATGAGGTCGGTGACCATATCTTCTATAAGCTGGTCTTGGACGTCGGTGAGCATCCGCGTGGCATCGAAGGTAGCGAAGGAGGTGAACGTCTTGTCCTCAAAGCTTTCCTCTTCGTTTACGAGGTTGGTGTAGCGCACGTTTACGGTGATGGTGAGCTTGGTCTTCGCTGCGAGGGCGTTTTCCTGCACGGCCTCCGGAGTGATGTCGTACCCGATGATTTCGCCTTCTATATTGAGGTCGCCCTGGTTCGGCACCTGGGTGAGGCGGGTGCGGGTCTGGAAGCGGTACTTGAGGTCTTCACTGAACTTGGTGGCCAGCGGAGGGTATACCGTGGGGGCGAGGTTCTGGAACTCCTGGATGTGTATCGTCTTGATCCGCGTGTAGTCAATGCTCGCACCGTTGAAACGGTACGATACGGAGCACGCAGAGAGCAAAAGCACTACGAGGGCGGAGCAGAGGAGGGCGAAAAGGGGCTTATTCATCGGATGGAAAGAGCGGGGTGGCTCACTTGATTTTGCGGTAAAGGGTGCGTTCGGAAATATTGAGGTCTTCGGCCGTTTTTTTGCGCGAACCCTTATTCTTGGTCATCACCATATTGATGTATTTTTCTTCCATCTCTTCGAGGGTAAGGACTTTGCCCTCCTCAATGAGCTCGGAGAAGACGGCCTCCTCCGCGGTCTCTCCCGTGGGGGTGGCGTGGTGTCCCTGCGCCGGCTCTTCGCTTGCGAAGTGTCCCTCCGGCAGCATCGCCACGGAGTGGGGCATCGGGTCGTTTTGGCTTTGGATGAAGCGGAGCAGTATCTGGGAGAGGTCGCCCACGCTCATCTTGAGATCCCGGAGGAGGGCGAAGATGGCGTTCATCTGTGAAGTCCCCGCCTCTCCGCCCGCGAAAGCGCCACTCTCTCCGAAAGGCGGTATCCTACCGAAGCCCTGTCCCTCTCCGAGGGGCGGGGTGATGAGGGCGGGATGCCTGCGGTCGGCGCCTGAGGGGAGCTGGTCACGCAGAGCCTCAAAAGAGATGGTGCGGTCTTCGGCGATGACACTCAGTCTCTCGACGAGGTTTTTGAGCTCGCGGATGTTGCCCGGCCAGCGGTAAGAGCGGACGAGGTCGGCGGCTTCGTCCGAGAGCCGGATCGGGGGCATCCGGTACTTGTCTCCGAAGTCGGAGGCAAACATCCGGAAGAGGAGCAGCACATCATCGCCGCGGTCTCTGAGGGGCGGGAGATCGATCGTGACGGTATTGAGGCGGTAGTAGAGGTCTTGGCGAAATTTTCCTTTCTTGATGGCCTCTTCGAGGTCGACGTTCGTGGCGGCGACGACGCGGATATCCGTCTTCTGCACTTGGGAGGATCCCACTTTCAGAAACTCCCCGCTCTCGAGTACCCTCAGGAGCCGCGCTTGTGTGGGGAGGGGCAGCTCGCCCACTTCATCAAGGAAGATCGTCCCGCCGTCGGCTTCCTCGAAGTAGCCTTTGCGGTCGGTGACCGCGTCGGTGAAGGCTCCTTTCTTGTGTCCGAAGAGTTCGGAGTCGATGGTGCCTTCGGGGATGGCGCCGCAGTTGACTGCGACGTAGGGACCGTGCTTACGGAGGGAGTTTTGGTGGATGATCTGCGGAAAACTCTCCTTACCGACGCCGCTCTCGCCGATGACCAGGACGTTGACGTCCGTGGGTGCGATGAGAAGCGCCACCTCTATCGCGCGGTTGAGCGCGGGGGCGTTTCCTGCGATGCGTTGGCGGAGCTTGGCCTGCTGTATCTGTGTCTGCGGTATCCCTGTCGTCATAGTCTCTGAAAAGTGCGTTCTGAACTACAAATGTACCCTTTTTCCTTGTGACAAGTATGCCCCGTTTTCCCCTCCGAAGACGGAGGCTGTGGGGGTACGTACCGGGGAGAGAAGCCCGGCCTGTACCATTTTGTCTCCGGATACGTACCGGCGCTCTTCTCTCGGTCTGTACCTCTTTCTCGTGGTATATTGGCTCCTTATTGTATCAAAAAACGGTAACTTTGCCCCGATGAAAGGATGGATGAGGACGATCATCATTTGCCTCCTTTCTTTCTTTTTGGAGGCAAATGCCCTGCTCAGAGCTCTGCCGGTGGAGGGTTCGCTCCCCGTCGTGTGTGACTCGCTCAAACTGGCGCTCTCGCCCGCGGACTCCCTTCCGCCCGGTCCGGCGACGACGCAGCTTGAGGGCGTGCTCGTCGAAGGGTACCGATCCGAGTACGACCCGGACAATCCCGCCCTTACGCTCGTGCAGGCTGCCGCCTTGGCTCATAGGAGCGACAAGGAGCGGCTGGATTCGCTCACTTTTTCCTTCCATAAGCGGGACAGGCTCACGCTGTCGCTCTCCAATTTCGACCTCGAGAGCTCGTTTCTCAATAAGCTCTTCCCTTTCTTCCGGGAATACGTCCTCCCCTCCAAGCTCGACGGCTCCTGGACGCTGCCGCTCTCGAGACGCTACACGCTCTCCGAGTTCGGTCACGGCGGTAGGACGCATAAGCTCAGCGAAGTGATTCGCTACAAGGAGCATGCGGGACTCGACGAGAATATCGACGACGGGACGATGACGTCGAGCCTTGAGGAACTCTTCCCCCACATTGATCTCTTTGACGACAACCTCTTCCTGCTCCAAAATAGGTTCGTCTCCCCGCTCTCTCTCGGCCGCGGCTCTTCCTTCTATCGTTACTACCTCTCCGATACCCTCATATTTCGGGGGAAAGTGGCCTATGTCGTGGACTTCCTCCCTTTGGACGAAAATAGTCCTTCCCTCAGGGGTCGGCTGACGATCAGTGCCGGTTATCCCCCAAGACTTATGGCGGTGGAGTTTGCGATACCGGACGAGAGGAACCTCAACTTTTTGGACCGAATCAAGATCGGACAAGAGTTCGGCCGAGCCGGGACTTCCGACGAGTGGATGCTCAAAGAGGAGACGCTTGCCGCGTCCTTCAAGCTCTATCGCGAGCTCCTCTCCCTCTACGTGGAGCAAAAGCGCGAGTATGCGGGCTACGACTTCGCCCCGTCGGACACCCTGAGGGTGCTGAACGCGGAGACGCCCCCCGTCTTGGACCTCTCCGACGCCCCGGAGGCCGAAGCCTACGGCGCAGCGCTGAGCCACGAATTTCTCCTCGTCGAAGATGACGGGCTGAAGCGTTTCCTCGAGCAAATCAAGAGCTTCCCCCTCTACAAAACCATCATCGACTTCTCGGATATGGTTTCCCGCGGGTACCTTCGGACGATGTGGCGACACGACAAAGTTTACGGCGGCAGCCGGTTCGATATCGGTCCCTTGGCTTCGTTTTGGAGCCGCAACAGCACCGAAGGCATCCGTCTCAGACTCGGGGGCAGGACGACGGGCTACCTACACAACCGCCTTTTCCTCGAAGGGTACCTCGCTTACGGTACGCTCGATAAGCGCTGGAAGTACGAGGCGACGCTGACGTACTCGTTCAATAAGAAGCGGTATTTCCGCTATGAGTTCCCGCAGCACGAGCTCAGTCTCACCTATCGGGACGACATATACCTGCCCGGGCAGACGTTTGAGAATAACGAAAAAGACAACATCCTCTACAACCTCGGCACCGCCTTCCTCACCAACCGCAGCTACCGCAAGCTCGCCTCCCTCGAGTACACCAACGACTTCAAAGCCGGTCTCAGACTCAGACTCAGAGCCACGCGCTTCGAGGATACGCCCGTGGACGGCGGCGGATACGTGCGGGTGCGGCGTGCGGGTAGCGACACCACGCTCCTCCGGGTCCCGAAGCTGACCGACTTCGCGCTCCTCGCCGAAGTGCGGTGGGCGCCGGGCGAAAGGATATACAATGGCTCGATGCAGAGGGAGTCGCCGTTCTTTAGGCGGTTTCAGCGCGAAGTCCCCGTCTTTTATCTCCGCCACGAAGTGGGACTCCCGGTATGGGGAGGGGAGATACGGAGGCACAAGACCGAGTTCAGCGTGGAGCACCGCCTCTGGATGGACAAAGCAGGCCGGATGGACTACCGCGTCGATCTCGGCAAGATTTGGAACCCCGTCCCGTATCCGCTGCTCTATACGCCGCCCGTGAACCGAGCCTTTTGGCTTAACGACAACGCCTTCCAGGTGATGTCTCCGTACGAACTCATCGGCGACGAGTGGGCGACCGTCTTCCTGCAGTGGCACCTCCGGGGACTTCTCCTCGGGCATCTCAAGTTTTTGAAAAAAGCGGGACCGCCTTTCCTCGTCCTCAGTGCCAATTATCTCTACGGCAATACGTCCAAGAAAAATAGTCAGGCCTTCCAGTCCGAAATCTTCGTGCTGCCCACAGTCTCGGCGGAGATGAACCGCATACATTACGCCGAGATAGGTCTCGGTATCGAAAACATCCTCCGGGTGATCCGCATCAACGTCTACCGCAGGCTCACCCCCGCCATTTCGCCCATCTCGCCCGCTCCGTGGGCTGTACGCGCCCGTATCGGTCTTACGTTCTGAGCTTTTTGCGGGGTACGTACCGAGGCTCTTCTCTCGGTCTGTATCTCGGGACAAAAAGGTACAGACCGAGAATATCGTCCCGGTCTGTATCTCATAAAGCAGGAAGTAGGTGTGTCAGATCTCTTCGGTCCCGAGGGAACGCCATTTCTCGACAAGGGCGCTCATATCCGCCGGGAGCGGCGCCTCGAAAAATAGATCCCGCTTCAGGACGGGGTGAAAGAACCCCAGACTCTCTGCGTGCAGCACCTGGCGTGGGCAGATCTCGAAGCAGTTGTGGACAAACTTCCGGTACGAACCGTCGCGCCTCCCCCTCAGTATCTGGTCGCCGCCATAAGCCGAGTCGTTGAAGATCGGGTGCCCGAGCGACTTCATGTGCACCCTTATCTGGTGCGTGCGTCCCGTCTCGAGACGGCATTCGATGAGCGCCACGAAGCCCAGTTTTTCTTTCGTCGTCCAGTGCGTCACGGCCGTCTTACCCTCCTCTCCCTCATAGGGGCAGGTGGTGTAGATGAGGCGGTTGCGCGGATCACGGACGAGATTGGTACGCACGGTGCCTTCGTCTTCCTTGGGAACGCCCCACACGAGTGCCTTGTAGCTCCGCTTCGTGGTCTTATGAAAGAACTGTTTGCCGAGTGCGCTTTTGACTTCCGGTGTCTTGGCGATGACGAGGAGTCCGCTCGTGTCTTTGTCGATGCGGTGCACGAGACCGAGGCGCGGATCGGAGGGGTCGAAGTTTTGCTCGTCTCTGAGGTAAAAGGCGAGGGCGTTAAGGAGGGTGCCGGAGTAATTGCCGTGACCGGGGTGGACGACCATACCGGGCGGCTTATTGACCACAAGCAGGTACTCGTCTTCGTAGACGACGTCGAGCGGAATATCCTCCGGGACGACCGGGTCGCCTTCGTAGGGCGGACGCTCGAGGCGGAGGGAGATGCGGTCGAAGGGTTTGACCTTATAGTTCGACTTCACCGGCTTGTCGCCTACGAAGATCGCCCCTGCCTCCGCAGACATCTGTATGCGGTTGCGGGAGACGTGGGGAAGCCGGTCCGTGAGAAACTTGTCGATCCTTAGGGGTTTCTGCCCTTCGTCGGCCGTGATCGAAAGGTGTTCGTAGAGCCGGGCGGGGGCGTCGGACGGCTCGGAAGGACTGCCTATCTCGTCATCGGCGAAGAGGTCTTCCTCACCGAAGTCCGTTTCAAAATCAGAACCAGTCATCCGGATCGCTTTGGGTGGTGTTGCTTCCGTTGCCCGTGTCGGGACCGGTGGTGGGCTCGCTACCTCTCTCGGGAGCGGCTCCGCCGGAGCTTTTTGCCAGAGAGTCCCTCAGAAGGGCGTCTTCGACCATCATCAGACTGTCGAGGAGGGGTGCGGAGGAGACTTCGAGGACGATGGGTGTATTTACCGCGAGGCGGTTACCCGAGATGAGGGCGAGACCTGTGGCGCCGTCTTTGACAGCGAGGACAAGGTCGTTGAATTCTCCCGGGACAAACCTCTCAATTACGTTCGTGAAGCCCGCACCCCGCAGCGTGGCGATGGCCTGGCGCTTGGAGAGCTGGAGGACTTGCGGCAGTGCGATCTGGCGGGCGCTATTGGCGTTCACGGTGACGAAGATGACACGGTTACTCTTCACTTTGGAGCCTTGGCGCGGATTGGTGTCCATCACCACACCGGGCTTCGCGGAGTCCACGAAGACGGAGTCGATGATCTCCATCCGGAGGTCGAGCTTACGAAAGGCCTCCTCTGCCTCTGCTCTGGAGAGCCCCGCCACTTCGGGTACCGTGACGGCGTCGCCCCATCTGGTGTAGAGCTTGAGGAATCCCATAGTACCCCACAGCAGCAAGACCCCTGCTGCCAAGATGAGCGCTATATTTAGGACGATGAGGGCGCACCCGCCCTTTTCCCTCTTGCGTGCGGGCTCTCCGGGGGGCTCTGTCCCCGGCGTGTTATTTTCCTTGTAGGACTGATAGTCTGCCATTGTCAAATGCTGGTCTGTAGTTGATACCGGGGCACTTGAAGTGCCCCCTCCGGTCTCGCCTGCAAATTTACCAAAATATACCCGTGTCCCGCCTCCGTGTCCGCGGAGCCTTTTTGGTACAGACCGGGGCGACCGTCTCGGTCTGTATCTCCTTCCCGCTTCACACAGACCGGGACAAACTTCTCGGTCTGTACCAAATTTGCCTCCGGTTTGACCGATCCGTTTTTTCGATTTCTAACTATAAAGGGGTATCTTTGCACCCGGACATTCAGTGTGTCCCCCAATGCTGAACACAAACAAAGACAATCATATAAATTCATTATGGCGAAAGAATCGAAGGGGCTTACCCCGAGAAGCGAAAATTACTCACAGTGGTACAATGAACTCGTCGTGCGGGCCGACCTCGCCGAAAACTCCGCTGTCCGAGGCTGTATGGTCATCAAGCCTTACGGCTATGCGATCTGGGAGAAGATGCAGCATATCTTGGACGGGATGTTTAAGGAGACCGGTCACATGAACGCTTACTTCCCCCTTCTCATCCCGAAATCTTTCCTCAGCAAAGAGGCGGATCACGTCGAGGGCTTTGCCAAAGAGGCAGCTGTCGTGACCCACTACCGCCTCAAGACCAACCCCGACGGCACAGGGGTCGTCGTAGACCCCGAGGCCAAGCTTGAAGAGGAGCTCATCATACGCCCCACATCCGAAACCATCATCTGGAATACCTACAGGGGTTGGATCCACTCTTGGCGCGATCTCCCGCTCCTCATTAATCAGTGGGCGAACGTGATGCGCTGGGAGATGCGTACCCGGCTTTTCCTCCGCACGGCCGAATTCCTCTGGCAGGAGGGACACACCGCACACGCCACGAGCGAGGAAGCGATGGAAGAGGCTACGCGGATGCTGAACGTCTACGCCAAGTTCGCCGAAGAGTTTATGGCCGTTCCCGTCATCAAGGGCGTCAAGACAGAGACCGAGCGTTTCGCCGGTGCCGTGGAGACCTTTACCATCGAAGCCCTGATGCAGGACGGTAAGGCTCTGCAGAGCGGCACTTCCCACTTCTTGGGACAAAATTTTGCCAAAGCCTTCGACGTGACTTTCTCGGACAAAGAAGGCAAGGAGCAATTGGTCTGGGCCACCTCCTGGGGCGTCTCCACCCGTCTGATGGGTGCGCTCATTATGGCGCACTCGGACGATAACGGACTCGTCCTCCCGCCCGTATTGGCGCCTATTCAGGTAGTGATGGTGCCGATCTACAAGAACGGCGAACAGCTTGCCGAGGTATCGGAAGCTTTCCGCCCCGTCATCGAGGCGCTCAAGGCCAAAGGCATCAGCGTGAAGTACGACGACAACGACAATAAGAAACCGGGCTGGAAGTTCGCAGAGTACGAGCTCAAAGGTGTCCCCGTGCGTCTCGCCATAGGTGCCCGCGATCTCGAGAACGGCACCGTCGAAATCATGCGACGCGATACTCTGGAGAAGGAAACAGTGCCTTTTGACGGCATCGCAGACCGCATCCCCGCTCTTCTGGATGAGATACAGAAAAACATCTTCCAAAAAGCCCTCGATTACCGCACCACCCACACCTATAAGGTGGACACCTACGAAGAGTTCAAGCAAAAACTCGACGAAGGCGGTTTCATCCTCGCCCACTGGGACGGTACCGCGGAGACCGAAGCGAAGATCAAGGAAGAGACCAAAGCCACGATTCGCTGCATCCCTCTGGATGCACCCGATGAACCGGGCGTGGACTTCTACTCCGGTAAGCCCTCCGAGAGGCGGGTACTCTTTGCGAGAGCCTATTGATATTTTCAGAGAAAGAAGCACGGCGACAGGGTCCGTGCTTTTTTCTTGGTACGTACCTCGCAAGTTTTTCGGTCCGTATCTCGCAGGGAAACCGGCCTGTATCTCGCTCTCTTCTCGGTCTGTATCTCCTTTTGCTGCCTCACGATGACTGCTGCTTTGCTCGCCGGGGGCGTCGCCGTCGCCCTCCTCCTCGTCCTTCTTGCCGACTTTCTGAAAAGGAAGTCCGCGGAGAGGAAAGCAAAAGGAGTGCGTGAATCCTTAACCCCGACGGAAGAAAATAGGGGAGAAGCGTCTCCCTTCGCCCTCGAAGAGGCGCCTTCGGGAGCGGCGCCCTTTTATGCCGTAGTAGACTTCCAGACGACGGGACTCTCGGTGGAAGAGGGCGCGGAGTCCGGAATCATCCAGGCGGCTTGGCTGATTCTCGACAAAGAGTTCAGGGTCATTAAGAGACGCTTAAGCCTCGTCCGGCAGACGGAACACAGTTCGTATGAGGCGCAGATGGTACACCATATCCCTTATGAGAAGATACAGGAGTACGGACTTCCGGAGCAAGAAGTGATTCGTGACCTCCTCCTTGACCTCGAGGCAAGTCCGGTATGGGTCTTCCATAACGCCGCTTTCGACCTCGCCATTTTGCGCGGTGCGCTGAGGCGGTGTGCGCTCACGGTGTCGGAAGACTTCCGAAGCCGTTCGGTCTTCTGCACGATGACCTTCCTTCCGGAGCTCTCAGTCGGGGAAAAGGAGGAGAAATACCCCTCTCTCATCAGTCTGGCGGCTCGTCTGATGGGCTGCAACTGGCCCCGTCACCGCTTCACCCGGGGATTGACCGCGTGGCGTAACGTCTGCCTCACCCGTGTCTGTCTCCGTGTACTCACGGAGCGGTATCCGGACAGGGTCGCGCCCCACTTCGATCCTGTGTCTCACTTCCTCGCCTCATAAAGCACCCCCGACGGCAGGAATGCCATCGGGGGATTTTCTGATTAGGAGAGAGGTCTGTGTCGGAATGCCTCTCCGGTAGCAGTCTTACTTCTTAAGGGCGTCGCGAATCTCACGGAGCAGGATGATCTCCTCGCTCGGAGCCGCGGGTGCTGCCTCTTCCTTCTTTTTCAGACTGTTGATGCCTTTGATGACGGTGAAGATGGCGAGTGCGATGATGAGGAAGCTCACGATCGTCTGGATGAACTGGCCCCACATGATTGCGGCTTCGGGCTTGACGATTTCGCCGTTTTCGACCACAGCCTCGCTCAGCACGTATTTGAGCTCGGAGAAGTTGACGTTACCGATCAGTTTGCCGAGCGGGGGCATAATGATGTCGTTCACGAACGAGGTGACGATGGCGCCGAAGGCACCGCCCATCACAACGCCGACGGCCATATCGACCACGTTGCCTCTGACTGCAAACTCTTTGAATTCTTTGAAAAAGCCCATATAGTTGGTTCTGTTTGGGATAAAGTCGCTGACGGGACTGCCCCGATCAGCAGGGGTTGTGGTAAATAATAATGAGGTTCTTGCCTGTTGTCCGATTGCCTTTCGGAGCGGAAGATTTCGGTAGCTCGAAGCCCCCGGAAATCTTGGCCTGTATCACCTTCTTTCGAGACCCGTACCGAGACAGAAACTTCGGCCTGTGTCCGGCTCTTCTCCCGGTACGTACCTCGCTTGCGGCACTTCTCTATGGGCGAAACTCGTCTTCGCCCATCATATCGTCGCCGATTGGATCGAATCCGTCCCCGCCGACGGTCATACTCCGACCGCCCTTTTGGTTGAACTTGGACTCCATCGTCACGGTGACAGCGCCCGACATCCCGCCATTCTCTGCCGAGTAATCCGGCTTGAACTTGATGATGCTGCTCACGAACTGCATCATTACCGTATCCGTGGGACCGTTGCGGTGCTTGGCGATGATGAACTGCGCCATCCCCTTGAGGCTGCGACCGTTCGGATCCTCGGTGATGCCGTAGTAATCGGGTCTGTGGATGAAACAAACCATGTCGGCATCTTGTTCGATCGCACCCGACTCGCGAAGGTCCGAGAGCTGAGGCTCCTTGCCCTCGTTGGTGCGCTCGGAGCGGCGTACCTGTGAGAGTGCGATGACGGTGATATTAAGCTCCTTGGCAAGACCTTTGAGGGAGCGGGATATAGTGGAGACCTCCTGCTCGCGGTTCGAGTTTTTGCCCATCAGACCGCTCGCGGTCATAAGCTGGAGGTAGTCGATGAAGATGACGCGAACCCCCTCGGTGCGGACGAGACGGCGTGCCTTGCTTCGGAGGTCGAAGATGCTGATACCGGGCGTGTCGTCGATGAAGATGGGGGCATTTTCCAGGGAGCTTATGCCATTGGTGAGCTTGGCCATCTGGTCGCGGGAGAGGATGCCGCGCTTCACGTTTTCGTTGGGGATCTCAGTGTGGTTGACGACGAGACGGAGCATCATCTGGTTCTTGCTCATTTCGAGTGAGAAGATGCCTACGCCCACGTTGTGCTCCACGGCCATAGCCCGTGCCATCGAGATAAGGAGTGCCGTCTTACCCATACCCGGTCGGGCGGCGATGATCACGAGGTCACTCTTTTGCCAACCGCTGGTGAGCTTGTCGAGGTCGGGATAGCCGGTGGAGACGCCCGAAAGACCGCCTTCGTGTTCGGCGGCCTTTTGGATCTCTTCGAGGGTCTGGGGGAGGAGGTCTTTGAGGGACTGGACGTCGTCCTTATTGGTGCCTTGGGTGATCTCGAAAAGGCGGCTCTCCGCGTCCTGCATCGTGTCCGTGACGCTGATCTCTTCGTCGTAGGCGTTTTGGATCACCTGGTTCCCGAAGGTGATGAGCTCGCGCTGCACCATCTTGTCGTAAAGGAGCCGTGCGTGGGCTTCGAGGTGGGCGGTGCTATTGACGATGGCGGCGAGCTCGGGGATGTAGGTCAGTCCCTGTGTCGCTTTGAGCTCGCCCATAAGGCGGAGCTTCTCGATGACCGTCTGGATGTCGATCGGCTTCTCCTCTATCGCGAGGAGCTGTATCGCATGGTAGATGGTGCGGTGGCGCGGATCGTAGAAGCAGTCGGGGCTGAGGATTTCGCCCACTTGGGAGAAGGCGTCTTTCTCCAAAACCAAGGCTCCGAGCACGAGACGCTCGATGTCGAGGTTATTTGGGGGGATGGAGTTGGAGAGATTTTTGACCACGCCTGCGGGGAGGACGCTCGTCCTTTTGGAGAAAGGTCCGTTTCCGAGCATTTGGGGTGCAGAGTTCGAGTCAGCCATTTTAGAGGGTTCTGTGGGTAGTTTCGGTTTATGTCCGTGTAAAGGATGAGGAAGGTACGTACCGGGGATATGTCCGGGTACAGACCGAAATTTTTGCGCCGGCCTGTACCAAATCTTCTCCCCGGTCTGTGTGAGATTTTAGTCGAGCTTGAGGACGGCGAGGAAGGCTTTTTGGGGCACTTCGACGTTGCCGATCTGCTTCATCCGCTTTTTGCCTTCCTTCTGCTTCTCGAGGAGTTTGCGCTTACGGGATACGTCGCCGCCGTAGCACTTGGCTGTCACGTCTTTGCGCACGGCTTTGATCGTCTCTCTGGCGATGACTTTGGCGCCTATGGCCGCTTGGATGGCGATTTCGAATTGCTGGCGGGGAATCAGTTCCTTGAGCTTCTCGCAGATGCGCCGACCCATTGGTACGGCGTTGTCCGCGTGGGTGAGGAAAGAGAGGGCATCCACCTGCTCGCCATTGAGCAGGATGTCCACCTTCACGAGGCGGGAGGGGCGGTAGTCGTGAACCTGGTAGTCGAATGAGGCGTAACCGCGGGAGACGCTCTTGAGACGGTCGTAGAAGTCGATGACGATTTCTCCGAGGGGCAGATCGTAGGTGAGCTCGATTCGGTTGCCGAAGAGGTAGTCCTGCTTGATGAGCTCTCCCCGCTTGCCGAGGCAAAGGGTCATAATCGGACCGATGTAGTCGGTCGTCGTAATGATGGAGGCACGTATGAAGGGCTCTTTGATGAAGTCTATGAGCGTGGGATCGGGTAGCCCGGAGGGGTTGTGGACTTCGATCTCTTCGCCTTTCTTGGTGTGGACGAGGTAGGAGACGTTCGGCACCGTGGTGATGACGCTCATATCATACTCCCGGTCGAGCCGCTCCTGTATGATCTCCATGTGCAGAAGTCCGAGGAAGCCGCAGCGGAAACCGAAGCCGAGTGCTGCCGAGCTCTCGGGCTGAAAGGTGAGGGAGGCATCGTTGAGCTGGAGCTTTTCGAGCGAAGTGCGGAGGTTCTCGAACTCGTCCGGCGTGATCGGATAGACCCCTGCAAAGACCATCGGCTTGACCTCCTCGAAGCCTGCGATGGCTTTGTCTGCGGGATTGTCGAGTGCCGTGATGGTGTCGCCCACCTTCACTTCTTTGCTCGTCTTGATGCCCGAGATGATGTAGCCCACGTCTCCGGTCTTGATTTCCTCTTTCGGCACCATAGAGAGCTTGAGGGTCCCGACTTCGTCCGCGTCGTACTCCTTGCCGGTGTTGATGAACTTCACCCTCTCCCCTTTGTGAATCGAACCGTTCACCACCTTGAAATAAGCGATGATCCCCCGGAAGGAGTTAAAGACCGAGTCGAAGATGAGTGCCTGCAGCGGCGCGTCGGGGTCGCCCTTCGGAGCGGGGATGCGCTCCACGACGGCGCGGAGGATCTCTTCGACCCCTTCGCCTGTTTTGCCCGACGCCCGGATAATCTCGGACGGGTCGACGCCCAGGAGATTCACCACTTCGTCCCCCACTTCCTCAGGGCGTGCGCTCTCGAGGTCTATTTTGTTCAGGACTGGGATGATGACGAGGTCGTGTTCGAGCGCCATATAGAGGTTGGATATGGTCTGCGCCTGTACCCCCTGGGAAGCGTCCACGATGAGGAGCGCGCCCTCGCACGCGGCGATGGAGCGGGACACTTCGTAGGAGAAGTCCACGTGCCCCGGGGTGTCGATGAGATTAAGCACATACTCTTCGCCGTCGAGTGTGTAGTCCATCTGGATGGCATGGCTCTTAATCGTGATGCCGCGCTCCCGCTCCAAGTCCATATCGTCAAGCACTTGGTCCTGAGCTTCCCGCTCGGAGACGGTCTTGGTGTACTCGAGGAGACGGTCGGCAAGGGTACTCTTGCCGTGGTCAATATGGGCTATGATGCAAAAGTTGCGTATATGCTTCATCTGAACTCTTTTGTTGCGTAAAATCTATGGGGAATATCCCTACAAAGATACCCTTTATAGTCCTAATTCGGAAGATGGGGTGCAGCCATCCCGGGAGAAAATTTGGTACGTAGAGGCGGTATAATGCAGAAAGACTCAACCGCCACGGTGCTGCGGTTGAGCCTTATCTGTCGTCTATTCTGGGACTTTATCGGATGGGAGTAGTTTTCTTGTCGGGACGCGTGACAGTGTCCTATATCGCAGAGAAAGTTCTCTTCTTTGAAACATCAGACAATATCCAATCGGATAACCCTCTGATTGAAGTTCCGGTAGAAAAAAGGAATTTTGTAGAGAATGCGCCAGACCGAAGGAAATCGACCCTTTTCGTAGTCACTCAGATTGAGGGTCTTACGAATCTTGATTTTGGGGTGCCATTTCTCCATCTCTTTCGTATGACGTACGGACCACAGGAATTCGACTTCGCTGTCTATTTTGGAGAGAGCGTCGTGTTGCTTGGAATGCCCTACAGCCTTGTATGGGATCATATCGAAGAGTACCACAGCGGACTCCAGCTGGTTGCACAATTCGATGAAGAACGCTTTGACCTCGTCAGGAGAGAAGTACATAAGCACGCCTTCTATGATAATGCAAACGGGAGTTTTGTGTTTTTTGACAGTGTCTATCCAGCCGTAGTCAAACATCGAGGCTTCAATATAGCTGTGACGGTTGCTTTCTGGCAAGAATTGTCTCCTCAATTTTATGACATCCGGGAGATCCAAATCGTACCAATGAGTGATCCCGTAACGTTGAATCCTTTCGTATCTGGCATCAAGTCCGACCCCCAATTCTATCACTGTGGCATCGGGGTTGGAATCGAGAAACTCGATCACCTCTTTGTCTATTAGCGAGGCTCTGAGACAACATCCGGCTTGCGATATCTTTGAGGTTTTCAGTTTCGAGAAATCGTACTCGATTTTCTCTAAGATTTCTGTCGCCTTTTCGTCCCTGAGAAAGCCGTTTTTACGGTCTGTTTCTGTCGCTTTCGCCCACAAAGGTATCAGCAACGTCTCCGAAACATTGGTTAGACCGGTCTTGATTTTGTTTTCCATTTTTTAGATATTTCTTTACGTGTGTCCTTCGTCCTAATCTGTTTGGGCAAAGGTATCAAGGCAAATTTGTACGAGAAATACCTAATAGTAGGGAAAACATCTGTTTGGGAGAGAGGAGAAAGTAGAACGAACGCCTACTTGAGGAAGTCGTCGAAGTAACGGGTGACGTGCATCATAAGGTGGACGCGGTCTTTGCCGATGACGTTGTGGGGGTGATTGGGGTAGACGAGATAGTCGGGCAGAGTGCGTGCTTCGATGGCGGCGTTGAGGAAGTCTTGGGAGTTTTGCCAAACGACGACGGGGTCTATGGCGCCGTGAATGAGGAGGAGGCGCCCTTTGAGGTTTTTGGCTTTCCTTGTGAGGTCTGCATTTTGGTACCCTTCGGGGTTTTCTTCCGGAGTGTCCATATAGCGCTCGCCGTACATTACTTCGTACAGCCTCCAGTCAATGACGGGACCGCCCGCGACCCCGACTTTGAAGGTCTCGGGGTATGTGGTGATGAGGTTTGTGGTCATAAAGCCTCCGAAGCTCCAGCCGTGTACGCCGATCTTGTCCGCATCCACGTAAGGAAGGCTCTTGAGGAACTTGATGCCCGTCATCTGGTCTGCCATCTCGTACTTGCCGAGATTGCGGTGGACGATGCTCTCGAATCCGAAGCCGCGGTTTGCGGAGCCGCGGTTGTCGAGCGTGAAGACGAGGTAGCCTTTTTCCGCCATATAGTTGTCCCAGTTGTGTCTGAGGCTGTTCCAAGAGTTGGTGACGAGCTGCGCGTGGGGACCTCCGTAGACGTAGACGATGACGGGGTATTTCTTGCCCTTCTCGAGCTTCGCTGGTTTGGTGAGCTTGTAGTAGAGGTCTGTCACGCCGTCGTCGGCTTTAAGGACCCCGAGCTCGACAGAAGGTCGTAGGGAGAGGTCTTCGGAAAGGTTGCTTTTGGCAAAAACGGTGGTGACGGGCTTGGCTCCAAGTTCGATGACCGAGTAAACCCCGGGTGTGTCAAGATTGGAAAAAGCATCGTAGGCGTAGGCGAAATCGTTGGAGACCGTCACGCGGTGGGTGCCCTCTCCCGTGGTAAGCCTTTCGGTGGCGCCGTCGCTAAGCCGGACACGGTAGAGATTCTCACACCGAGGGTCTTCGGCGTTAGAAGTGTAGTAGGCGTACCGACCTTTCGGATCCAAGCCGAGGAAGCGCGTCACTTCGCCGTTGGAGACGCGGGTAAGGGGGCGGACAAGCTTGCCCGTCACGTCATAGAGGTAGAGGTTATTGAAGCCGTCTTTCCGGCTGAGACGGACGAACTGCCGCTCCGCTCCGGGGACAAATGCGATGGGCTGCTGAGGCTCGATATAGCGCTCGTTCGTCTCGCGGAGGACGGTTTGGACGGGCTTGCCGCTTTGGATGTCGTAAGCTGTGAGCCTATCCTCCGCTTGATCGCGCGTCACTTCGTCGATGTAGAGGCGCTTTTCGTCCGGTGCCCAAGAGAGATTGGTGAAGTAGCGGTCAAAAGGTGCGCCCGTCTCGAGGTACCGGATGCTGCCGTCACGGGTGTCGAAGATACCGACGGTCGTCTTCTGAGACGCGCCGCCTGCCATCGGATATTTCTCCGGAGCAATCTTGGCGATGGGGCGCTCCATGTGTACGATGGGGTAGGCGGCTACTTCGCTTTGGTCGATGCGGTAAAAGGCGAAATAACGCCCGGAGGGGGAGAAAAAGATGCCGCGGTCGGTGCCGAATTCGTTGCGCGCTGCACTCTGACCGTAGACGAGGTCAAGGGAGCCGTCCGTGGTGACGGGGACAGGCTCGGTCTCGCCTTTGCGGAGGAGGGCGATGTTTTGCCCGTCAAGGAGTACGAGGCAGTCCCCGGTGGGGCTTATTTTGGCATCCGACCATTTGGTGCGGTCATACTCGTAGGTGGTGAGGGCTTTGGTCTCGGCGTCAAGGAGGTAAAGCCTATTGCCGGAGTAAGCGGAGAGGAGGGTACCTTTTTCTGCAGGGACGAAAGGAGGAAGATTCCGGAGCAGGGCTCCGCTCATCTTTTGCCACTCGGAAGCTTCGAGGAAAGGCTCCGTCCTGCCGTCCGCTTTCATAAGGTCGATGCGGTCGGCGTTGTAGACCAAAAGTCCGCCGGAGACGGCACCGAGGATTCTCGGCGCCTGAGGGTGCTTCTCTTGCCAAGTGCGTCCGCCGGGTATCACGTCGTCAAGCGTGAGCGGCGTGACACTCTGGGCGTGAAGAAGGACGGAAAAGAGGGACATAACGGCGAGAACGGGAATGAGCTTTTTTCGATACATAGTACGGTTATGGGGTTTATGATGGGGGGTCAGGGGTTAAGGAGACGGACTTTTTCGGCCACGGCTTCCATCAACCACATCGGCGTGGATGTGGCGCCCGAGATGCCTACGGTACGGACGCCGGGAGGAAGCGGCTCTGTGATGTCGTCCGGCGTCTCTATGAACTCGGTCCGGGGATTAGCCCCCTTCGCCGTCTCGTAGAGTACGCGTCCGTTCGACGAGTTTTTCCCGGCGATGAAGTAGACGAAGTCCTTCCGGCGGGCAAAGTCGATGAGGTCGGGGATGCGGTTTGCGACCTGCCGGCAGATCGTGTCGTATGCTTCAAAAGGTACGCCGGGGTGCATTTTGGAGCGAATCTCGGAGGAGAGCGCCGCGAAGTGGTCACGGTCTTTCGTCGTCTGGCTGAAGAGATAGACGGGACGGGCGAAGTCGATGAGGGCGTCAATCTGCTCTATGGACGAGATGACGATGGCACTCCCACCGGTTTGACCGACGAGCCCGTTGACTTCGGCGTGTCCCTCCTTGCCATAGATGACGATTTGCGCTCCGGTCTCGAGCGTCTCGGCGTAAATCTTGCGGATCCTTTTCTGCAGGGTCAGGACGACGGGACAAGTGGCATCGATGACGTTAATCCCGCGGTCCTTCGCGAGATCGTAGACCCAAGGGGCTTCCCCGTGTGCCCTAAAGAGTACCGTCTCTCCCGCTCCGAGTGTCCGGAGACGCTCGTAGTCTATGGGTTCGAGACCTTTGTCCGAGAGCCGCTTCACTTCCTCATGGTTGTGGACGATTTCTCCGAGGGAGAAGAGACTTTTCTCCTTTCGAAGGTGCTCCTCGGCGTGCTTGATGGCATTTACGACGCCGAAACAGAAGCCCGAGGATTTGCTGATCTCAATCTCGACCATTTTTCGCTATGGTTTCCTCCGCCCAGCGAAGCACTATGGCGTTTTGCTCCTCACGGGTCAAGTCCGAGTTGTCGAGCAGGCGGGAGTCGCCGGCTTGACGGAGTGGCGAGACTTCGCGGGTGGAGTCTATGTGGTCTCTGGTCTTGAGGTTCTCGATGATTTCGTCCTGAGTGACTTTTTTGCCTTTGGCGATCATCTCGTCGTACCTCCTACGGGCTCGGACTTCTGGGCGGGAGGTCATAAAGATCTTCAGCTCTGCGTCCGGGAGGACGGTGGTCCCCACATCGCGGCCATCCATCACCACGCCCTTAGCCTTGGCCATAGCCTGCTGTCGGGCGACGAGGAAGGTGCGTACTTCGGGGACGGCACTCACGGGACTGACGAAGCTCGAGACCCACATCCCGCGGATCTCGCTCTCCACGTCCCGACCGTTGAGGAATAGGTGCTGACCGTCTGCTGTCCGCCGGAAGTCGAGGTTGATTTCTTCCAGGGCTTTTTTGACGGCTCGGAGGTCGTTTTCGCCTTCGTCCCACAGACCCTTTTCGAGGAGGAAGAGGGTGACTCCGCGGTACATGGCTCCGGTGTCGATATAGGTGTAGCCGAGGGCGCGGGCGAGTTCTTTGGCGATGGTACTTTTGCCCGTGGACGAGTAGCCGTCGATGGCTATGTTTATCTTGGATTCGTTCATGTTTACTGCATGCGTTTGATGACGCTATAGGCTTCGTAGATGCCGAGAGCTCCTGCGCGGCTCATACTTGCGTCGGCCCGGGCTTTGTCTCCGAGGGCGTACTGCGAGAGTCCGAGGTTATAGTAGGCGACGCCCATATCCGGGGTGCGCTCTATCGCTTTCTCGAAGTAAGTGGCGGCGTCCGCATAGCGCCCCACGGAGTAGAGGACGTACCCGATGTTGTAGAGCGCCGGGGCGTAGTCCGGGACGAGCTCGAGTACTTTTTCGAAGTCGCTGATGGAGGCTTGGGAGATGCCCTTACGGCGTACGAGGTCGGCTTCGCCCAGCTCCTTGCCGTCCTGACTTGCGAGGTAATTCATAAAGCGGGATACGCCTCTCTGGAAAAAGGCGGCTGCATCCGAGGGGTCGTCCTCCACTGCGTCGGAAAATGCCGACACCGAAGCTTCGAAGTCTTTTACGGTCACGAGAGCCATCCCTTGGTCAAAGGAGGTGCCGCGTTTCTTTTGGATCTCTTCGAGGTGCTCCCGGCTCTGTAGCTCGTTCAGCTCGGGCACCTGCCAGACCACGAATATCTGTCTACCCTCTTTCTTTTTGAAAAGGGCATCGATGAAAGCCTGCTTGGGGACGAAACGCAGTTGGCCTTCGGTTTGGACGTAGTAGGAGAGACGGTACATTCCCTGGGGCATCACGGCAGACTGTCTGTCCTGTACCCGACCGCGGATGGAGCCTTCCGCACCCTCTTCGTAGCGCTCGGTGTACCCTTTGGCACGGCTGTTGGTGACGAGCTGACGGAACTTCCTGATGTTCTCGTCCCTTTCGTCACGCACCGCGAGCGTGGCGGAGTCAGGAGTCAGTTCCCTCTCGAGGTCTTCTTGAAGCTCCTGCAAGGCCTTGGCTTCGTTGGCAGACCCCTTGTCGTAGACCATCTTGGAGGCTTGGTAGAGGTCTTTGCGGGCGTTGTAGTCCTGCCCCAAGAGCTGATAGGCGTTGGAGCGCTCGGCGTAGGCGGGGACAAAAGTGGGGTACCGCTTGATGATTTTGTCGAGGTCGCTCTTGGCGAGGTTCGGATCTCCGACCAAGTTGGAGAGGATGGCGCGGTTGAAGATGGCGAAATAGTTATTGGGATCCTCCCGCACGACCATATTTAGGTCTTCGAGGGCGCCGTTGAGTTCGCCCACTTGGGTCCTCAGGAGTGCGCGGTTGTACCGGGCAAGGAGGCTCGAGGGATCGAGATCCACGGCCTTGGTGTAGTCCTCCATGGCTCCGCGGATGTTATTCTGCTTGTACCGCATCAAGGCACGGTTCACGAAGAGGCGCGACTCTCTCGGCACCTCTTTGATGGCTTTGGAGATGAGTTTCTCGGCATCGGCGTAGCGGGCGCGGTTGTACTCTATCTCGGCAAGCGAGAGGTAGGCTCCGGTGAGGGAGGCGTCCTTGGTGAGTGCTTTCTCGAAAAGCTTCTTTGCGCCGATGGTGTCTTTCTCCACCAAATGCAATCCCCCATCCAGCACGTAGCCCATGGCGTAGTCGGGGTAATAGCGCTTGAGGTGGGCTATGGTCTCTTTCGCTCTCGTGGTGTCTTTTTGGAAGATATAGAGGGCGGAGGCGTTATGAAGGGCGCCTTTGTGGTCGGGGTTGTCTCTAAGGACGACTTCGTAGTCAAGGGCGGCGAGGGAGTCTTTGCCGAGGGTGTGGCGGGTGATGCCCCTGAGGTAGTAGGCTTCGTAGATAAATGGATTGCGGCGGATGCTCTCTGAGGCGTCTTCCTCGGCTCCGAGGTAGTCGTCGAGTTGGTACTTGGCCATCGCACGATAGTAGTACGGCTCTGCGCGGGTGGAGTCGGCACGGACGGCGTTATTGAAGAGCTGTATGGCGAGGACGTAGTCCTTGAAATAAATCGCGTTTTGACCAATCTTGATGACCTGCTCCATATCGATCTGTGCATACGCCGAAAGGGGAGCCAGTAGCGCCGGCACCGTGAGGAGCAGAATGCCGAAGATCGTGCGGAGCAGTCTTTTCATCTTCGGGAGTGGTAATAAGATTTATTTGTTGGAAACTGTTCGGTAGCTTGCGGGTACTTTCCCCTTGGAGAGCTTGCTGAGCTTCCCCTTGATCATCTGTTTGCGGAGTGGCGTGACCCGATCCGTGAAGAGGACTTCTTCGAGATGGTCAAATTCGTGTTGGAAGACTCTTGCGTTGAATCCCTCCAACCTTTCCTCGTGCCACTCTCCTTGGGGATCCTGGTAGCGTACGGAGACCCACTTGGGGCGTGTCACGCTCTCCGAGAGACCGGGGAGGGAGAGGCATCCTTCCTCCATTGTGATGGTCTCTTCGCTTGATCCGAGGATGGAGGGATTGATGAACGCCTTCTTGAAACCGGCTGTCTCGGGGAAGGTGTCTTTAAGGTCATCGGCATCGATAACGAAGAGGCGGATGCTCTTGCCTACCTGCGGAGCGGCCAGCCCCACGCCGTCGGCTTTGTACATCGTCTCGAACATATCGTCGATGAGCTTAGCGAGCCCCTCTTCCGTGAGCGGGTCTATCTCACGGGTCTCGTGCCGGAGCACCTCTGTGCCGTAAATGTATATCGGAAGGATCATATTTTTTCTTTCTCTACGTTTGTCTGTAAATTTAATGTCTCTTGCGGGCAGTCTTTTCCCGACCGTACCGGGAAACTTTTTTCGGCCTGTACCGGACAAAAATTTCGGTCCGACCAAAAGGAATGCGAGATACGGACCAAAGTTTTCCCCTCTCACGGACCCGATTCTCTGCCCCCTCCCTATCTAAAACCGCCTACTTGGAGCAAATATAGTCTTTTCCCGCCTTACTCTCCATAAAGTCACGGAGGATAATCACGGCACTCACTTCGTCTACAAGTCCTTTTTCTCTCCTTTTCATCTTCGTGACGCCACTCTCGAGGATCGCTTTTTGGGCGAGTACGGAGGTGTACCGCTCATCGTATCGGACGATTTCGAGGTTGGGGAGCTTAGAGCGGATGCGCCGGATGAGTGGCTCGATGTACTTCGCACTCTCGCTCGGGGTATTGTCCGCCTGCTTCGGCTCCCCGACGACGAGTGCGTCGACGGACTCCTTTTGGAGATACGCCACGAGCCACTCGACCACTTTGGAAGTTGCGATGTAGCCCAGACCCGTGGGGATGATTTTGAGGGGATCGGTGGCGGCGAGACCGGTGCGCTTTCTGCCCACGTCCAGTGCTAAGAGACGTCCCATAAGAGTTCGGATACTTTTTTCCCGGAGACCGGATCTACAGTTTCGGACGCTATTTCGGTCAGAGGCTTGAGGACAAAAAGACGCTCCCGAAACCGCGGGTGCGGCACCGTAAGCTCCGGTGTGTCCAAAATCAGATCTCCGTAGAGGATGAGGTCGATGTCGATGGGACGGTCGGCATAAACGCCGTCCTGGCTTTTGTGCGTCCTCCCAAGCTCTCTCTCGATTTCTTGGGTTTCGGAGAGCAAACCATGCGGGGAAAGGGTCGTCTCGAGCGCTAAGGCGATATTGTAAAAAAGATGCGGACTACGGAACCCCTCAGGATCCGTCTCGAAAGTCTTGGAGACTGCAGTCACGACTCCGCATCTTTCCCCCAAAAGAGCTGCCGCACGCCCCAGAAGCGCCTCACGGTCTCCCATGTTGCTGCCGAGGGAGAGGTATGCTTTAACCTTTTGGGGCGCCATCCTCTTACGGAACGATAAGCATGGAGTCGCCGTAGGCACCGAAGCCGTACTTCTCTTTGATCGCCTCCTTATATCCCGCCATCACGTTTTTGTAACCGCCGAAAGCGCAGGCGTTCATAAGCATCGGAGAGTAGGGTATGTGGAAGCCCGTAATCATCGAGGTGGCCACTTCAAACTCATACTCCGGGAAGATGAACTTTCCCGTCCAACCCTCGTAAGGCTTGATGAAGCCGTCCGTACTTACGGCCGTCTCAAGGGCTTTCATCGTGGAGGCTCCGACGGCGCAAATCTGTTTGCCCGAGATTTTCGCGTTATTGACCATATCGCAGCACTCTTTGGAGACGAACATCTGCTCGCTCCCCATCTTGTACTTCGTGAGGTCGTCGACGTCGATTTCGGAATACATCACACGGGAGTTGTGCAGCGTCAGACGCGCAAACTTGGTGTCCTTCAGATCCAGACGCTTCATCAGCTCTCTGCTGAAGTGAAAGCCCGCTGACGGTGCCACCACCGCACCTTCCTCCGTGGCGTAAATCGTCTGGTAGTTCTCGGGATCCTCCGGCTCTTCGTCCCGCTTGATGTAGTCGGGCAGAGGTGTGAGACCGTGCGCGAAGAGCTCTTTTTTGAACTCCTCGTGCGTGCCGTCAAAGATGAAGCGCAGCGTGCGACCGCGTGAAGTCGTATTATCGATAACTTCGGCCACGAGACTCTCGTCTTCGCCGAAATAGAGCTTATTGCCGATGCGGATTTTTCTCGCCGGATCCACGAGCACGTCCCAGAGCAATTGCTCGGGCTTGAGCTCACGGAGAAGGAAGACTTCGATAATGGCGTTTGTCTTCTCTTTGTGACCGAGAAGCTTGGCCGGGAAGACCTGTGTGTCGTTGAGGACGATGACGTCGTCGGCGCCGAAGTAGTCGATCATATCCTTGAAGAGCCGGTGCTCGATCTCTCCGCTCTCCTTATGAATCACCATCATACGTGCCTCGTCCCGAAACTTTTCGGCAGGCCGCTGAGCAATCAGCTCTTCGGGAAGTTTGTATTTGAATTGGGAGAGCTTCATGCTCCCCAGATTATTCCTTAGCGTCTTCATATTCTTAAATATAACTGTCGGTTCCCCGTTATTGTTCTCTTTTGTAGCCCTCTTTCTCCAGCTCCCCCTTTATGAAGTCTTCGATCTCCTCCGGCTTGATGGCGTCATCAAGCGTGAAGGAGCCCACACTTGTGCGCCGGAGGGCAGTGAGGTGTGCCCCGCTCCCAAACTCACGACCGAGATCACGAGCCAAAGAGCGGATGTAGGTCCCTTTGCCGCAAGTGACTTCGAGTGTCAGCATCGGCGGCTCGAATGTGGTGAGCTTGATTTCCCGGATGAATACTTTCTTTGCCGGCAGCTCCGTCTCCTCTCCTCTCCGGGCCAATTTGTAGGCACGGGTGCCGTTGATGTTCACGGCAGAGAAGAGTGGGGGCACTTGGTCGATTTCGCCCTCAAACTTCCTCAGCGCTTCTTCCGTCATCTCCCTCGTGATGTGATCGTAGGGAAAAGTCGCGTCGACCTCACTCTCGAGGTCAAAGCTCGGGGTCGTCTCACCGAGCTTGATGGTGGTGACGTAGTGTTTCAAGCCCTTCTGTACTTCGTCGATGGTCTTGGTGAAACGTCCCGTGCAGACGACCACGACGCCCGTGGCGAGCGGGTCGAGTGTGCCGGCGTGACCCACTTTGATGCGCTTGACACCCAGAGCTTTCGAGAGGACGTAACGGAACTTGTTGACCACGTCGAAGCTGGTCCATTCCGGAGGTTTGTCTATGACGACGTACCTCCCGAGATCGAACGAGCTTTTGGGGCGATCGGCTTGGGGCTTATTGCTCATACGGTGAGGTTATTGGAAAAGGGCGAGGTTTACGCCCGATGCCATCATAAGGAGAATCACGCCCCCCACTATGATGCGGTATACCCCGAATGCCCTAAAGGAGTGCTTGCGGACGTACCCTATAAAATACTTTATAGCAAGGAGTGCCACGACGAAAGCCACCGCGTTGCCGATGAGGAGCAGCCCCCAGTTGTCTGCCAGGATATGCAGGTCGCCGGACTTCATAAACTTAAGCAACTCGTACACCGTGGCTCCTGCCATCGTCGGCACGGCGAGGAAGAAGCTGAACTCCGCGGCCGTTTCCCTCTTCAGCCCCACTGCCATACCGCCCACGATCGTACTCATAGAGCGCGACATCCCGGGCAGGAACATCGCGATGCACTGAAAGAGACCGATGATGAAAGAATCCTTGTAGCGGACGATTTTCTTCTCCCCGCGCTTCACCCAGCTGTCGATGAAGAGCATAATCACCCCGCCTATGACGAGGTTCAAGGCGATGATCCAGACTTCGCCGAGTACCGAGTCCACCCAGTCGTCGAAGAGCAGCCCCAAGACGACCGCAGGGATAATCCCCACCGCGAGAAGCCAGTAGAAGCGAAAGCGCCCCAATAGCCGCCTGAAGCCCGGCGCATCCCTGAGATCCGAAGGCACCTCGAAGCGGAGGAACTCCCGAAAGTACAGCACTACGACGCTGAGGATGGCGCCGAGCTGTATCATCACTGTAAATGCCTTGACGAAATCGGTGCTCTCGATGCCCATTAGCGCTTGGGCGATCACCATGTGTCCCGTACTCGAGACAGGCAGGAACTCCGTGAGTCCCTCTACGATGGCCAGTACGATGGCCTGTATGTAATCCATCTGATATCTTCTATTGCGTTAAGTGTGTCCTTCCTCTTATTATTGTTTGGATTTCGGGCGGTAGAGGAGGGCGGGGATGATGCCGAGATAGCCGAGCGTGGTAAGAATGGGAGCGAGCACGATTCTCCGGAAATTAAAGACCTCCGGGTCGAAGCTTACGCCGTCCGCACTCTTTCCCCCGCTCATCAACGCATACCCGATGACGAGAAGGAGCATCGAGACCGCCAATATCCATAGGTTGGCGCGTGTAAAACCGTAGTATTTGGACTCTTGTGCCATTTTGAGACAAAAAATAGGTGAAGTGATTAGGCCCTGTAGAGCTTGTCTGCGTCCATCCTCAGGTAGCGACTTACCGCCAGAGCTGACGCAATCCAGCTGATGAGAACCCCGAGGACGAGGACAATCCCCGAGACGATTAGGGAGTTTCGGATCGTCAAGACTTCGCGCATCGGCGGGAAGACCTCCAAGATATACCACCGTCCCCATGCCAGTAGCGCGATGGCCAAAACCGCCGCGGCTACGCCTGCCCATATATTGCTCCACACGAAAGGCCTTCGGATAAAGCCTGCCGTCGCTCCCACAAGGCGCATCGTGTAGATGAGGAAACGCTTGGAGTAAATGAGAAGCCGGACGGTGTTATTGATAAGTACCACCGAGATTAGGAGTAGGATGACCGTCAGCACGATCATTACGATGGTGACGGTACGGATGTTCTTATTGAGCGCTTCGATGAGATCTTTGCGGAAAGAGACGCTTTGGGTGATGGGGTAATTGCCCAGCAGCCGTTCGATCTTCGCGATGCTGTCCTTCTCAGACACGTATTTGCTTTTGACATAGACTTCGAGCGTGGGTGAGAGGGGATTCCACCCCAGGAAGCTCTCCGGACTCTCTCCGAGCTCTTCGGTGAGCTGCTTCATGGCCTCTTCCTTGGAGTAGTATTCGACCTCCTTGACGAACGGGTGCTTCTCGATGTCTTTTTTCATCAAAGCGATCTCGTTATTGGACGCTTCCGGGGTAATGAGTACGGTGAAGTTGAAGCTCTCCCGGACGTAGTCTTTGAGACCGGTGCCGACGAGACCGATGATGGCGACCACGCCGACCAAGAAGAGCACCATAGCGATGCTGATGATGCTGATGATGCGCGAATGAATGAAACTCAGATTCTTGCTCTTACCTAACCGTTGCTCGTCTCTTCCTGCCATAGTCTGCTTTCCCGAGTGGATATCGAATATAATACGCGCAAATATACCCAAATTAAAAAGAGTCTCCGAGTCTCCTGCGGGAGGGATATTTTGGTACGGACCGAGACAATTGCCTCGGTCTGTAGGACAGCAAGACGAGACACGTACCGGGAAGATCTCCTTGGTACGTGTCTCGTTTAGGACGGCTTATGAGTAGAAGGGTGTACTCTGTCTTTACCCGAAAAATTCCCGGTTCCTAACTGCCGGAGACCTTAGAGGGGTATCCGCCCCGTAGTCTACCGGGATAGGGACTCAGCGCACTTCCCGGCTGCCGTGCCAAACGCCATGCCTTCTTTTTTCAAACTTCGGATGACCGACTTCAGGCGCTTGATCATAGGAAAGCCGATTCTTCTTTTGATGAGGAAAGGGACGCGGGACAAGTCTTTTTCTTTCGTCCAGTCCGCAAACTCCCAGGGGTGGAAGTAGAGCTGGAGGTAGTCCGTCTTGCGGAGCGTGAGCCGGCACAGAGCCTTGTACATCGGAAGGGGGTAGTGGTGCAATCCGAGCCAGAAAAGCGGAATCCGGAGCTTGGGGGTCACGGGACCCGGTAGGCGGATGATGCCGTTTGGCTCCGAAAAAGGTACGGTCGGGAGGGAGAGATTATTGTAGCGTCCGGGGATAAAGGCAGGGTTTAGGGAAGAGTCGTACAAATAGCCCGCAGCTTTTAGCTCCTCCATATCTACGGGCATCATCCTCGGCATCCGGAAGCCCGTGACGTCCTTCCCCGTGAGGCGCTCGAGTGCGGTCTTGGAGGCGGTGAGGTCGCCTTTTTCCATCACGCCGTGGTGCATCCCGTGGGACGCGATCTCGAAGTCTTCCCCCGCCACGAGCCTATGCCGTGTCTCGGGAGAGATGGACTCCATAAAGCGGACGGTGCTGTAAAAAGTAGCCGGTACCTCTTCGCTCTCGAGGAGGTCGAGGAGGTTGTTCAGCCCTTTTTCGGAGATCTCGATCTGACGCTCCGGGGAGATAGAGAGACCGTATTCTGTCGGGAGGTCAAACTCCTCGATGTCAAAACTTAGGATAACCATCGTGCGTAAAAGATTCGGTAGAGCCCCGGGAGCTCCGACAAGAGCGTACGGGGCGAGATGTCGGAGAGTTGGATATCGGGGCGTATGGCGGTGCTGATGACCCGCACAGAGAGCTTGCGGTGTACGGCGAGGGCGACGAACTCGGTGTCGAAGAGAAACCGGTCGATGCGTGTCTCGAGAAACGCTTCTCTCCCTTTTGCCGACAGCCCCTTAAGTCCCCCTTGAGTGTCTACCGTGGGGAGGTAGAGGAGGACGCGGTTGAAAAGGTGAGAGAGGAAGGAGAGCACTTTTCTCCGATCCGGTATCACCCTGAGGTACGTCTCTTTGCGCCGCTCTGCGAGGACTAAGTCCGCGCCCCCTTCCAGCTCCAGAAGCATATCCTTCATAGAGTCCGTCGTGTAGGGAAAATCCCAGTCGGTGTACATCACGAAAGGAGCCGTCGAGAGCTGCATCGCGGCCCGTATCGCGCCACCTTTGCCCTTGTTTTGGGCATACTCGACGTACACGGTCTCGAACGGGCGCGTCTTCCAAAACGCCCGTACCTCTTCTCCGTGTCCGTAAGGCGAGCAGTCGGGAACGACAAAAAGCCTCAGGTCGAGCACTTGTCCCGTCTCTGCCTCATAGGCGGATTTAAGCCGCGTGATGCGCATCTCGGCGTACTTCTCCCACTCGGGAAGGGGTTTGTACGCCGGCAGTATCAGATCCAAAGTCATGGGTGAGAAGACGGTAAATGAGGTAAAACCAAATCAAGGATGGGAAGAGCGCCTTCAGTGCGTAGGGCTGAATGACTTCGTACCTCAGGACGTGCGGCATAAGGTCGCTCGTGGAGAAAGAGAAAAAGAGGGCGCCCCAAAAGAGAATCTGCTCCGCGAGGTTGCCCCGGGTGCGGTAGGCGGCGAACCACAGCGCGATGCCTATGTAGCCGATGATGTACGTATTGGTCTCCGTCCCCGTGCTGAAGAGGACGGTGAAGAGCGCGATGCTCGAGAGGTAGAGTGCCCGAAATGCGGCACTTCCGTACCGCGCCCTCCTCAAAAGCGGCAAAAGGAGTAGGACGCCGCCGGGAATCATCAGCCACAGGTCGCTAAAAGAGGGTGGGAGACCGAGCGTCTTGCGCACCATACCGACGAGTCCCAGGTTCTGCTCCCCCGCGTAGAGGTTCTCCCCGTTCTTCGTCGCCAGCGTCTCGAACCAGTTCCGGTACTGCCCTTCGAGGTAGCTCCATCCCCCTTCCGTAAAAAGAGCGGGCAGGAGGATGAGGACGACGGACAAGGAGACCCCCCAGATCACCGCCTCTTTCTTCCGTTTGAGGAAAGGGAAAAGCAGTATCGCCATAGCACCGTAGATCTTGGTCAGGAGACCGATGACGACGATGAGGGCGAAGAGACCGGGCAGATCCTTTTCGACACAGACGAGGGCGAGAAGCAAGAGGGCGGCCACATAGAGATTGTACTGTTGCATCAGGAGGGCGAGGTACACTTCATTGGCCACGATCCACATAAAAACGGCTGCTCTCGCCCCGGAGAGCCGGTCGCGCAAAGCATAGATGGCAAGGAGCATCAGCCCCGTGCCGCAAGTCAGCCACAGCCACATACCCACCCAAGTCGGCAAAAGCGACGAGGGCGCGATGAGCACCGCAAAGAGCGGTCCGTAGAAGAACTGGTCGTAGTACTCCTTCGGGTAGTACGCATAGAGGTCGGCTCCGGAAATGAAGTGATCCCAGCTGCGCTCAAAGATTAGGTAATTATTAAAGGCACCCGACCCATGAAACACCCTCAGACAGGCGAGGACGAGGAGGACGACCCACACTGCGAGCGTGAAGCGGGGGTCGGAGAGAAGTCGGATGAGTTTTGGTCGTGACATAGGTACACTGATGTTTTTCAGCGGACAGGGGAAGTTGAAGTCGTTCCTATCGGCAAAGATAACGAAATCCTTCCTCCGAAAAATACAATAACCTTTAAGCCACTGAAATTTATGCAGCCCGGCGTGAGCCCTGTCGCCTCGCAGGTATTCTTTTTCTCCGGCTCTCCGTGGTCGGCTATTTCCTTGTCAAAGTCTTGATTTATGCCTCCCTAAGTTTATGAGGGAAAAGGAAGAGAGCCTCGAAGCGATTAGACTTCGGGGCTCTCTTCCTTAGTTGGTCCGGACTTTACTTCTCGATGATGGCGTGTAGGACGTCGGTGATGTCGAGCCCTGCGGCACGCACCTGCTGGGGAATGAAGCTCGCCGCCGTCATCCCCGGCGTGGTATTGACTTCGAGGAGGACGGGTTCGCCGTCCTCTATGAAGTAATCGACGCGGATAAGCCCTTTGGCTCCGAGATAGCCGTAGACGGCCTTCGTCCGCTCCTGTACTTTTCGGAAAAGTTCCTCCGGGATGCGCGCCGGCGTGATTTCGTCCGATGCGCCGTTGTACTTCGCGTCGAAGTCGAAGAACGTCCCCTTCGGCACCACTTCCGTCACGGGCAGGGCGTGCAGTCCCTCGCCGTCCTCGTAGCAGCCGCAGGTCACTTCCGTGCCGACGAGCATACGCTCCACGAGGACTTCGTCGCCCGCGGTGAAAGCGGATCGGAGGGCCTCACCAAGCTCTTCCTCCTTTTCGACCTTGTGTGTGGCGATGCTGGAACCGCCGCAGTTGGGCTTCACGAAGAGGGGCAGGCCGAGCTCCCGGGTAATCTCCTCCGGAGACTTGCTCTCGCCCCTCTTTACCGTCAGTCCACGGGAGACCGGCAGACCGAAAGAGGAGAGGTAGCGGTTGCAGAACGATTTATTGAAAGTAAGCGCACTCACGAGTGCGGAGCAGCTCGAGAAGGGGATGCCGAGCGTCTCGAGGTAGCCGAGGAAAAGACCGTCTTCGCCCGGTGTACCGTGGATCGTCATATAGCAGTAGTCAAACTTAATTCTCTCTCCGCCCGGAGCGGTAAAAGAAAAGTCGTTTTTGTCCACGTCGAAAACGCCTTCCGAAGTGTGTACTTCCCACCTGTCCCTCTCTATGACGACGGCGAAAAGGCGGTACGCTTTGATGGGGGAAAGAAAGGATAGGATGGCGGCTTGGCTCTTGAGGGAGACGCTGTACTCTCCGCTGTACCCGCCGGCTACGACTGCGATATTCTTCATTGTCTTGCTGATTGATTCTTTGTTTGGTGACCATTTCGGACTTTTCCCTTCCTCACGCCAAAATTACCACGTAAATCCGAAATCCGCCACACGAGACCTTTGCAGAATGCCTCAGATGCAAGGCGCTGAGGCATTCTGCAAAGTCTCACACGAGAAAAATTGACGTTTTTCGCGCCAGTGCCCTTTTTCAAAGGGCACCACACCGTATCTTGGAGAAACGCTCCGGTTTGGTACGTACCGGGGCGAAATCCGGATACGGACCGAAAATATTTTTTTGCACAGACCGAGGCAAAGACTTTGGTACGTACCCCGGGTTCGTCCGGAGCCCGTAAGCAAAAGTGCTACGAAGCAGGGTCAGAAGATGGTGAGAAACGGGGAGAGGAGGGCGCGGTAGGCGGAGGTGTAAGCTCCGAGTTCGTCGAGTATCGTGAGCGTTTCCTCTGAGGGTAAAGCATAGGCTCCATCCTCCGAAGACAACCGCTCAACGTGCGAAGAGCCCTCTTTGTGTCCAAAAGTGGCGACGACGCGCTTCGGAGACTTTCGCGGAGTGGTGTGAATCATCGTCCGCGAGAGGAGACGGAGACCGGTACGCTCCGCGGCAGAGGAAAAGTCCTCAAGAATGTTGGTGGGGAAAATCATCATCACCCGACCGTCCGCCTTAAGCATTTCCGAAGACTTTTGGAGCAGGGAGAGGGGTGTGAGGCGGCCGAAGTGCCGGGCAAGCGTCCGCCTTTCATCCTCCGAGCCGTGGGTGGCGGTGAAGTAGGGGGGATTGGAGAGGATGAGGTCGAAAGGCTCCTCCGGAAGGTAGCGGAGGAAATCGCCCTCTATGACTTCGATCCGGTCACGGAAAGGCGACGCAAGGACATTGTCCCGGGCTTCCTCAAATGAGGCGTGGTCTGTCTCGATGCCGACGATGCGGGCACGAAAGGGTTCCGTCGTCTGTGCCGCCATCAGGGCAATGAGGCCGGTGCCGGTGCCGATGTCGAGGATGCGTGCGGCTTTTTGTCGAAGTGCGAGGTCCCCTCCGATGGCTCCGAGGAGCGTGCCGTCCGTACCCACTTTCATGGCCGAGAGCGACTGGCGGACGGAAAAGCGCTTCATCCGAAAAGTTTCCGCCACAGCTCTTTGAGTTTGTAGTAGCCTTTGGCGGCTTTGTTATTGTGCCACGTGTAGTACCTCTTCAGAATCCCGTAGGCCTCTTCGTCTTCGACGGGAGGGCGCTTTTCGGCATAGAGAGGGTAGGGAGAGACAGCGGTGCGGTAGCGGTCATCCCCGGAGGAGTGTACGCCGGTGCCGTCGAAGCCGGCATTACGGACGAGGGCGGGCGAGGAGTTTACGGAGAGGAGACCGTGTAGCAAAAGCGAGGCGTGCCAACGCACCGCCCACGAATTATTCTCACCCAGCGTCTGACGGCGGAGCATCCGCGTGAATTTCTGAAACCCTCCGTAGTCGAAGTGTGCCTCCATCTCCGGCTGTGCTTCGATGGCTCTCAGGAGCTTCAGTCCATCCGGCTCCCAGTACTTTTCCCACCTGTCCCGCCACGTCGCCCAGCCCCAGCTGCCGGCGAAGCGGAGAAGGTGGTTGTTCCTCAGCCCTCTTGAGGCGTAAAAAGTCCCTGCGTGGACGTGCGCCACTTCGGGAACCCCTTCGTACAGTTCGAGGACGTCGTTCATCCAGCGGAGGAAGTAGGGGGAGAGACGAAGGTCGTCTTCGAGGACGATGAGGCGGTCGTACTGCTGAAAAAGACGGGTGGCGCTTGAAGTGACGTTTTCGGCAAGACCCTTATTCTCTTCGTTTTGGGTGAAAGTGACGAGTGCGTTTTCGTCCGCCGCTTTTTGGCAAATCGCCCGTACCTCTTCCCACTCTTCTCCCGAGCCTCCGTCTTGGACGATATGGAGCAGCGTCCGCCCGGCCTCGGGGTTGGCAAAAAAGTCCGCTAAGAGCTTCGCAGTGTGGCGGGGACGGTTGTAGACGAGGAGCAGGACGGGAGCGAAAACCTTGCGCCCATAGGCTCTTTTGAGCCCCTCGAAGTCAAAGGGCGGTCTCGAGCGCCAGAGCCTTGCCGCTTCCCGGGTGCGCCACAGATCGATGGCGGTGCCCATATAGAAGTCGTCTTCTTTCGAGATGGAGAAGACGGTGGGCTTCAAGATGCTTTCCGAAAAGCGCTTCAGGGGAGAGAGTCCCGGGTGTACAAGACGGGAGAGACGGTAGGCGTGGTCGAGGATGTGTTTCTTCTTGGGGTTAAGAGGCTCGTCTTTGCGGAAATGGATGCCCCGGAGGTCGGGAAAGAACCCGATCTTTTGCCCCGAGAAAAGTACGCGCTCCGCGTAATCGAGATCTTCGCCGTAGTGCGCAAAAAGAGGGCAGAAGAGCCCCACGGAGCAGAGTGTCCGCATCGGGAGATACCACAGAGCGGCATTGATGAAAGGGAGCTGCAAGAAGTCCTCCTTTTGGAAATCGACCGTCCCGATCGGCTCCAAGTAGTGTCCGAAGCCTTTTTCCGGGGCACTGTACTCCCGGTCACGGTAGTGGACGGGCGAAGCGATGCCTATGGTCGTGTCTCTGTCCGTCCGGTCCGCAAGGGTGCGGATGGTGTCTGCCGTGACAGAGGCATCCTGATTAAGGAGGAAGACGCCCCGGTACCCTTCTACGACGGCTTTTTCGAGACCGAGATTATTGGCTTTCCCGAAGCCTAAATTTACGCGGCTCTCCCACACCTCAGTAAAGGGATAGCCCCCTCTTACCGCGTCAGCCGTGCCGTCCGAGGAGGCGTTGTCTATGACGAGGATGTCCAGCCCCTCACGATCTTCCGCGAATGGCGAAAGGCATTCCTTGAGCCAGGGAGTGCCTTCGTAGGTCACAAGGATGACCAATATGGTGTCTGACTTGGAGCCTGCCATAGGAGAAAATTTGGTACGTACCGGGAGACTTTTTTCGGTCAAGCCGAAGTTTCGGGGAGACACGTACCGCGAGAATCGTCTCGGTACGTCCGAAAATGCGGGCGGACTTTACCGCTCTGCGCGTTTGCGGTCGAGGTCGGAGAGGAGGATCTTGCGGAGCCGCATACTCTTGGGGGTCACTTCGACGTATTCGTCGGACTTGATCCACTCGAGGGCGTCTTCGAGAGAGAATTTGGTCGCGGGTGCGAGCGAAACTTTGTCGTCGGACCCGGAGGCGCGCATATTGGTGAGCTTCTTGGACTTCGTGACGTTGACGGGGAGGTCTTTGTCTTTCGTGTGCTCGCCTACGATCTGCCCTTCGTACACTTCGTCGCCGGGCTCTATGAAGAATCGTCCGCGGCTCTGAAGGTTATTGAGCGCGTAGGCATAGGCCTGACCGCTCTCGAGGGTCACGATGGAGCCGTTGGAGCGACCGGGGAGGTCGCCTTTCCACGGCTCGAAGTCGAGGAACCGGTGCGCCACGATGGCTTCGCCGCTGGAGGCGGTGAGCGCCTGGTTATTAAGACCGATGATGCCTCTGGAGGGAATCTTGAACTGGACGACGACACGGTCGTTTTTGGTCTCCATCATCGTCATCTCGCCCTTTCGCTTCGTGACGATGTCGATGATTTTACTGGAGGACTCTTCGGGGACGCTGATGGTGAGCTCTTCGATCGGCTCGCACTTCTGCCCGTTGATTTCCTTGATGATGACTTGTGGCTGTCCCACCTGGAGCTCGTAGCCTTCGCGCCTCATCGTCTCGATAAGGACGGAGAGGTGCAGCACCCCGCGACCGAAGACATTCCAGGAGTCGGCGGACTCCGTGGGCTCGACCCGGAGGGCGAGGTTCTTGTCCAGCTCTTTCATCAGACGGTCGTGGATGTGGCGGCTCGTGACGTACTTGCCTTCCCGACCGAAGAAGGGGGAGTTATTGATGGTGAAGAGCATACTCATCGTAGGCTCGTCCACGGCGATGGTGGGCAGTGCTTCGGGGGCGGAGCTGTCGGCGATGGTCTCCCCGATCTCGAAGTTTTCGAGACCGATGACGGCGCAGATGTCGCCGCAGGGGACTTCGGAGACTTTTTTGCGCCCCATACCTTCGAAGACATTCAGTTCCTTTATCTTACTGGAGACCTGGGTGCCGTCCCTCTTGATGAGGACGAGGTTCTCGCCCTCTTTGAGCGTGCCTCTGTGGACGCGTCCGATGGCGATGCGCCCCACGTAGCTCGAGTAGTCCAGAGAGGTGATGAGCATCTGTGAGGGACCTTCGACGTACTCGGGTGCGGGGATGTACTCAATAATGGCGTCGAGGAGATCCGTGATGTCGCTTTTGGGTTCTGTCCAACCGTCTTTGGACATCCAGCCCTGCTTTGCGGAGCCGAAGATGGTGGGGAAGTCGAGCTGATCTTCCGTGGCATCGAGGTTGAACATCAGGTCAAAGACCTGCTCCTGGACTTCGTCGGGCCGGCAGTTTTCTTTGTCCACCTTGTTGATGACGACGATGGGCTTCAAGCCGATCTCGATGGCTTTGCCGAGGACGAAACGGGTCTGGGGCATAGGACCTTCGAAAGCATCGACGAGGAGGAGACAGCCGTCCGCCATATTGAGGACGCGCTCTACTTCGCCGCCGAAGTCGGCGTGCCCGGGCGTGTCGATGATGTTGATCTTGGTGCCTTTATAGTTTATGGAGACGTTTTTGGACACGATGGTGATGCCGCGTTCGCGCTCAAGATCGTTGCTGTCGAGGACTTGATCCGGCATCTCGCTCGGATCACGGAATAGTTTGCCCGCTTCGAGCATACGGTCTACGAGGGAAGTCTTGCCATGGTCGACGTGTGCGATGATGGCGATATTGCGGATGTTTTGCATATTGTTTCTGAATAAATAGTGCGGCGTGTTGTTTCTGTCGCGGAAACGAAGCGTCTCTTTTTGTCCTTTTGTCTATTAAAAATACGGGCAAATTTACCCAAATCCTTTGTACCTTTGTAGTAAGAACGATTTCAGTATGGCAAGCAAGGAGTACGGGCAGTCCGTCCCGAGGGGCGGACGCCTCAATAATACCACGGTCAAAGACCGTATCTGGCAGGTGACCCAGGGTACGTTTTTGGAGAAAAAGTTTACTCTAAAGAACGCCTCTTGGCTCATCGCTTTCGTCCTGCTTTTCCTTGCCCAAGGGGTGAATAGCTACACCCTACTGAGAAGCAAAAAAGAAGTGGCCCTCCTCTCCCGCGAGATCTCGGAGCTCCGCATGGAGCAGATCACCGTGGAGACCACTCTGATGGGGGCACGGAGGCTCTCTTCGATCGAGAATAGGGTACAGGAAGAGTCGCTTGACCTCTCCATCCCCAAGAACCCGCCCATCATCATCAATAAGTAAGACAAAGTGATCCGCGATTACGACGCCAACGGCTTGGGACGGGATGCAGGCGACGGCACTGTACGGAGAAGGGGACGGTCGGCCTACCTCTCCTACCTCCTCGTCGGTCTCGTCCTCACCCTGCTCTCCCTCCTCATCCTCGTGCGCACGATATGGACTGCCACGGTGGATGCGGCCGACTGGCGCGCCCTAAATGCCAATATGAAGCTCGAAAACCGACCCTCACAGCCGGTGAGAGGAAACATCTTCTCCGACACCGGTTCGCCCTTGGCGGTGAGCGTGCCGAGGTACGACACGCGCATTGATTTCCGTGCGGGAGGATTCGACAGGGCGTTCTTTATGGAGAAAGTCGACTCTCTGGCGCAGAGTCTGAGCTCGTTCTTTGGGGACAGGAGCGCGGCGTCGTACCGCGCCCACCTGCTGCGCGGACTCGAAAGAGGCAGCCGCTCCTGGAAAGTCGTGGACCGCGAAGTAACCCACACCGAGCTTAGGGCGATGCAGGAGATGCCCTACCTGAGGACGAAAAACAAAAATAAGACGGGCTTCACCACCACGAGATACATACGCCGCGTGATGCCTTACGGAAGCCTCGCCGGTCGCACCATAGGCAGTCTCAAGAGAGATCCGGACAGCATCGGCATCACTCACGGTAATAGCGGTCTTGAGCTCGCCTTCGATGAGGTGCTTTGCGGTAAGCAGGGGCTCGACCGGTTTATCTTTGTGCCCGGCACCTGGGTGAGAGACCCTGTGCGCTTGCCCGAGAACGGGATGAACGTCTTCACCACCATCAATGTCGACATCCAGGACATCACGGAGCGCGCCCTCAGGGAAGAACTGACCCGCGTGGACGCCGACTGGGGTACCGCCGTCGTGATGGAAGTGAAGACCGGGGCCATCAAAGCCATAGCCAATCTCGACCGCGTGGGTGAGGGAAACTATCAGGAGCGTACGAACCACGCCCTCGCCGACCTATTGGAGCCGGGATCCACGTTCAAGTCCATATCCCTCCTCGCCGCACTGGAGACGGGGAAGATTCAGCCCGAAGACACCGTCGACGTGGGCAACGGTCTCTACCGTGTCGGCAAAGGGCTGACCATCGTGGATCATAACGCCCACAAAGGCGGCTACGGTAAGATCACGTTGAAGCAGGTGTTGGGGTTCTCTTCCAACGTCGGTACCGCCCTCGAAGTGATGCGCGCCTTCGGCAAGCCGGGACCTTCCAACAATAGGGCTTTTTACGATGCGCTCAACAAAATGAACGTCTTCGACAAGATCGACCTTGAAATACCGGGCACGGCCAAACCCTACGTCAACCCCCATCCCGAAGAGTGGCAAAACGGTGCCATGCCCTGGATCTCCTTCGGCTACCAGGTACAGATGCCCCCCATCTACACGCTCCGCTTCTATAATGCCGTCGCCAACGGCGGTAAGATGATGGAACCCTACTTGGTCACCAAAGTCTCCAATCACGACGAGACATTCTACGAAAACGGACCTAAGGTGGTGAACGAAAAAATAGCCTCCGACGACGCACTCGAAAAGATACGGATGATGATCCGAAGCGTGGTCACCGAAGGGACGGGGAAGGCTATGGACTCGCCTTACGTCCTCATCGCGGGCAAGACCGGCACCGCTCAGATGCTCGGTCCCGGCGGGTACAAAGGCAACGGGCATAACGTCACTTTCTGCGGCTACTTTCCTGCCGACAATCCCATTTATTCCTGTATCGTCGTCGTCAGTCACCCGAGAGGCGTCTATCCTTCCGGCTCCATCCCAGGAGCCGTGCTGCGTGCAGTGGCGGAGCAATCGGTTGCCACGTCCAACGAAGTCAGACTGGAGGCTCTTCGGCCCGACTCTGCGGCCACTTTCGACCAAAGCGTAGGCGGCGGTCTGCTCTCCAACGTGGAGCGGGCAAGTCGCCTTGCGGGCGTCAAGCTCGGGGAGATCCCGGGTGACGGTCATTGGGTAACCTATTCCCGTCGTGACTCTGTCCGGGAGATGCGTCTCACAGACCCTGCCACCACCCGTATGCCCAACCTCACCGGAATGTCCGTCTCCGATGCCGTCTTCCTCTCCGAGATGCTCGGTCTGAATGTCTCTGTTGCCGGCAAGGGCGCCGTCGTGGTGCGTCAGACCATCCCTCCGGAGCGGACGGTACGCGAAGGCAACTCCGTCACACTCATATTGAATTAGTCAGCACCGCCAAATAGTTCCACTTCTTAAGCACTTACCGCTTATTTTATGTTGCTCAATAAATTGATGAAAGGCATCGCCCACGAACTCATTCAGGGCGATGGTAATGAAGAGATAAAAAAGATTACCAACGACTCCCGTCAGGTCGGAGCGGGCGAACTCTTCGTGGCGCTCCGCGGAGCGCTCACGGACGGTCACGACTACATCGATCAGTCCATCGAGAAAGGGGCTATAGCCATCCTCTGCGAGACGATCCCCGAGACCCGGAAGCCCGGCGTCGCCTACCTCAGAGTGGAGCATACCGATGCCGTCATCGGCGAGCTGGCTGCCAACTTTTACGACCACCCTTCGGAGAAACTCAAGCTCGTCGGCGTAACCGGCACCAACGGCAAAACCACTATTGCGACTCTGCTTTACCGCCTCTTCAACGGTCTTGGGCACAAAAGCGGTCTCATCAGCACGGTCTGTGTCATCGTGGACAAAGAGGAGATCCCGTCCAAGCTCACCACTCCGGACGCGCTGTCGTTGCAGAAGTATTTTGCCCAAATGGTCGACGCAGGCTGCGAGTATGCCTTTATGGAGGTCTCGAGCCACTCCGTGGTGCAGCACCGCATCGGGGGGGCGTACTTCCGCGGGGGTATCTTCACCAATCTCACGCGTGACCACCTCGACTTCCACAAGACTTTTGAGAACTACCTCCACGCCAAGCAGTCCTTCTTCGACGACCTGCCAAAGGAAGCCTTTGCCCTTACCAATTTGGATGAGACAAACGGCGCCGTGATGGTTCAGAATACGAAAGCCGACGTCTACGGCTACGCCCTCAAGCGTGATGCAGACTTCAAAGGGCGCATCCTCGAGCAGCACCTCGACGGCACGGATATGCTTTTTGACGGTACGGAGGCGACGACAAGGCTTGTCGGCACGTTCAATGCCTACAACCTCCTTGCGGTCTACGGCGCAGCCCTCCTTCTCGGAGCGCCCAAGGACGAAGTGCTCCGCGTACTCTCTTCGCTCAGGCCTGTGGACGGACGCTTCCAGACGCTTACTTCCCCTAAAGGCTACGTCGCCATCGTCGACTATGCCCATACTCCGGATGCTCTGAAAAACGTCCTTGAGACGCTCTCCGACCTCCAAAAACACCACGGAGGCCGGATCATCACCGTCGTGGGTGCGGGAGGGAACCGCGACCACGGCAAGCGTCCGATAATGGCCTCTACGGCAGCCGGTCTCTCGGATATCCTCATACTCACTTCCGACAATCCCCGCGATGAAGATCCCGAGACCATCCTGGATATGATGTGGGAGGGCTTGAGCCCGGAGGACGTGAACCACTCGCTCCGCATCACTTCGAGGCGGGAAGCGATCCGCACGGCCTGCACTATGGCTCTCCCCAAGGACATCGTGCTCATCGCGGGTAAAGGACACGAGACGTATCAGGAGGTCAAAGGGGTGCGCCACCACTTCAGCGACGTGGAAGAGGTTCAAATGGTTTTCGATGCCCAAAAACAGTAACTGCTCTACTTCTTGTCCTTTGGGATACAGACCGAAAAAAGTTTTTTGGTCTGTATCAAAGGAAATGCAGGTACGGGGCGAAAAACTTTTTTCGGTCTGACAAAAAAAAATCCGTGTCCTTCACCGGATCTCCTGCTGCATCCGAGAGGCTAAAGAAGACACGTCCAATCAAGTCAAAAACTTAATCACAGTCTAAGCGAATGCTCTACTACCTCTTCGATTACCTAAGTTCCATCCACGTCCCCGGGATGGGCGCCTTTACCTACGTGACCACAAGGGCGGGTTTGGCGCTCATTTTCTCCCTCTTCATCTCCACGATCATCGGTAAACGCATCATCGACTTCCTGCGTAAGCATCAGATGAGCGACGAAGTGCGTGCCCTTGATCTCGAGGGGCAGTTGGCGAAAAGGGGGGTGCCTACGATGGGCGGAATCATCATTATATGTTCGCTTGTCATCCCGGTGCTCCTTTTCGCGAAACTCAATAACATCTACATCATTCTGATGATCGTCACCACAATCTGGTTGGGCGTACTCGGGTTCATAGACGACTATGTGAAAGTTTTCAAGAAGAATAAGGAGGGCATCCATGGGCGCTACAAACTCATCGCTCAGCTCGGTCTCGGAGCACTCGTGGCCACGACTATGCTCACCAGTCCCGCCATCGTCATCAAGGACCACGCGGAGGTCTTTAACGAGCAAGGGGTGCGTACCGTCCAATTTGCCACGACAGAGGTACGCAGTCTGAAGACGACGATACCTTTCGTCAAAAATAACGACCTCGATTACGGGGCTTTGGCTCAGAATCTGGGCATCGGGTCGAATGGAGAGCTCTTTACGTTTGTGTACGTGACCCTCCTCTTTATCTTTATCATAATGGCGGTCTCCAACGCGGCCAACCTCACCGACGGCATCGACGGTCTTGCGACCGGATCCAGTGCCATCATCGGGGTGGTACTCGGGATACTGGCGTACTTCAGTTCGCACATACAGTACGCCTCCTACCTCAATATTATGTTCATCCCCGGGGCAGAGGAGCTGGTGGTCTTCGCGAGTGCCTTTATCGGGGCGACGGTGGGCTTCCTGTGGTACAACTCCTACCCCGCGCAAGTCTTTATGGGAGACACCGGCTCACTGATGCTCGGTGGCGTGATTGCGGTCTTTGCCATCATCATTCGCAAAGAGCTCCTTCTGCCTATCCTCTGCGGTGTTTTCCTCGTGGAGACGCTCTCCGTAATCATCCAGACGAGCTACTTCAAGTTTACGAAAAGGAAGTACGGTGCGGGTCGGCGCGTCTTTAAGATGACCCCTCTGCACCACCACTTTCAGAAACGCGGCGACGGATCCATCAACGCCTTGATTCAGTCCCCGAGGATCCCGATTCCGGAGGCCAAGATTACGGTGCGCTTCTGGCTCATCGGTATCATGCTCGCCGTCCTTACCCTGATTACCCTCAAACTCAGATAACAGCTTTAGTTCTATACGGATATGGAATACACTATCGTACTCGGCGGCGGAGAGAGCGGGCTGTGGAGCGCGCTCCTCGCCAAACGGCTCGGTCACCGCGTCCTGCTCTCGGATTCGCGCGCACTTACACCTGCCACAAAAGAAATTTTGACCAAAAGGGAGATCCCTTTTGAAGAAGGGGGGCACCTCCTTCCGGACCTCGAGAAAGCGACACGCGCCGTCAAGAGCCCCGGTATCCCCTTGGACGCCGAAGTCGTCCTGCGGTGCCGGGCTGCGGGCGTGGAGGTGGTCAGTGAGCCGGAGTTCGCTTTCCCCCACATCGGCAAGAGCGTCTTCGTGGGCATCACCGGTTCCAATGGTAAGACGACGACCACGACCCTCACGGCGTATCTCCTCCGCGCCTCCGGAAGAGACGCTGTGGCGTGCGGCAATATCGGCGTCTCCGTCGCCCGGTGCCTCGTCCAAGATCCGCACGACATCTACGTGACGGAGCTCTCCAGTTTCCAGCTCGACAATATGGAGCATACCCGTGCCCATGTGTCCGCCCTCCTCAACGTCACCCCTGACCACCTCGACCGTTACCACCACAGTCTCGAAGAGTATGCGGATGCGAAAGGACACGTCTTCCGCAATCAGACACGGGAGGACTTCCACGTCTATAACCTCGACGATCCGAATATCACCGCTCTGCTTGGCCGGATCCCGCCCCGCTTCTCCACCCCGCTCACTTTCTCTGTGAAAGATCCTTCGGCCACGGCGTATTTCGACGGTCGGATGATTTCGATACTGATGCCCTCCGGCAGGCGTGCGGAGATCGACTTCGACAAGCTCCTCCTTAAGGGCTCGCACAACGCCCAAAACGTCGCCGCCGCCTGTCTCATTCTGGTCGGATTGGGCGTGGAAGACGAGTTTTTCGACGGCCGCATACAGAGTGCGTTGGAGTCCTTTACGGGCATAGAGCACCGTATGGAACCCGCCGGTACGTGGCACGGAGTCAAGTTCATCAACGACTCCAAAGCCACCAACATCGACTCCACGCACTATGCTCTCGGGGCTATGCCGGACGGGCATACCGTCCTTTTCCTCGGGGGCACGGACAAAGGCAACGACTACAACGACATTTTCGACTTGGTCTCGAGGAAAGCCAAGGCGCTTATCTACCTCACGAAAGACTCGAAGAAGCTTCACGCGACTTTTGACCGGCTCCCGATACCTGCGTATGACGCACTCGGGATGGAGGAAGCTTTCGAGATCGTCACGCAGAAACTCTCGCTAGGGGAAGGCGATGTCGTCCTCCTCTCTCCGGCGTGTGCTTCGTTTGACCTCTTCAAGAATTACGAGCACAGGGGCGAGGTCTTCAAGGACTGCGTCCGCCGTCTCCTCCGAGAGTAAGCCGTTTTTGCGGTAATAAATTTATTACTACCTTTGTCATAGAGAAAGATGCCCACGGTATTCGTACTTTTCGGTTTCCGGTTTATGTTCTACTCGAATGATCACCTGCCCATACACATTCATGCGGTCAAGGGTGAGGCGTGTGCCAAGTTCAGGGTCGTGCCGGATGTTTGCTTGGAAGAGAGCATCGGGTTGAAACCCGCGGAGCTTAAACTTCTGGAGACCGTAGTGGAGGAGAATAGTGAGGTCATCATCGAGAGGTGGAACGCTTTTTTTAATGGAGAAGGATGAAGTACGACGTATCAAAGGTATGGACGACCCCGGACGGCATCTGGGTAGAACTCACTGACGGTACCAAAGGGTTCGAAAAATTTGCAGACTACCCCCGTCTGCGTTCGGCTTCGGATGCGGATAGGAACAGCTATGAGGTCACGCCTTTTGGTTTGAGGTGGGACAGCTTGGATGAGGACCTCGGTTTCGAGGGCTTCTTCTCGGCGAAGGAACGCACCCCGCTGTATGACTTTTTCCTTGCTCATCCCGAACTTAATGCCTCCGCGATAGCTCGGAGTCTGAATATCTCCCAGAGCCTTTTTGCCCAGTATATCAGCGGTCACAAACAGCCGTCCGAGGAGCGTCTGCGTATGATAAACAATCGCCTCAGAAGCATAGGACAAGCGCTTTTGGAGGTCTCTTTTTGATGGATTTAATGAATCACTTTTATAACACAGCACATCCCAATATGAAGAAAATTTTTATGGCCGCCCTTGCTGCGGCGACCCTCTCATTCTCTGCCAACGCTCAGGACTTGAGCTTCATCATCCAAGGCGGATACCAAGGTGCAAAGCTCACCAGCTTTGACGCCCAGGAGCTCGCCAGCGGCTTTCGCATCGGTGCCGCACTCGACTGGCGTTTCCTCGACCTCGGCGTGACCGAGCTTTCGCTCCAACCGGGGGTGAACTTCTCCCAAAAGGGTACCAACCTCATCGGTACCGTGCGTAACGGTCAGAGCATCATCGACCTCGTTAATAGCCCCAGCCTCGACAACGCCATCAATGCCGCTCTGAAGATGAACTACGTGGACATCCCCGTCCTCCTGAACGCACGCTTCGCAATCCCCGTGGTCGGCAGCGTGTTTGTCCAAGCAGGTCCGTATGTGGCTTTCGGTATCGGCTCTTCCACCAAAATCACCACCGGCGACAAGACCGTCGACAGCGCTCTGGACAACATCACTAAGATTCTGGATCAGAACCAAGGCTATGACGCCTTCAAGAGCAAGTTGATGGATAAAATCGACTACGGTCTGCAGTTTGGCGCAGGTCTCGAATTCAGCCGCATCCTCATCGGTGCAGGTTATCAGCTCGGTCTCAAAAACGTGGTCAATAAAGATGCCTCCGTTTCCGAGAATGCTGACGTCATCGGTGCAGCTATGAAGAATGCGTTTAAGGACGGTACGAAAAACTCCTCTTTCTACGTCACTGTCGGCTATCGCTTCTGATCGTAGGGCTGCCCCAAAGGTACGCTACTCCGAGTACTAAAAAAGGTACAGACCGGGAAGAAAATTGACTTATAGGTCAAAATGGTGGGTGAGTTAAAGGTCTTTTCTAGGTATAGAGA
>JASBZK010000002.1 GCA_029983505.1 Porphyromonas sp.
GGTTCCACCTCGCCGGTTGTTTTATTGCTCTTCACCTCCGTGATGATGTCATTCACTCCGTTGACTGTGATGGTGTAGGTGTACTTGCAGTCGCGGAAGGTATTGTAGTCGTTCACGTCCTCGACGGACTCGCCGAGCAAGACCCGGTAAGTCACGTCGGAAGTTCTCTTCAATCCGTCGGGCAAAGTTTGGCGATACTCGCCTTTGATTTCTATGTAGGGCGCGAGCTTGGGCGCATAGACAAAGTCCCCGTTGGAGAGGTAGGGGTTGATGCCGGTGTTGTCCCGGCGCTCCTCCTTGGTCTGCTTGGCCCGAGCCCTGTACTGTTCGGCAGGCGTCTTACCCTGCAACGCCTCTTTAATATCCTTTTTATACGGTTTGCGACTCTCAGGCATGTAAAAGGAGGCGACACTGCGCCCGATCTTTCTGTCCAAGCTGTCCAAGGATCTGGACACGGTATTAAAGTGCTGATCTGCGTTCTCAAGAGCGGCGGCATCCCAGAGTCCGTCCCTCGATGCGTTTGTCGGGTGCTCAAAGAGGAACGATCGCCCGGGGACATTATGTACCGAATACTCTTTTGCCACAAACTTATCGCCCCGTTTCACGGCATCGACAGACAAACCGATCGAGAAATCGATGCGTGCATCAACCCGCTTGAGCCGGACATCTATTCGTGTCGTAGAAGCGTCCACCTCCTTGAGTTCTTTTCCCGACATAAGGAGAAAGCCTTTATTCCTGAATGTTTGGGGATGCCTCAAAGTGGCGATTACGGTTTCGAGCATCCGAGGAGTGACCATTGAGAGTTTTTCCGGAACAAAGAGGGTTGCAGATTCACCAACAGAGTAATAATCACCACCGGGTAGGTTGGCTACCATATAGACCAAGTAATTCCCTACGGAAAGATCCATGCCCTGCTCCAAAAGTCCCTTGGAAGTGGGTACCCCTTGATCTGCATCTCCGTACTTCGTCTGACGAAGCTCTTCTGCTTGACGCAGAGAAGATCTGTCGTATACTTTCGAGAAAACCGGCCGGGCATTCATACCATCACCCTCCTTGAAGATCCAGACATAAAGGTTATTCATCCTCCTCTCCTCTGTCGAGGAAAGTGCAGATCTCAGGATCGGGGTGAAATCATCGGTTGTGAATTCAAGAGCCACATGCCGGTCTGCATCCCCGACATTCACATCTCGTGAGTCAAACCGATCCGTACAAGCCGTAAGCAACGAGGAAATGCTTAGGCACAAGGCTATGAGATATTTCTGAATATGCATAATTAAGAGAATGGTTCGTCAATTAAATGTGGGGACATTAACCGGGTCTTTGGGCGTAAAACCGTCTGTTTGATCGAGAAGGTCAAGCTTAACGACGAGTTCGTCACCCTTGAAGGTGGCATCGAAACGGTAGATGGTATTGCGACGGATGGTGTACTCAGGCGTAGCCGGCGGGTTGGATGTGGCGCCTTTAACCAATGTATAGATGGGAATCTTGTACTCTTTTTCGGAGTAATTGTTCTCTGCGTCATACATACCGTGATTAAAAACAAGGTACGGCATATCACGCTCCGTGGCACCTGTGTAGAAAAATGGAGCCACGTAAAATATGGTGGGTGACTTCTCGGATCTCACCATCTTGATTCTCTTTTTACCCAAAATGCTGTGTGTAAGATCCATATAATCATTACTTCCACCTTCCTGGATCGCCGGTCCCTGACTCGTGTAATTGATAACGGGTTCGGGCTTACCGGAGAAGAGGAGACGCGGAGTGGCCGAGAACTCGCCCTCTCTGGGAAAGAAGAGCAGGTTTTGCAACGTTCTACGGCGATCGCACAGCCTAAGGAAGGATTGCATAATACCATAAGTAGGCTGTGTGACCCGTTCGAGACTCGGATTGATGAAAACCTCCTTGGAGGCACCGGTAAAACTATCTGTGATAAGTTTGGATGTCGTGAGATAGAACTCAACTTTGGCGAAAATGCGCTCAAGCCGCACATCCGGTTCAACGGGATAGGGGGTAAGATTGCTTCCGGAGGGGACATTAATGATTTGCTGACCCAGCATCGGCATACCGTTCCTCTTAATGTAGTAATCCGTAAAAACGGGGCGACCATAAGTATCCGTATGTAGGGGACGCATCCTCAGACCGGCTTTGTCGACGGGAAGTGGAACAGAAGCGGGTGTGGGGTCATTGACAAGGAAATAGAACTCGTACTTACCCGGTGGAAGTTGCGTAACGAAAGAAACCCGATCCGTGCCCTCTTTCTTGAGAGCAAGCGCAGTGAAACCCCGTGGAGCAGAGGACTGATCGCCGGACTCGCTAAGATACAGTTTGGAGACCGGAGTATCCGTTTCCGACGCACTTGCTTTGAATACATACACGTAAATGTCATCCACCCGACTCTCGAAAGGAAGAGGGGACTCGACCTCCGGCTTAAACGCCTCTCCGCCCGTATCGGTTACGGTACCCGGAACCGCCGCTTTCGTGGAGGATTCGGAAGAAGAGTGGGCACCGGGGTTATCGATGACGGCAGTAATTTGAATAAGCTTAGCATCAGCGTCCGGACACCCGCCGGGAATATCACTGAGAACCGACGAATGGCAACCTCCAATCAGACCCGTAACCGCGAAGAGTAACGGGAGATATAGTTTACCGTGAAAACTCATACAAATAAAATAGTTGGCAATGGTTAGCAGTAAAAGCACATAAAAATTGACAGTACGCCACCTCGTAGAGTCGAATGAGGCACAGTGATCGCGCCCCGTAGGGGCAAGAGACACCGTGGGCCCCTGAAAGGAAGCCTCCCGGAGTTTGCTTCGTCTCCTTCCCTCGGAGTGACTTATCTCAGCCTTCTTACCTTAAGAAAAAGAGGTACGGGTCGGAGTTTCTTTTTCGGTACGGGTCTCGTCAGACCGAGATACAGGGTCTGAATATGATCCCGGTACGGGCAAAAAAGTCGCGGAGGACGTACACTTTTCTTTTTACTTAAAGATTCTCCCTGCGGAAGACGATGTTCCAATTTTGGATCGTCGCCTTTAACGCCATATAGGTGCCGTCGAAAGTGTCTACGACAATGGAGATATTGAAGTCGTGGTTGAGATCCAGGTGATCCTTGAAGGGGTTGGCGCTGCCGTCCATACCCAATCCCGGATAGAGAATGAAATCGACCAACGGGTCGAACTCATACACCACCCTTCCGGTCTCGTCCTTGATGGTGACGAGATAATCGCCCTTCTTTCCCTTCACGAGACGGAGGATGTCGTAATCGGCGGTGAGACGGGCAGTACCGTTCACACCGTCAGCGGTCTGCTTAAAAGTGTCGGTCGTCCACTCGAAGGGGGTGTCTTCGGCGAGATCTCCGTTTGCTTTATAGCGGGAGTTCTTGGCAGTGAACGTCATTGTATAGGTATGCTCTTTGGAGAGTCCCCGGATGTCGAAGTGGAAATGGTTTGTAATCTGCACGAAAGAGAAGTGTACCTCGTCCGTTTGGGTACCGAGGGTGCCTCTCTCCTTCTGAACTAGGTCGCCTCCCGTAGGCTCTGCCACATAAAGGGGAGCCGCATCTGCCTTGATCTTATCCGCTTCCTTGGCCATAAAGACTAGGAGGTCTTTCTTGTCCGCACCCGCTTTGAAAGCCGAGAAGTCGTACAGACCGAGGTCTTTCCCGGCCCACGCCGCGAAAGAAGTGGTGGCACCCGGGCGGTAAAAATCCGTGCGTATTTCGTAGCCGGGAAGGAAAGCGACACCGCCGTCTTTCCACTCTCCGATGAGCTTGCCGCTCTCGTCGAAAGCGAACACACGGACATCGTCGATTTTATTGTCGGGAAAACTGATCTCGTCCGGAGTGCGTACGTCAAACGTAAAGACCGTGTACTGAGGGCACTCCGCGAGGTCACTCATAATCGCCGGGTGACAGCCCGAGAGCGCCAAAGCTCCGGTTGCGGAGAGTAAAATTTTGGAATAAAGTTTCATCGTGGGAATAAACCTATATTAGTTACCTATATTCGTTAGTAGTGCGGGACGGAAAGAGGCGGAAGGCACAAGCAAGCCCCGTGGGGGCAGAGTGGCACAGCGTGCCGCCATCTTGGCACCCCGGGAGTAAGGGGGTTGATTATCCGATCGTACGACCCTATGGGGGGCGAAGAAGAGAAGAAAGAGGCAACCTTCCTCCTCCGCACGTCGACCGCTCTGCGATCTTCGTACGGGGCTACTCCCTTGCGACCGCTGACGCGGTCTTACTGCCCCTAAGAGGGGCGAAGGTGCGATTACTTCTTTCATGCTCATAGCGTCATCTCTCTTACAGGACACGCCCTGTACCTCCTTTATTCCGTTGTCATCCTGTGCAGGATACGTCTTGCGGTACCTTCCGTTTCGTTATAATCCTTTGTGGATGGCGGGGCGGTCAGACCCCGCCATCCTAATCTCAGAGAAGGAGATTGTATGAAAGACTTAGAGTGTCACACCACGAGAAACGAGGTTCCAGTTGAGGATAGCGGCACGAACCTGGATAGAGGTATCATGGCTGTCAACAGGGACATTGGGAGGAGTTACAGGCTCATCGGGGTTATCCTTGGGCTTCGGAACGTTGGGGTCTTCCGGGTCGATGGGGTCGAAGTTGTCACCGAAGTTCTTGATGGCCTCGATGCTGAGCGAGTAGATGTTGTTGCGACGGGTGAAGGGGTAAACGGTTACACCTTTATCATCCACCTGCTTATTGGCAGGAGTGAGCCATACCATCTTTCCGCCTTCATAAAGTTGGGAAGTGGTGTTGCCATCGTGGCGTGCTGCTTCAAGCGTGAGGTAAAGCTTGCCGGTTTGGTCACCCTTGAAGAAAGAACCTGCTTTCCAGGTGTACTCGGTATTTGTTTCTCCTTTTTTCACGGATTCTTTTCTTTCTCCCTTGACCTCTTCGGCAGTTGCGTTAATAAGGTTCTTTTTTGCGTCGTCCAGCTTCCACACCTCATCAGCACCTGGGACATAAGTGCCGTAAACCTTCACATAAGTAATATCGGCGTACTTGAAGGAGTTAGTCGCAGAAGGTGCAAAGCCTGCCATAGAGTTTTCTAAGAAGAAGATACCTTCAGTGGAAGACTCGGGGGTAGTACCATTAGCTTTGCTCTGTTGGAGAGAGATAGAGTTCAGCGTAGCCCATTTGTCGTCCGCACCAACTGCAAAGAGAGACTTGTCGGAAACCTTCTGGAGATCACGCTGAAGGACGAAGCCTTTATCGTTAAAAGTGGAAGCCTGTACAGCGTCAATGGCGGACTTATAAGTTGTTCCGTAACCGGTGGCAGGCGTGGTGGTGTCAAGCGTGCGGCCACCTGCGTGATCCTTAAAGTAGTATACCTTTTTAGCAGAACCTGCTACAGCATAACGCAGATCACTAATGGTACCAGCCAAGCCTGTCCTAAAACCATTACTTTTAGTCACCTGTACTTTGGAGACAACACGTTCTACAGTGTAGTCAAACTGGTTGGAACCCGCCTTCACATCTGTTTCAGCTATATCAGGCTTAATGTTGATGGAGTTTTGGGATGTAGAGGTCATCGTGAACCCGGTCGCAGCGGCAAGCTTGGACAGGTCGGTAATTTCCACCGTAGCGTTTGCGTCAAGCGTAGCAACGGAAGTAAGACCGTTTAGGGTAAGAGCGGAGTTGATGTTGTTTCCTGTGGTACCCGTATACTTGAAGACAGCAGTCTGCCAGTAGGTTTCTACCCCGGCAGCCACGGGAGTAAAGGTAAGTCCGGTGATTGTTGTACCGGTAACCTGAGAAGGGGCAGTCGCATAGAAGGTTCCGTTGGCGATTTTGGACTCACCACCGACACCGGCTACGTCATTCTGACTAGCGTTCACGGCAAGGAGGGGGGTTTCAACGGCTTTGATGAAAGCATAAGTCCCTGCTACGTTACTTGGGTTTTCAACACTCGAGGTGTTGTCCTTTTGGCAGGCAGCGAAGCTGAGTGCTACGGCACCTGCAAGGAGAAGAGTTGAATACTTGTTCATTTTTCTTTTAGAATTAAAATGAGTGGGTAAAATATAATACTATAAAACTTAGTTTCTCGTCTTGGAGATCTCTTCAAGATTGGCACGCGCCTCGGCGGAACCGAGACTTGCGGCTCTTTCCAAAGTCTCCACAGCCCCTTCATAGTCCCCTGAGAGTGCCCGTGCCACGCCGAGGTTATTCAGTGCTTCGGGGGTGTCACCGAGTGCGGGAAGGGTCTTGAGGGCTCTAGCAAAGCTTCCGACTTCAAGATCGGCGGCGGCACCGTTGATAAGTGCCACAGGCTCCTCCGGAAAGAGGCGGGAAGCTATGTCGAAGACTTCTTTGTACTCCTCGGAGGCGGGATCATAGGTCTGAGCCACGAGGTACATTTCGTTAAGGGAAAGGAGCTTGGGGTTCTTTTTGAGCTGCACCTTGGCTTCGTTCACGTCGAAGGGACGCACCGTATAGCCGATGGTGTACTCCGTCCTGCGGATCGCAGGCCATACGGAAGAGAAGAGTTCGGAGTAGGTCTTGCCACCATCGAGAGCCTTGATCTCTGCGTCGCGGGCATCGGGGTCTTCGACCTCTTCGATGATGGAGAGAACTTTGTCTCTTATTTCGTTCAAGAGGTTGCCTTCACCTTCTTTAATAAGCTCTTTGGCACGCGTCCAGTCTTCTCCCTCACCGCGAGCGACGAAGTCTTCGCGGCTCACGCCGTAGCGACCGCTCAGATAGTCCGCGAAAGCTTTGGCACGCTTATCGCTGAGCGACTTATTATAAGCCACGGAAGCCTCAGGGGACGCATAGCCCACGATCTCGACTTTGGAAGCCTTGAGGTCGGGGTTTTTGAGTATGGCGACCACTTTCTCGTTCACTTCGTCAAGGACAGACTTATTGCCGGAGAAAGAAGGGTCTATCCGCGAACCATCGACCACAAAGCCGATTGTGGCGGTGTACTTGTCCGCACGAACCTTGGGATCCTCCACCGGCGGAGTGACATAGGAGAGGCGGTACTCCGGGGCGGTAAGCACCTTGTCCGCCACTTTCTTCTCACTCTCGCTCTTTTCGCAAGCGGCACAGCCCACGACATAAGCCTTGAGGTAAAGGGAAGCATCGCTCATCCACGCCCCGGCGGGGAACGTCGTGGCGTAGCTGACGGAACGGACACCGCGCGAGGGCACCGTGATGCTCAGAGGAGCCGGCGTCATATAGTCACGGGGATTGCCAAGTACCCTCTCGCGCTCAAGAGTGGTGGCACGCGCCTTACCGGCGATGAAGAAAGGCTCAAGGAGGTACCGCTCGCCCGTGGTGCCATTGGCACGCAACTCGGGAACGACGATGAGGAGATCCTGAGACCCGATGCGGAGCGCATTGATGCCGGCGTTGAAGGAGAGACTCAGTTTACCGCCTTCCGATACCGACGAGAGGTCGCGGACGGTAATGTCATCAAGTGAGGGTCTCTGCGCCTGTGCGACAGTCGCGACGGAGCCGGCGAAGAGAAAGGCAGATATATAAAGGAGGTATCTTTTCATGACCAAAACAAATGGGGTCTTTTACTTACTTGAAGAAATAGAGCAGGGAAAGGGTAGCCCGCGTGAGGCTGAAAAAGTTTTCGGAGCCGGTGTCGCGGAGCGCACCACAGGTGGCACACTCGTACTGGCGGAAGTTGGTGTGCGTCCACCCGCCCCCAAGCGAGGCTTCAATGTTCCAACGCGGTGAGAGTACCCACTGATACCCGACGGAGAGACCGGCACCGTAGAAAGAACCCTCGTAGCGGTTGTCCTTGAATGTCTTCAGTCGCCCCAGAGGAATATCCCAGCCACCAATGTTGTACTGTCCCCCGTGACCATGAAGACCAATGAACGCACCATTGAAAGCCTCGCAGAACCAGTAACGAAGCTCGGGCTGTGTAGCCCAATAGCGCAACTCTTTCGGCTCGTCGAACTTCCATAGATTAGCGGAAGCGCCGAGGTCAAGCGAGAATTTGTCGGAGAGGCGGGTTTCGACGGAGAAGTTAGGCGACCCCATAAGCGCCCAGTGAGCAAGGTTCGTCTTTAGCGACACCTTCTGCGCTTCGACCTTATGAGTTGTCCCTGCAAGTAATACAAGAGCAGTCAGTAGCCCTAATAGAAATCTTTTCATCATTTGTGAGTGCGATATATATTACATATTCAGAAAATGGTAACCGAATATCGAGCGTAAATTCATACCAGTCCTTATCTATTCACACCGCAAATTTACCACCAAATCACGTAAAAAAAAAAAAAAAAAAAACGGTCTGATTTATTGAATTTGTACATTTTGTCCGCCGAGAAAGAGCCGACTTCCCACTACCCATCAGTCTTACGCGTGAAATGTTAAAGTTTGACTTTCACAAAAGGACATTTCGGGTATAAAGTTTTTAGTATCCGCTAACACTGTGAACTCTAAGCCCCATAGCTCGGGAATGGGAGGTACAGCACACGACCTCATAAGTTGGCAGTTGGTCGGACTAAGTCAGACTTGGTCGGACTTAGTCAGACTTAGTCAGACAACACTGCTAACTCCTAACTGCTGACTACTAACTGCTGACTGTACCGGGGGGCGGACTGTGCCTCGGTTTTTCCACCGTTTCAATTTTTGCTAAATTTGGACTCGTAAACGAACTATCCCCATTATGCATATGAAGCATCTGCACCGCCATACGCTCGCCCTGCTCCTCATTTTGGTACTGTGCCCGCTTGCACTGAGGGCGCAAGGAGACGCACGCACACGCGTCCGCTTTGTCACGAATAAGGGCAGCTTCACCATCGAACTGTACGACGACACCCCGCTGCACAAAGAGCGGGTTCTCTCCCACGTGGCTGCTCACGACTACGACGGGCTGCTGTTTCACCGGGTGATCCGCAACTTTATGGTTCAGGCCGGCGGAGCGTTGCACAAAGGGACGAAAGCCGGAGAGACCCGGTTAGAGGCGCTATCGGAAGAGACCATACCCGCCGAGATCGTCTACCCCGGACACTTCCACAGACGCGGGACGGTGGCTGCCGCCCGCATCGGAGACGAAGAGAATCCGGAGAAAAGGAGCGACGGCATCCAGTTCTTCGTGAACGTGGGTCAATTTTTCCTCGAGAAAGAGCTCCTTCCCTACACCAAAGACTCGATAGCCCCGATGACGGACGAGATAAAGAAGTGCTATATGCTGGAGGGCGGCGTGCCGCATCTCGACGGACGGTACACGGTATTTGGCGAAGTCGTCGACGGGATGAATACGATACTCAAGATCCAATCCGTGGAGACGGACGGGAGTGACCGCCCCACCCGGGACGTGTACATCAAGAGCGCAAAAATCATAAAGTAAGCCTGCTTCAGAGAGTCACTGCACCCTTGCTGAGGGAGGGGAATAAATTTGGTACAGGCCGAAAAGTTTACCCCGGTACGTGTCTCGCGCTACCGTAGGTACGGGCGGTTTTATCTCCTCGGTACGTACCAAATTTTGGAAGAGAAAGAACAGGGACACACGGCGGTGTCTCAAAAGTCCGAACGGTCGCATTGCTTTCGGCATTCGGCGCATTTGCACTAAAAAAAGGAACAGAAGTCCATGATAAAAACAGTATTCACAGATCTCGACGATACGCTCTGGGACACCAAAGCCAATAATAAAGATGCGATGCACGAACTCTTTGAGATGAAGGGTTGGGCAGACAAGCTCGGAGACTTTGAGACGTGGTATACAGCCTATGCGGCGCATAACGACCACTTGTGGGACGAGTACCGGCGGGGTACGGTCACGAAGCCGGAGCTGATTCTCCGACGTCTTCGCGAGCCACTGGAACCCGGTCTCGGCGCGATGAGCGACGACGAGCTCCTCGGACTGAACGACCTCTTTCTCGATCTCGTGGGGAAGAGAGACAAAGTGGTGGAAGGGGCAAAAGAGATGCTCCGGGAGCTAAAAAAAGACTACAAAATCGTCGTCCTCTCCAACGGATTCAGGGAGGTGCAGACGAATAAAATAAAGAGTGCCGGCTTAATGGAGTACTTCGACCTCATCGTACTCAGCGAAGATGCGGGGGTTAATAAGCCCCACAAAGGGATCTTTGACTACGCGTTTCTCCTAAGCGGCGCCCGTCCCTCAGAGTCCATAATGGTGGGGGACAGTTGGGCTGCAGACATTGAGGGCGCACTCGCAGCCAACATCCCGGCCGTCTGGTACAATCCGGACGGAGAAAAAGCAAAAAAAGAGAGTGAGTTTCTCAAGCCGATATATGAGGTAAAGAGCCTTGGCGAAGTGCCGCAGCTCATCCGTACCCTTAACGCATTCTTTTGATGGAAGAGACCCGGAATGTGATAGATGTCTCGGAGCTGCCGGAGCTCCTGCATTGCGATTTCTTCGGACACAAGTGGGGAAGACGCGCGGGCAAGTGGATTCTCGAAGCCCTTGGGATAGAGGAAATCAATAGCCTCGTCCGCCGACACGGCGCACTCAGCGGAGCAGACTTCGCTTCGGCGGTACTCGAAGATCCCGCCGTGCAGATACATTACGATATCGCGGGAGAAGCCAACTTGAGACGTATGGCGGAGGAAGAGAGCTTCATCACCGTAAGCAACCACCCTTTCGGCGGGCTGGACGGTCTTCTGCTCGTCTCGATAATAGGCGCAGTCCGCAAGGACTTCAAAGTCGTCGTCAACGACATCCTGGACCGCATCCAACCGCTCCGCGAGAGCTGGATCTCCGTAAGCCCGTCCCGCTCCTTGGACCACGAAGCCCGGAGAAACGTCCCCGCCCTCCTCGAAGTCGCCCGACAGGTAAAAGGAGGACACCCCGTGGGGTTCTTTCCCTCCGGGACTGTGTCCAAGTACCACGTCGGAAAAGGGAAGCCCATCGAGAGAAGTTGGTCGGAAAGCTCAATGCGAATCTTCAGAGCCTTGCAGGTGCCGGTGTACCCCGTGGCCTTTTCGGGGCGTAACTCGATTCCCTTCTACATCCTCCAGACCTTAGCCGACACCCTCCACGGGCTCAGACTGCCGGCCGAGATTTTGAATAAAAAAGGGCAGGTGATCCACGTCACGATAGGAGAGCCGCTCACGGGCAAAGACTTCGAGGGCGAGTCCTCCCTCTCCGAGATCGCGGCACGCCTCAGGGCTCACACACTGAGTCTCATCAGACGCTAAGGGAGTACCTCGCGCGTTCGGAGCGGAAATTAGGACAGAGGGGACCGGATTTCGTAGGTCAGAAGCTAAAACCTTCCTTTCCGACGGGGCTTCTCGCGCCCTTTGCGGTCGGGTCTCTTCGCCCCTTTGTGTCCTTTCTTGGAGAAGTCCTCGACGACAACCTCGTCATCCCGAACCTGCTTCACCGTCACCTTTTGCCCATTGATGTCGTACGCGCCGAGTGCGTCAATGACTTCCTCCGCGTCCTCCGGCTTTACCCCGAAAACCGTGCGCCGGTCTTGTATGACGATCTTGCCGACCTCTACGAAGTGACCGAGGGAGCGATTGAGAATCTCGATGAGGGTATTGGGGTAGATGCGGTCTTTTCGGCCAAAGTTGATTTGCAGCCGGGCGAAGCCGTCTGCCCCACCCTTGTGGCGCTCGGTCTTTTCCCTCTTCTGCCTGGGACTGATCTCCTCAATGGGCATCGCCCGCTCGTAGTAATGGAGGAGCTCGGACATCTGAGTGTAAAGGAAGCGGGACAGAAGCTCCTCCCGATCCAGCCACGAAAGCCTCTTGGATACGACGGACAAGAGCGGGGCGATGACCGTCTCCACGGGGACGGTATTCTCGATCTCGTCGACCATCTTGAAGATCTGCTTCTCGCAGATCTCGGCTCCGGTGGGCAGCTTGCGGTACTCGAATTCGATCCCCGCAGTCTTTTCGACAAGACGGAGACGCGATTGCTCCCGCACGTGGCAGATGGCTATCGAAAGACCGCTCTTCCCCGCCCTCGCCGTGCGCCCGCTGCGGTGCGTGTAGATCTCGGCGTCTTCCGGCAGGGTATAGTGGATGACGTGGGTGAGGTTTTGGACATCAAGCCCTCTTGCCGCCACATCGGTAGCGACAAGGAGCTGTATGCCCCTGTGACGGAACTTTTGCATCACATACTCCCGCTGCGACTGGCTCAAGTCCCCGTGGAGCGCGTCAGCGTTATATCCGTCTTGGATCAATAGATCGGCGACCTCCTGGGTGTCCTTACGGGTGCGGCAGAAGATGATACCGTAGATGTCGGGATAGTAGTCGCAGATGCGCTTCAGGGCAAGGTATTTGTCCTTGGCGGGGACGAGGAAGTACTGGTGCCGGATATTCTCGTTCGTGGAATTGCGGTTCCCTATCGTGACCTCCTCCGGGTCGTGAAGATATTGCTCCGAGATCGACTTAATCTCCTTAGGCATCGTGGCCGAGAAAAGCATCAGATGCCTCTCGGACGGTACTTCGGACAGGATCGCCTCGAGGTCCTCCTGGAAGCCCATATCGAGCATTTGGTCCGCCTCATCGAGGACGACCTCCGTAACCGTCGAGAGCTTTACAGCACCCCGGCGCATCAGATCCAAGAGACGTCCCGGTGTGGCTACGAGGATATGGGTGCCTTTTTGGATCTTACGAATCTGCTCCTCTATGTTCGCCCCGCCGTACACGGAGGTGATCATCACCTCAGGGATGTACTTGGCGTACTGAATGAGGTCACGCGAGATCTGGACACAGAGCTCACGGGTGGGAGAGAGGATCAGCGCCTGAGGGAAGCTCTCTCCGGGGTTGATATTTTGGATCAGGGGCAGCCCGAAAGCCGCCGTCTTTCCGGTGCCGGTCTGAGCCAGCGCGATGATGTCTTTTCTTTCGCCGAGAAGCAGAGGGATGACGGCTTCCTGCACCGGCATAGGGTGCGAAAAGTCCATATCCCTGACAGCTTCCTGGAGGGGCTTAATGAGGCCGAGGTCTTCGAATGTCATAATGAGGTCTCTAAAACAATGTGATCCACCGGAGCCTGTGACAAACGGGGACTTTTGGCGAAGCGGGAGACCATTTCGCCGAACTTTGCGTCGCTCTCTGTGGTAAGTAATCGACACACGCCACCTCGTGAGAGACGCGCCTCCATCTCGGGGTGACGTCTCAGATAGTCTTGTGTCGCGTTATTCATAATACGGCTCTGCCCGAGTATCTTGATGTGGTCGGGGACGAATCTCCGGATTACGGGCAAGAGCAGCGGGTAGTGTGTGCAGGCGAGCTGGATGGTGTCCATCTCGGGGTCTTTGGCTAAGAGCGTTTTTACCTCCCGCTCCACGAAGAAATCCACCCCGGGATTACCTACATACTCGCCCTGCTCCACAAGAGGCACCCACATCGGTGCGGGATGCTGGGAGAGTTTGATCCCGGGGAAATACTCCGATACCTCAATGCCGTACGTATTGCTCTCTACGGTCGCTTTGGTGGCCAGAAGCCCTACGTGCTTATTGCGCGAAGCCTCCCCGAGGACTTCGACGGTGGGTCGGATGATGCCGAGGACACGGCGCGAGGGATCTTCGCTCTTCGGAAGGTCGATCTGCTGTATGCTCCTCAGAGCCCTCGCCGAGGCCGTATTGCACGCCAAGAGCACCAGGGGGCAACCTTTGGAGAAGAGATAATTCACCGCCTGCCGGGTGTACCGGTAAATTGTCTCAAAAGAGTGCTGTCCGTAAGGAGATCGGGCATTATCCCCGAGGTAAAGGTAATCGTACTCCGGCAGGGCTTCCAACAGACCTTCGAGGATCGTCAGACCGCCATATCCGGAGTCAAAAACCCCTATCGGAGCAGCAAAAGGTCTTAGGCTCCCCATCAATCGGTGAGGACCCTCACGTCCCTTCCAAACGGAGCAAAAGAGATGCCTACCATGTGGAAGTGCATCCTGCCCCACGGTATGCCGATAATCGTGATACAGAGCAAGAGCCCGAAGATGATGTGGGTAAGCGCTATCTCCCACCCGAAGAAAAGGATCCAGATCACATTACCCACACAGCCTATGGCCCCCGTTCTCGCGTCCGAAATCTCCGATCCGAAAGGGAACAGAGCCACGAGTGCGAGCTTAAAAGCCTGCAGCCCGAAAGGGATACCTATGATCGTCAAGCACCAGATGGCACCCGATACGGCGTAACCGAAAGCCACAGGCAGACCGCCGAAGATCCACCATACCACGGTCTTAAAGAGATTCCAAAGCGTCATAATTTATTTCCTTGTCCAAACGGTGAATGAATACGGGTATTTGTTCTTCTCGTCGGCCCCGTGGTGTTCTTTGCTTTGTAAGGTCCAGAGGTCGGGATCAATTTCGGGGAAAAACGTATCTGCGCCCGGGAAATCGTTGCCCTCCACGATCGTGATGTAGAGTTTGTCCGCAAGGTGCAGGCTCTGGCTGAAGATCTGAGCCCCGCCGATGACAAACACCTCACCCGTTCCCTCCGCCTCCCGTAGCGCGTCCTCGATGGAAGACACGACAGAGACCCCGTCCGGAGCCTTATAGTCGGCGTTTCTTGTGACGACGATATTCTTCCGCCCGGGCAGTGGTCCCTTGGGAAAAGATTCGAAAGTCTTTCGCCCCATAATTATGGGGTGTCCCATCGTCACCTCCTTAAAGTGCTTGAGGTCGGCTTTCATCTCCATCTTCCACGGCATATCGCCTTTGAAGCCTATGGCTCTCCGGCGCGTCATGGCGACTATGATGCTCACACTCGTTTTCATACGGCTACTTCTCCTTTTATCGTGGGCCAAGGGTCATACCCCTCGAGCTTGAAATCTTCGTATACAAAGTCTTCGAGATTCTTCACCTCGGGGTTGAGGATCATTTTAGGCAAAGGTCTCGGTTCGCGCGAGAGCTGGAGCCTGGCCTGCTCGAGGTGATTGAGGTAAAGGTGCGTGTCCCCCGTAGTGTGCACAAACGTCCCCGGCTCCAAGCCGGTCACCTGCGCCACCATCATCGTGAGGAGCGCGTAGCTTGCGATATTGAAAGGCACTCCGAGGAAGAGGTCCGCACTGCGCTGGTAGAGTTGGAGGGAAAGCTTGCCGTCAGCGACGTAAAATTGGAAGAGCGTGTGGCAGGGCGGCAGGTGCATCTCTTCGATCTCACCCACGTTCCAAGAGCTGACGATGATGCGCCGGCTGTCGGGATTCTTTTTGACCGCATCCACCGCCTCCTGAAGCTGGTCGTGCGTGATGCCGTCTTTGCCTATCCAGTGGCGCCACTGTGCGCCGTAGATCGGGCCCAAGTCCCCATTCTCGTCCGCCCATTCGTTCCAGATGCGTACGCCGTGGTCTTGGAGATACTTTACGTTCGTGTCCCCTTTTATGAACCACAGGAGCTCGTAAATGATGCTTTTGAGGTGCAGCTTCTTCGTCGTCACAAGCGGGAAGCCGTCAGAGAGGTCATACCGCATCTGGTGACCGAAGGAACTGAGTGTCCCCACGCCCGTCCTATCTTCTTTCTTGACGCCGTGCTCCAAAGTATAGCGGAGCAGGTCTAAGTATTGTTTCATTTTTCAGTCTTTCGTTGCGTAGTTATCGGGGCGGATGGGTGTCGTCCCGCCCGATCGTCCCACGAGGGAGAGTCCTTCGGAGGTCTCTGTGGTAAATCCTATGGCCGTCACTCCGCTCAATGCGTCTATGCGCTCTTTGTCGGTCAAAGGGACGGTAAAAAGGAACTGATAGTCCTCACCGCCGTGCATGGCCGCAAGTGACGGGTCAAGTCCGAAATCCTCCGACATACGGAAGGTCTGGAAGTCGATGGGAAGCGATTTCTCGTAAATACGGCAGCCGACTCCGGAGACCCGGGACATACGGACAAGTGCATCCGAGAGTCCGGATCTAAGCACGGACAAAAAAGAGAGCTGCACCCGGCTTTCCCCGAGAGCCTTCAAAACGGGTACCGGCAACGCCGGCTTAAGCTGTCTCTCCAGGAGATACTCCCTACCGCCGAAGTCGGGGTGGAAATCTATCGTGGCGTCAAACGCTTTTTTCTCCCGCACCATCAGTTGTAAACCCATATAAGCGGCACCGAGGTCCCCGGTGACACAAATGAGCTCGCCTGGACTTGCCTTTTGCCCGGCACTGTAGGCGCTCTCACCGAATGATGTCGCACTTATCGCAAATCCCGTGAGCGAAGAAGTGAGGTCAAAGAAACTCAAGTTGACGCCGTAGAAATGGCAGGCTTCGGACACCCCCCGCATAAAAAACTCGACATCTTCGACCTGGAAGCGCTGCGAGACTCCCAGCACAAGCGAGAGATGAACCGGCTTCCCTCCGCTGCCGTAAATACCTGCCACAGCGGACGTCACGGTCTTGAAGCCGAGATAATTGAGCGGGAAGTACACGAGGTCGAAATCAACGCCCTCCATCAATAGCACCGATGCCGAAAGCCCGCGTCCTCCGAGGGATGATGCAGTACCGTAACCGCTAAAAGCCGCGTGGGCTCCGCCATTCTCCTCTTCGAATAACTTGCTTATGCGCTCGACAAGTCCCTCTTTCCCTATCTCTTTTATCTCCATGCTTACCTTTTTGTTATTTCTCACACAAAGGTACCGAGAATTTGGGCGCAAAAATCCGCTTCCCCGACTTTCGACGCAATTTCTCCCCCATACCCTTGCTTGAGGTCAGGGTGGTATAGAGATTGGGCTGATTTTGGTACGTACCGAGACGGAAGCGCCGTACAGACCTACGAGAAATTTTTGATCGGACTCCCCTTTCCTTTTAGGTCCGTACCATTTTTCCCTGCCGCTCCCCGCCCCAATCACCTTAGCGTCGAAGTCGGTAAGGCGCAGGTATCAGAAGCCCAAACGCTCCGTGATTTTGGAGACATCCTTCTGGAGCTTGAGATCTATGGAGAGCAAATCCTCAATATTCTTGATCCCGTAGATCACCGTAGAATGGTCTCTCTTCCCGAGGCTCGTACCGATTACCTTCAGAGGCGTATCGGTATACTTCTTGGACAAGTACATCACCAATTGGCGTGCCGTGGTGACGATGCGGGTCCTTTTGCGGCCGGCGAGGTCTTCGGCGGAGACGTTATAGAAGTCGGTCACCGCTTTGATGATATCCGACACCGTCACTTCCTTTTCCTCCAGACCCACCGTCTGTGTCATCACCTTTTTGGCAAGGTCGAGATTCAGAGGCCGGTTGCTGAAAAGCGAGTGCGCCATCAGCGAAGTGAGCGAGCCCTCAATATCGCGGACATTATCCGGCGTGTGTTTGACGATGAAATCAAAGACGTCTTTCGGCAGCTTGATTCCGGCCTCCTCCACCTTCTTCGTCAATATCTGCTTGCGGAGCTGGACATCCGGGCGGTTGATCTCCACGGTCAGTCCCCACCTGAGGCGCGTGAAGAGACGATCCTCCATCCCCTTGAGCTCGACAGGAGGACGGTCGCTGGTGATGATGATCTGCTTCCCGAGGAGTTTGAGGTGATTGAAGATTTGGAAAAAGGCATTTTGTGTGGCCACGGCCTCACTCAGCTCTTGCACGTCGTCAAGAAGAAGGACGTCTATATTCTGATAGTAGCCGAAGAAATGATCCGTATTCTTGTCGACAATCGTAGCGGTGACGAACTGCCTTTTGAACGTCTGAGTGGGGACATACACCACCCTTGCGTCGGGGTTATCGGACATTATCTGGTTACCGATGGCATGCATCAAGTGGGTCTTGCCGACACCCGATGCGCCGTGCACAAAGAGGGGGTTAAAGGCGCTCTTCCCCGGCTCCCTTATGATCTCACCCGCTGCCGCGTACGCCAGACGGTTGCAATCACTCGGCAAAAAGGCATCGAGAGAGAGACGCGAATCCAGGTGGGTCTGAAAGACGGGCGCATCATTATCCTCTTCCTGTGTACTTCTCTTTCGGGACGCGCTTAGGCGCTTTTGCTCCGGCGAAGGAACCTGGTACTTGAGCTGAATATCTCGCCCAAAAGCTTTGACCAGACCATTGGAGAGCACATCCAAGTAGGTCTGCTCTATGGTCTTGTAGACATCGGAAGAGGGTACGCGTATCGTAAGGATGTTATTTTCCCAAGCAATAGGCATAATGGGGGCAAACCATTTCTGGTAGTCCTCTCCCTCCCGTGGCAGGTAACTCTGTACCACCTCAAGGAACGTATTCCACTTCGTGGATAATGGTGATGTCATACTGTCAATCTACTCTTTAATGAAAGCGTTTTGGCGCTTTTACCTTTTTATGAGCCGTTCCTCTAAGAGACTTCGCTATGCGAGCCGGAAAGGAAACGGCCTTAACTACGTCGTAAGCCGGACCGAAGAGGGGGTAAGAAAAGGGCTCCGTAAATCCGGAACCCAATCAAAGGAGCAATCTTTCGCCTGTCCGTGTTGCAAAGGTTCCCAAACAAAGTGAAAGAAAAAAATGCGTTCACTCTTGTTTTTGTCGATGTGCGTAAGGTACAAGGCATTAGCCCTAACCGGCTGTGAATCACACCTTAGGGGTAGAAACAAAAATGTAACACGTTAGGGGACAGAAAGTTCACCAGGCGATTCGGCATTTGTTAAAGATACAAAATTATCACTATCGGATAAAGTTTTGCCAAGATTTCGCTTCCTCCATCCCATCGGACAAACCCAAAGTGCACAGATCACCCGGACAGAAATCCCCACTTTTCCCATATTCTCCGAAGAAAGGTTTCGAGCCGCATATAGGCAATTTAAGACCTACAGACCAAAAAAACTTTTTTGCCCGTACTGAGGCAAAGATTTCGGTCTGTGTCTCGAGCAAGCGAGACACAGACCGAAATGCAAGGGGATTAAGACAAAAGACGCCGCAGACATATGCCCTTGAGGAGACAACTATCTGCGGCGTAAATCTAAGAGGAAGTCTCTTCCTTTACGGAAAAGGAAATCGAGGCTTAATCTTGGTTAAGGTTAACGCGCTTGAAAGCGGTAACGGTGAGGGTCTTGCTTTCGCCCTTAAGCACCTCTGCCACACTCTTCTTGCCGTCGAGGATGGAAGCCTGCTTCAGAAGCGTGAACTCTTCGTAGAACTTATTGAGGGAGCCCTCTGCGATACGATCCAGAAGATTCTCGGGCTTACCTGCCTGACGCGCTTTGTCCTTGGCGATCTCGAGCTCTCTTGTCTTGATCTCTTCGGGTACACCGCTTTCGTCTACCGAGACGGGGTTCATGGAAGCAACCTGCATAGCGATTTCCTTGCCCATCTCTTCGGAAGGCTTTTCGTTGAAACCGACAATGGCAGCGAGCATATTACCGGGGTGCATATAGAGCGTCACGGCAGGAGCTTCGACGATTTCGTAGGCACCGAGTTCCATCTTCTCACCCGTCACGCCGGAGCGGAGGCTGATGATTTCTTCCACAGTTTCGCCGGTAGACAGCTTTTCTGCAAGGAGAGCCTCCTTGTTAGCGACCTTCTTAGCGAGAGCGAGGTCAAGGATGCTTTGGGTCATTGCCACAAAGTCGGCATTTTTGGCCACGAAGTCCGTTTCGCAGTTAACTGCGACGATAGCCGCGAAGCCGTCGACAGCACCGGCGAGCACACAGCCTTGCTCGGCTGCGCGTTCGGAGCGCTTTGCAGCAATGGCGAGACCGCGTTTGCGGATCAGTTCGACTGCTTTCTCGTGATCGCCGTTAGCTTCTTCGAGTGCTTTTTTTACGTCCATCATACCCGCGCCGGTGAGGGTGCGCAGGGCCTTGATGTCTTCCATGGAGATAGCCATAGTGTAGTATCTTCTTTATGAGGATTTAAGTAATAAATGTTCGGAGTGTTCGGCATTAGGCGGTAAATGTATCGCCTAAGCCCTATAAGAGACAAAGGGAGGGAGCATCGCTCACTCCCTTTGCCGGATAAGTTCAGCAGCCCGAAAGGCTTATTCTTCGGCAGCGGCTTCTTTAGTCTCGGAAACCAGCTCTTCACTAACGGACTCGGCAGCCGCAGCTTCATCTGCAGAAGAGATTTCTTCGCTGTCGGAAGCACGGCGGATACGCTGGCGGGCACCTCTGCGACGACGTCCGGTGTTTTCGCCACCCTCTTCGCCGTTTTCGATATCCTTGTCTTCGTCCTGCTTCTGGATCTTACGTTCCTGGAGACCTTCCTTGATGGCGTCGCATACTGCGGTGAGGATGATTCTCACGCCGTCAACGGATGCGTCATTTGCGGGAATCACGTAGTCGATGCCTTTGGGACTGGAGTTGGTGTCCACGATGGCAAAGACGGGGATTCCGAGACGCTGAGCTTCTTTCACCGCGATGTGTTCTTTCATCACGTCCACTACGAAGACAGCTTGGGGAAGCGACTTCATATTGGCGATGGAGCCGAAGTTGAGTTCGAGCTTTTCTCTCTGACGCGTAATCTGGAGCTTTTCTCTCTTGGAGAGGTTTTCGAAAGTACCGTCAGACATCATCCTGTCGATGTTGCCCATCTTATTGACGGTCTTACGAATCGTCGGGAAGTTGGTCAACATACCACCCGGCCAACGCTCTACCACGTAGGGCATCTGGGCGTCTTTGGCAAGCTCGGCGATGCTCTCCTGAGCCTGCTGCTTTGTCCCTACGAAGAGGATGGTTTTGCCCTCTGCGGCCAGAGTTTTGAGGGCTTCGGCAGCTTCATCGATCTTGGCAACCGTTTTGTGGAGGTCGATGATATGGATGCCGTTGCGCTCCATAAAGATATAGGGAGCCATTGCAGGGTTCCACTTGCGGGTAAGGTGTCCGAAGTGGGCGCCTGCTTCAAGGAGTTCGTCAAATGTGACTCTTGACATAATATTTTCTGTTTGTCTGGATTTGTCGTTTACGCACTCTTGTCAAAAGCAGTGCAAGAAAAGTGTCTTCTTTCTTTGATCCGTTCACTCTCCCAACCCCGGCGTCCACGTTTGGACGCTTTTTCGGTAGGGGGCAGTTGGTTATGAAGCCCCATCCGAGAGGTTTAGATGCTAAACGATACTCGTGAGATACAGTACTCGAAGCGACCGGGATATTAGCGCTTGGAGAATTGGAATCTCTTACGAGCCTTGGGCTGACCGGGCTTCTTACGCTCAACGACACGCGGGTCGCGGGTCATAAAGCCTTCGGCACGGAGGGCAGGCTTGTCTTCGGGGTTGATTTTCACGAGCGCACGAGCGATACCGAGGCGGATTGCTTCGCTCTGTCCCGTATAACCACCGCCATCCACATTGATGTTGATGTCGTAGCGATCTTCCACCTGAAGCTTAGCGAGCGGCTGACGCACTACATACTGAAGCAGGGGGTTGGGGAAGAAGTCGTTGATGTCTTTCTTATTGATAGTGATTTTGCCGGTGCCTTCCTTCACGTAAACGCGAGCGACAGCAGCTTTTCTTCTACCAAGTGCATTGATTACTTCCATAGTGTCTCTTTACTTTTACTTAGTCTTTACTTCAACGAGGCGGGGTTGCTGAGCTTCATGCTTGTGCTCGGGGCCTTCGTAGACATAGAGGTTATTGATCAACTTGTCTCCAAGACGATTCTTGGGAAGCATGCCTTTAACGGAGCGACGGAAAAGCTCGGCGTAGCCGCGTTTTTCGATCACGTCCTTGGGGCTGAAAGTTTTGAGACCGCCGGGATAGCCGGAGAAGCGGGTGTATTCTCTCTCGGTCATCTTGTCACCGGAGAGGACCGCCTTCTCTGCGTTAATGACGATGACATTGTCACCGCAATCCACGTGAGGCGTAAAGTTGGGCTTATTCTTGCCGCGCAGCATCATCGCGATCTGGCTGCAAAGACGTCCCATCGACTGACCGGTAGCATCTACTACCACCCACTCTTTGGTTACGGTTGCCTTATTTGCAGAAATGGTCTTATAGCTTAAAGTATCCATTTTCTTTTTGTTAGGGGGATGTTACTTTTAATTAATTATGTCACATACAAGCACATACTGAGACACGAGCTTTTGCTTCAAAATGGGAGCCAACTTACCTTTGGTGCTAATCAAATCTCTGACCCTCTTTTCCTCGTCTGCTGGAAAGCCCGAAGCCCGGATTAACTCCTTGCCGTCCCGAGTACAGTGAGAGGGGGTGCGCTCCTTATGCCGCAAGCATCTCTGTACAATCTTGATAATAATCTGGCTCGCAAAGATACCCATTTCTCTCCGAATGGCAAAGTCTGCATCAAACCACCTCCTTAACGGATACGGGACTAACTTTTGGTACGTACCGGGACGATCTCCCCGGTCTGTATGAGAAAGAAAAAAGATACAGACCAAGACGATCTCCTCGGTCTGTATCTCGGAACCGCCTCTGAAAAGGATTTATTTAACCGCCAAGTGACGCAAAAGAGCACCGGACTTGAACGCGAAGCAGTGCGAGATCCGGCGGGACACACCTCATTTGGTGGAGCAGAAAATTCTTGGTACCTTTGTCGAACCTTAACGAGAAGGTCACACCTCGGTACCTTAGCAAAGTGGCTATGCACCGGACTGCAAATCCGTTTACGGCGGTTCGATTCCGCCAGGTACCTCTCCGAAAAGAAACGCCGCGCTTGGAAATCTCCGGGCGCGGCGTTTCTTATTTATTTACTCCACCTTCGAACCGAAAGGAAAGTAAGGAGCCAATTCCACCGGAAGCCGCCCCGGGAAAGGCACTGCTCCGGTCAGAGCTGCCCCCATAGCCCGCTGAGCCGTTATCGAACTGTCGTATCCGTAAGCCACGGCGGCAGCCTCTCCGAGCACTTCGCCAAACTTGAGCGAAGCGTAAGGAGTGGTCATAAAGACAAGGACGAGCTTGGATCTTTTGGCAAGCTTAGAAAAGGCGGCGAGATCCGGCTGTACGGACGCACCGGTCACCGCCACAATAACGGTCTGTCCATTCCCGTATCGACCGAGGACACGTTGCTGCTCGGCGCTCGATGTACCAGATCCCATATTGGTGATGGAGATGCCGTCACTCATCTGCCCCGTAATGGCACCGGCCAGAGTAGAGCCGTAGCGCAGGAAAGCGGCGCCTGCCGTCTTGAGGGGAAGAACTCCGTCTTCATTCTTCACCAAAGTCATCGCTTTCGCGTAGATCTCCCTCATCAGAGCCTCACCCTCTTGGTTATTCAGATCCCTATTGAGGTTCTTTCCGGACAGGAAGTCCGGTCTGGCAAGCTCAAGAAGGTATTTGTACTTAAGTACTTTATGCACGCGGCGATCGACTTCGGACTGTTGGATTTCGCCACTCTTGAGCGCAGCCTCCAGCTCTCTGAGCATCCCGAAAGGATCACTCGGTGCCAGCAGGATGTCGCTGCCTGCCTTGAAAACTTCCACCCCTACCCTTCCGGATCCGGCGCCGGCCACTATGCCCTGCATGCTCAAGCCGTCGGTAAAAATAAGCCCTGTGAAACCGAGATCTTTCTGCAGAAGGTCGGTAACCACTTCGGGGCTGGCACTGGATGCGCGGGAGGATCCCGTACCGAGGGCGGGAATCGTCAGGTGTCCGACCATCACGCCGCCAAGTCCCGCCGTCACATACTCACGGAAGGGGCGCAGCTCCAAGTCCTCAAGCTCTTTGCGGCTTTTGCTGATGACGGGAAGCGTTTTGTGAGAGTCTTTGTCTGTATCGCCATGACCCGGGAAATGCTTTGCTGTCGAGAGGACTTTTTCCCGCTCAAGACCGCGCGCATAAGCTATGCCGAGTCGTGCCACGAGATCCGGATCACTTCCGTAGGCCCGTGTCCCGATGACGGGGTTATTCGGATTATTATTCACGTCAATGACGGGAGCGAAGTTCACTCTGATGCCCAGTCTCTTGGCTTCTTGAGCCGTGGCTCTTCCGTAGCGGTAAGCGAGGACTTCGTCATCCGCAGCCCCGAGTACGATGTTTCGCGGCCAGCCGATGGTGCCGGACAGACGCATCGACAGACCCCACTCGCCGTCCATAGCCGTCAACATAGGCACTTCCGCCCACTCGAGCATCCGGTTGGTAAGGTAGTAGACATCTTCCGGTTTCCCTTTTTGCCACAAGACGCCGCCAAAGCGGGCTTCCTTTACCATCCTGTCCCACTGACGGAGATTGTCGGCATCCCGCTTGGGATAAACCATAGGCATAATCAGCTGAGCCAACTTCTCCCCGTTCGAAAGGGTCATAAGGACCGAGTCGGCATAATGGTTCGCTTTCGCAGCGACCACGCTGTCTCTCTCAAGCGTAGTCCGGACGGGAACCGTAGCCGCTTCTTGGGCGACGGAGCGCATCGGGACGACAGAGAGAAGTGAGCAAAGTATAGAGGATTTGAGCAGAAAGTATTTCTTGGGAAACATTCGGTCTTACGTATATATAATTATGGGGTAACACAAAAGGGAAAAGTGGAAAACTTCCCCGGGATTATGGAGAGAAAACGCACTTGAAAAGCAACACGAGACTCCTCCAAAAGCATCCGAACGCAAAGATACCCTTTTCCGAGACACGACTGACGCGGCAACCGCTCTCACCTCAGCACCCTCTCCCCAAAAAGTCTGATTCCTACTTTTGGCAGCACAAAAAGAAAAGCGAACTATGGGAAGGAGCATACGGAGGAGGGCGGCATTGGGCGAAATAGGGAGGGAAGTGGTCATCCCCTTCTTTAGCGATTACGGCAGGGACTTGGAGGGGTACAGACCGAAATGTTTTTCCCGGCCCGTGTCTTTTATCGAAATGGCACAGGCCGGGAAAAACATTTCGGTCTGTACCCCTTTTTTGCCCGTGCAGATACGGAGCCGGGACACAGAACGAGCCCCCTGCGCAGCCCTCATCAGCAAAGGGCTCTGCCTCGTAAGTACGCGTCCCAAAAGGAGCCACCGCCGCCGACTGCACGAAGGGTTACGAAAAAATTACACAGAACGAAAGAAAAATGGTAAATTTAGAAGCTTTTCAAAATTATTTTACAAGTCCACAACTTAATGACGCACTCCAGGAGAACTTACTTTTTGCTCAAAGGCATTCCCATCGCCGCGTTGCTACTCTATGTCGCTCTTACATTCGCTGCCTATGCCGCCACGGGACAGGGCGGCAGCAAGTTCATCTGGGCAGTTCCTTTCGGCTTTGGGCTCTTGGCGCTCATCGCCGGAGAGCCGATCAGGAAGCACTTGGGCGTAACTTACAAGTGGCTCGCGGCCTACACGAGAAGCCTCGGGGCACTCTATGCAGTCACTGCTTTTGCTTTGGCTGTCGCTTGATCCCCTCAATAAAAAGACTACTTACCAGATCACCAAACTATATACCGCATGAAATCGATCCTCACAACCTTGGCAATAGGGAGCCTCGTCCTCTCCGTCTCCGGAATGGCGGGCTTCGGGTACGGGACACCCGTTTTCGCCGGAACCGCGCCGGGGACAGGCTTTGCCTCCTCTACCCAAAACCGGCTGACTGCATCCGGCACCGTAAAAGATGTCTCTGGACTGCCTCTCCCCGGTGTCACTGTCCGTCTCAAGGAGACCAACCTCGGAACCATGACCGGCGCGGACGGGACGTTCAAACTGGCCATACCCCAAAGCATGACTCAGGGGACTCTCGTTTTTTCCTTCATCGGGATGAAAGAAAAAGAGGTCACGGTGAAGTTTTCGGAAAACACAGCTCCCGTGAATGTAGTTATGGAGGACGACGTCGAACTGCTCGACGAGGTGGTTGTGACCGGCTATCAGACCATCTCCAAAGAGCGCGCCACGGGATCCTTCGCGATGCTCGACGGAGACAATCTGAAAGCCAAAGTAGCCAACAACCTTTTGCCCCAACTGGAGGGGAAAGTCCCGGGGCTCGTCATCAACAAAACCGGAGACCTTGCCATCCGCGGTCAGAGTACCCTGCAGGGAGTCACCTCACCTCTGCTCGTGGTGGACGGAATGCCTTATGAGGGCAAACTCACCGACCTCAACCCCGCCCTCATCCAAGACGTGACCGTGCTCAAAGACGCGGCCGCCGCATCCATCTACGGGGCACGAGCCGCCAACGGCGTCATCGTCATCCGTACACTCGAGGGCGGCAAGAACCAAAAGACACACGTGGCTTACCAGGGAAACCTCACTTTCTCTACCAAACCCAACATCAACGACCTCCACTTGATGGGGACAAGAGAGATGCTTGAGCTCAATAAGTACGGTGTGCAGTTTGACCTCTCGCCCTCCGATAAGATCGACCCGAGGAACTACCTCAATCCTTTCGGTCTGATGCTCCTCAAGTACAGAGACAAGAAGGTGACCGAAGCGGATTTGGACAAAGAAATCGACCGACTCTCGGCATACAATAACCAAAAGGAACTGGCAGACTTCTATTACCGACCGGGTTTTAACCAACAGCACACCCTCTCCATCTCCGGAGGCGGGGATAGATACGGCTACGTGGCCAGCATCGACTACGAAAAGGATGCACCCAATGACCGCTTCCAAAACGCCCATAACCTCGGCTTTTCGCTTCGCAACAACATCAAGTTCTTCGATTGGTTCAAAGCCGACGCCGGTCTCTACGGGCAGTTTGATACCCTTACCGACGACTTGGGCGTCTCCACACTCGAGACGATGCTGGGGCGGATGCCCTCCTTCCAACCACTCAGAGACCCGGCGACGGGCGACCCCACCTACGTGGCATTGGACAATAAGTCCCTCTTTGAGCTGAAGAGATTGCAAGATGAAGGGCTCCTCGATGAGTTCTACAGTCCCGTATCAAACGCAGGGAAAGAGACCCGACTTTTCACCGGAGCCAACTACCGGGCAAATATCGGACTCAACTTCGACCTCACCCACGGCTTAGACCTCGAGCTGCGTTACCAGGGCGAATGGGGATACAATAAGACCAAAGACCTCTATACGCAAGACTCATGGCGTGCCAAGAATATGATCAATAACGCCGCCACCATCGACCGCGAGACGGGAGAAATCACGTACAACGTCCCCCTCGGCGGTCAGATGAGTCAGGGTAGAGACAATATGAGCGCGTATACCGTCAGAGCTCAAGTGAACTACCGACTCGACACGGACGACCACTATGTCACCGCCCTTGCCGGCGCCGAAGCCAGAGGCGTAAAGTACACCTCCCAGTACCAGTACTTTATGGGGTACGACGATACGAGCCTCGGACACAAGACCATCAATGCCGACGACCTCAATTACCTTGATGGAACAGAATCCCGGGAAGGGTTCTTCTCTTGGGAATACACCCAAAATAACTACCTCGCCGAAGTGGAAGACCGCTTCGTCTCCCTCTATGCCAACGCCTCCTACTCGTACCTCTCGAAGTACGATGTGACCGGATCCATCCGCATCGATCAGTCGAACCTTTTCGGCACCGATCCCAAGTTCCAGTACCGTCCCCTGTGGTCTCTCGGCGGCAGCTGGCACCTCGGAAAAGAAGAGTTCATGGAGAGCGCCAAAAGCTGGCTCTCCAAGCTCACGCTCCGGCTTACGTACGGCATCGGCGGGAACGTCCCTAAGAATGCGGGACCTTTCTTGACCCTCTACGCGCCGAAATTCAACGGGCTCATCGGCGACTTCGGCTCCGAGATAAAGAACCCGCCCAACCCTACGCTGAGATGGGAAAAGACGGCCACGACGAACGTGGGAGTCGACTTCGGCATCTTCCGCAATAAGGTCTACGGCTCGATTGACTTCTATTACAAAAAGACGACAGACCTCCTTGCTTTCCGTCAGATAGACCCGACCAACGGATTCGACTCACAGCTACTGAACTACGGCTCTCTCAGAAACCGAGGTGTGGAAGTGGGCTTGTATGGCAATTTCGATTGGAACGGTTTCTCTTGGAGTCCGTCCCTCATCGTCTCCTACAACGCCAATAAGCTCCTCGACGTGGAAGACGATACCGCGAGTGCTTTTGACCGGTCCCGCAGACCCGTCAATGTCGCAGGCATGCCCGCCAACAGTCTCTACAGCTACCGCGGTGCAGGCCTGAGTGCGGAGGACGGTCTGCCCCGGTTTTACGACAAAGAGGGTAAAGTCATTTCCTACGGTATGACGATAGACGACCTCGTCTACTCCGGTACCACGGTGCCCACCACGAATGCGGCGTTCACGAACCTTTTCTCTTACAAAGGTCTCTCCCTCTCCTTTATGCTCACCTACGCGGGAGGTCATATCTTCCGAAACGTAGTCCCCACGTACCTCAGCACCCCGTCCCTATCGAATCTGTCCGTCGAGCACCTCAACGTATGGAAGAAACCCGGTGACGAAAAAGACCCGTCTACCGCACCGGCATACACCGGAGTAAGCATATACCCCAAAGACAACCAAGCTTGGCAGAACACGGACACCTCTGTCCTCCGTGGCGATGTCCTCAAGCTCCGCGACCTCACGCTCACGTACGCACTTCCCTCTGATTGGCTCAAGGCTCTTCACGCAGAGAGTGTCCGTGTCACGCTCCAAGGGCAGAATCTCCTCACCGTGGGTCTGAATAAGCTCGGAGTCAACCCTGATAACTACTCGAATATGGGTAACGCGCTCTATGGCGCCTATGGTTATGTGTACACGCCTTCTCGAGTGTTCTCCGTAGGGCTCTCGGTCGGTTTCTAATCATCGCATCCATCAGACACAAGTTTTATGAAAAAGACATACCTTCTTCCGCTTACACTCGCCCTGCTGCTCTCCGGCTGCAGCGACTTCCTCGGCATCAAGCCCAAGGGCTCGCTTATTCCGGAAAGCGACAAAGACTTCGAGTATATGCTCAACTACGCTCAGCTCCTCAAAGCGGGCGAGAGCTATCCCGCTTTCCTCACCGACGATGCTTATCTGCCGCTGACGTCCGACAATATGATCCTGCAGGGCTTCAATGGATCTGAGCCATACAGAAGGAACGCGTATTCTTTCCAAAAGGACATCTTTGCAGACTCCGATGCGGATCCGCTATGGGACTATTCGTATCAGAGGCTCTATTACTACAATACCATCATCAACTGGGCAGACGGAGCTTCCGACCTCTCCGAAAAAGGCAAGTCCATCCGTGCGGAAGCGCTTGTCGGCAGGGCTATGGAGTACCTCTATCTCGTGAACGGCTACGGCAAAAACTATGACCCCGCCACAGCCGGAAGCGACCTCGCCGTCCCGCTCATCACAGAGGCTCTTGCCACCCAGGCACCCAAAGCCCGCGCCACGGTACAGGAAGTCTACGACCTCATCCTCTCCGACCTCGACAAAGCGATACCCTCACTTCCCGTTAAACCGATACTCAACCCCTTTAGGGCATCTAAGCCCGCGGCATACGGACTTCTCGCCCGGGCATACCTGTATATGGGAGACTATGCCAAGGCGCTCAAGAATGCCGATGAAGCACTTAAGCTGTCCTCTGCCCTTCTCAATTACAACACCTTGGTTGTGAATCCCGAGAAACTGGGACTGAATATGGTCAATATGCCGGTCCCCAGAGACAACCCCGAGTCGATTTACGCCCGGACCGCACCCTATTCGTTCGGTAACACGTACTGTGTCTTCCCCTCTCAATCCCTGGAGAGCATCTTTGACAAAGAAAACGACCTCCGTTGGCAGCACATCTTCGACCACAGTTCTCAGATCTATTACACCTCTCCCGAGCCCCTCTATATGCCCGGCTGGCAGATCAACCTCGGCGTGACCACCCCCGAGATCTACCTAATCGCTGCCGAGTGCGAGGCAAGAGTGGGAGACCCGCAGAGGGCACTTGATCGGCTCAACACGCTGAGGAAAAACAGGCTCATCAAGTACACGCCGCTTGCCTCCTCAGACAAGTCCCAAATCCTGAAGTGGGTTCTTGCAGAGCGCAGAAGGGAGTTCGCAGAAGTGGGCCTCTTCCGCCTCATCGACCTCAAGCGTCTGGCCAAAGCCCCGGAAAACGCCGTCACATTCACGCGCACGCTTGACGGAAAGACTTGGACGATTACCCCGGGCGACCCGCGTCTCGTCCTACCCATCCCCCGAAAAATCATCCTCAAAAACCCGCTTCTTGTCCCCAACGAGCGCTAAAGAGGCGGCTCTTCATCCCCCAAAAATATTAGGCCACGGTTGCTTCACCGAAAGCGACCGTGCTTTTATTTTTACGATGAGAAACCGCTGTAAAAAGAGGTACAGGCCAAAAAGGAAACGAGGTACAGACCAAAGAGCGGACGAGAAACGGAGCAAAAAAAGGTCGAGACACGGATCGAAACCGTATGACCTATAATAGCCGAAAAAGCGGTAACTTTGGGGATGAAAAGGCATCTCCCCGAGGTTTCCGAGACCCACGGACACTGCCCACAGCCACACCATCAATCCTTATCCGTCATACGCTTTGGCACCTACTACAAATACCGCTTCCTCCACTGCCATCCTCCTTATATATACGGGAGGCACCATCGGCATGATCGAAAACCCCGAGACAGGGGCTTTGGAAGCCATCGACTTTCAGTACATAGAAGCACACCTCCCCGAGATAAAGAGATTTGACTACAGAGTAGACACCTACTCCTTTGATCCCGTCATCGACTCGAGCGATATGGGACCGGAGGGGTGGATCAAGATAGCGGAAGTCATCCGCAAAAATTACACCGGGTACGACGGCTTCGTCGTCCTGCACGGCACGGACACGATGGCCTACACGGCATCGGCTTTGAGCTTTATGATGCCGCACCTCGGCAAACCGGTACTGCTCACAGGCTCCCAGCTGCCCATCGGGGTCATCCGCACAGACGGCAAAGAAAACCTCCTTACGTCCATCGAAATAGCGGCAGCCAAGAGGGCAGACGGAGCGCCTATGGTGACTGAGGTGGCTGTTTTCTTCAATAACAAACTTCTCCGGGGCAATAGGACGACCAAGTCGAGTGCAGACCTCTTCAACGCTTTCCTCTCCCCAAATTGCGCCCCCTTGGCCACTGCCGGCATCAACATCCATTATGACGAAAAAGTCCTCCTAAGGGGTACGGCGACCGAAGACGGGCTGCCGGAGATACACACCGACCTCGACCCTAACGTGATGGTGCTGACCATCTTCCCCGGCATGCCGACTTCGGTACTGGAGAGTACTTTTTCCACTCCGGGACTTAAAGCGGTAGTGATGCAGACCTTCGGAAGCGGCAATGCGCCTCTGGGACCCGAGTTCTTGGGCGCCATCCGCTCGGCCGTCCAAAAGGGTATCATCATCGTCAATGTCACTCAGTGCCTTGTGGGATCCGTTAATATGGATCGGTACACCACAGGCCGCACGCTCAAAGAGGCCGGCGTCATCAGCGGTCACGATCTTACGACCGAAGCGGCACTCACCAAGCTGATGCACCTCTTAGGGAATCCGGATCTCTCTTTTGACCGGGTAAAAGAACTGATGCAGGCCAATATAAGGGGGGAAATCTCCGAATGACGCCAAACGCCCACCCCATCCGAACCCTGACCGAAAGCCCCTTCTCCGGCACTCTTTTCGCCCAAAGCGAGACGACACCCCGCTTCTACTTCCAGAGCCTCGGGAGTGGAAGCAGCGGCAACTGCTCGCTCCTTATCAGCGGGGGCGAAGCACTCATCTTGGATGCCGGCATCGGTATAAGGACGTTCCTCAAGCGCGCCCTTATCCTCAAGGACAGTCCCATCAAACCAATGGGCATCCTCATCACGCACGACCACGGCGACCACATCAGGGGTGCCGCCCGCATCGCACACCGACTCGGCGTGCCTATTTACACCACGAGAGAGGTATCGGAGACTCTGAGGCGGTGGTCCTTATCAAGCAAATACGACCTGACGGCCTACCTGAGGGAGATCGAGGCAGACACCCCGTTCGGGATCGGTCGGTTTGACGTCACCGCTTTCGACGTTCCCCACGACGCAACCCGAAACGTCGGCTTCAGCATAAAAGCGGAGGCGGGTACATTTTCCCTCATCACGGACATCGGTCAAGTGACGGATAGGGTTCGGCAAGCCATCAGGGAGAGCAATTACCTCGTCTTCGAGAGCAACTACGACGAAGAGATGCTCCGCACAGGCACTTACGCCTATCAGCTGAAAGAGCGCATCAGAGGGGGCGCCGGACATCTCAGCAATAGGAGAGCGGGAGAGACGATTTGCGAAGAGATGCACCCCGGGCTCAAGTTCGTCGCCCTCTGCCACCTCTCCGGCAATAACAACACCCCGGGACTTGCCATAGAGCACTTTTCCGGTCACTTGAAGGCAAACGGTATCTCCGCGTATCGTCTCGCTTGTGAAGGGCTTTCGCCCGGGGAAGAATCCGGAGACGGGCTCGCCACGACCGTCATTCTTCGAGACACCGTCTCTTCCCTATTCAGTCTGGAGTAAAGGAACCTTTCTTGCGCCGAAAAAATTTCGGTCCGTACCGGGCTTCCCCCTTGGTCTGTACTATCTTCTCTCCCCGGTCTGTATCTCGCACTCTTCTCGGTCTGTACCATTTTCCCATTTTTTAGGGAGGGCGGTGACGCAGCTTCCTCATCAAGAGGAAAAAGAAAGCCCCACCGGAGCACCGAAAGGCTCCGATGAGGTTCTAAAATGTTACAGAAACTGGTGTTTCAGTGAAAACGGGGGCAGCAAAAGCCTTGTCCTTTATCGGGCAGAGGCGCCAAAAACTGCCGGTTCCTTTAATAGATCCGTGCCGGAAGAAATGAGCGACCACGCTTCGTCTGTCTTCAGCGCTCTTTGTATCACACCTTTTTTGACAATGAAGAGACGGCCTTCGGCATTATCTTTCAGCACTTTAAGGTCTTGCTTATCCGTGCTTCCCGACTTCATTCCCAGGAGCTCTGCTCCGTGAGAAGTATTATCGAGAGAGGCGATAAGACGGGTATCCGTTTGATCGGCATCCAGACAGATGGAGTACGCACCGACGCCGGGATTATTCGCGCTACGACTAACCCACGAAGCTACGGCTCTCGACACTGCATCGTCTTTGGACCACACCACGACGTAGGACATACTGTCGTACTGCAAATCGCTAAGCCAACGGACACCTTCGACCTCAATACTCGGAAGTTGCTCGCCGGGATTGAAACCGTAATCGGCTTCGGACGCGGTAGGTCTGGCGGCCACGAAAAGCGTGCCCATCAAGACCGAAACGAGCAATCCAAGAATAGTTGTCTTAGATCTCATAAACAAACATTTGGTTCAAAAATTCCCGTCGTCCCCAAATAAACTCTTTCACAAGAGCAGGGAAAAATAAGGACTTCGGGCGCCCGGGTTTCGGGCCTTGGCAAGCCGTCACCGCTGTAACCGACTTTTTATTTGCCGGAGCAAAGGTACCCAATTTTATTTGAACCCAAGAAACAAAAATACTTAAGTCGTTAGTAATCAAGACGAAGCCCCACTTATCGAGCTTATACAAACCAAACACCCGCGGGGTGCCTGCACTTTGCCGGCAAATTGGTAATTTTGCAGTGCAATAGACAGAAACACCGGACTTCAATGGGGGAGACCGACGGTATCGGAACCTTTGTATGATATTATTACTCATCATTTGCGGACTTGTGGGCGGGCTTTTGGGATGGCGGTTGAGACACCGCAACCTCTCCTTTATTTCCCCCACCGTGACCATACTTGTATGCCTCTTGCTCTTCATTATGGGCATCGAAATAGGTAGCGACGAAGCGGCCCTTGCCCAGCTCAAAGAGATGGGATGGGTATCGCTCGCGATTGCCATTTTTGCCATGTTGGGCAGCATCGCTGCCACGTGGGGCTTCTTCTACCTGTCCCAAAAGAGGAGACGGGAAACTAAGGGGGAAAAACAAACCGCAGACCCGGAAGACTACAACGCAGACACCTTATGAAAGAGACCGTCATCATCATATTGTCCCTCATCATCGGCATCTTGGTCGGCTTTTTCGTGGATCTGCCCATCAATTTTGAGGACACCCCGATTACGACCATCCTGCTCTGCGGGATTCTCTTCTCCGTAGGACTATCCATCGGGTCGGACAAGGAGACGCTTAACTCGATCCGACACTTGAGTCCGAGCCTCCTGATGCTGCCTTTCTGCACCGTCATCGGCTCACTCATAGGGACACTTGTGATTACCCTCTTCATCCCGCAGCTCACGCTCAGCACCGGCCTCGCCATCGGATCGGGATTGGGGTACTACTCGGTCTCGAGCCTTATCATCGGAGATTACTTCGGCCCCACACTTGCCGCTGTGGGTCTATTTGCTAACGTATTTCGGGAACTTCTTGCCCTGACCACCATGCGCTTTCAAGCCAAAATCTGGGGCATTCTTCCGGGGATCTCGAGTGGCGGAGCCAATACGAGTGACGTGCTTCTTCCCGCCATCACTTCGTCCTCAAGCGACGAATACGCCGTGCCCGCCATCTACAACGGAGTGGTCACGACCATCATCGTCCCATTCCTCGTCACCTTCTTCTGCGAAATAAAGATCTAAACCGAGACATAGAAATAAGAAAAGGACGACCAAAAGCTCTTTTTGCTCTTTGGTCGTCCTTCTTTTTTATGTCCGTATCTCGAGATTGCCTTGGTACGTATCTCGCTCCAAGGAGAGTCCGTATCTCGAACTTCTCTCGGTACGTACTATTTTTGCGCCTCTTTTCGTGCAATCCACTCCCCTATGGTCTTCGGGAAAAACTCGTGCTCCAAGAGGTGCACTTTTGCCGCAATATCCTCCGGAGAATCGGCCACGGGGTCAATGGGCGTCTCTGCCTGAAAGACGATTTTCCCGCGGTCATAGTCGGCATCAATCTCGTGAATGGTGATTCCCGTCACCTCCTCACCTGCGGCTTTGACGGACTCGTGGACGTGGTGCCCGTACATTCCTTTGCCTCCGTATTTGGGCAAGAGAGCGGGATGAATATTCAGAATCTTTCCCGGGTACGCCTCCAGCAGAAACTCGGGAACCAGACGCAAATATCCGGCGAGTATGATGTACCCTACCCGGTGCGCTTCCAAAATAGGCATCACTTCATCCCTGTTGCCCAAAGAGGACTTCGAAAGGACGACAGAGGGGATGCCTTCCTTTTCGGCACGCCGGAGGACATACGCTTCCGGATTATCGGAGACAACGAGTGCGGGTCTTACCCCCGCCTCGGGGCGATGGGCGAAGAAATCGGTTATCGCCTGCATATTTGTGCCGTTTCCTGAGGCAAAAATGGCTATATTTATCGGAGAATTCATACTGTGCTTATTAAAATGCACACAAAATGAGCGTATGTGCAAGTTTATTGGTATCTTTGTGTGTGCGAGAGAGAGTAAAACAGCCTGTCGTAGCGATGAGGGTGTTTATCTCGCCACAAAGATAAAGCAATTTTTTCTCGAGGACTATATCTAACATAAAAAAATTATAGCACTAAAAATCATCATGACAAAGGAAGAAGTAACCTCCAAGGTTGTAGACATCATCGTAGACCAGCTCAACGTAGACCGCTCCTCCGTCACCCCGGCTGCAAGCTTCACCGGAGACCTCGGCGCAGACTCTCTCGACACTGTCGAGCTCATCATGAAGTTTGAGAAAGAGTTCAAGATCAAGATCGAAGACGACGAAGCACAGCAGATCCAGACGGTCGCTGACGCCATCGAACACGTCTTCGCAGCCAACCCCGAATAATCCGGACGGACGAGCCCGACCGGCAATTACTGTCCCCCTTACTTTCTCCCGATTGGTATTCCAATCGGGAGTGCGGGGTGCAGGCACCTCTACAAACCTTACCGGATCGCGTGATTGAAGCGCGACCCCACATCAGTTCACACCTAACACGTACAAGAAATGAATCCGAAAAGAGTAGTCATCACCGGACTGGGTGCCGTTACGCCACTGGGTAACGACGTATCCTCCACTTGGGCAGGTCTTACTTTAGGGAAGAGCGGTGCCGCACGCATCACGAGATTCGACCCCCGGAACCTGAAGACCCAGTTTGCCTGTGAGGTAAAAGGCTTTGACCCGCTTGAACACTTCGACCGAAAGAGTGTGCGGAAGATCGACTTGTACACGCAGTTCGGAACCGTCAGCGCCCGAGAGGCCGTAAAGGACTCCGGACTCGACTTTGAAAAAGAAGATACCGCCAAGATCGGAGTCATCTTCTCAAGCGGCATCGGCGGCTTATGGACGTTCCAGGACGAAGTAGCCGGCTTGAACCTCGATGAAGAGCCGCGCATCAACCCCTTCTTTATCCCCAAGATGATCGCCAATATGGCTGCGGGGTATATCTCTATGGAGTACGGCTTGAGAGGACCCAACTTCGCCACCCTCTCCGCATGTGCGTCCTCGACCAACAGCATCATCAGTGCGCTCGATCAGATCAGGCTCGGCCGCGCGACAATAATGCTTGCGGGAGGATCCGAAGCCGCGATCAATTACACGGGGATAGGAGGGTTCAATGCCCTCACGGCGCTCTCCACGCGCAACGACTCGCCCGAGACCGCATCCCGCCCTTTCAGCGCCTCAAGAGACGGTTTCGTGATGGGCGAAGGGGGCGTGACCCTTATTCTTGAAGAGCTCGAACACGCCAAAGCACGCGGCGCAAAGATTTATGCCGAACTTCTGGGTGCCGGCATGTCGGCCGACGCCTATCACTTGACGGCTTCCCACCCCGAAGGCTTAGGGGCTAAGATTGTGATGGAGAACGCACTCAGGGAATCCGGTCTGAAGGCCTCCGACATCGACTACATCAATGTCCACGGCACGTCTACGCCCGTAGGTGACATCAGCGAGGTAAAGGCCATTCTCGACGTTTTTGGCGAAGATGCCTACCGCCTCAACATATCCTCCACCAAGTCTATGACCGGGCACCTCCTCGGCGCCGCCGGGGCTCTCGAGGCGATGGCCTGCGTACTCGCAATCAGGGACGGCATCGTTCCCCCGACCATCAATCACGCCCCGGACGACAATGACCCCGAGATTGACGCGAAGCTCAATTTCACGTTCAACGAAGCACAGAAGCGCGACATCCGCTACGCCCTATCCAATACTTTCGGATTCGGCGGGCATAATGCCAGCGCCATCTTCGGGAAGTACGAAGCTTAATGCCGCACACCGGATCCTGACCCAACGATGGACTTCAAGAAAGCAAGGATAGACTTATCCGCCCTCAAAGAGATCTTCCTAAAGAAAAAGAAAAACGAACGGACTGTCTCCCAATCCGAGGAGATAGCCCTGTTCGTTTCCGGCCTCATCGGGACACGTCCCAAAGACCTCAAACTTTTCCTTCAGGCCTTTACCCACAAGTCCTATCCGACGGCTGCTCCCGGTTTCCACAATGAGAGACTCGAGTTTTTGGGCGACAGTGTCCTCAATCTCAGCGTCTCGCACCTCCTCTATAACCTCTATCCGGACGACGACGAAGGCGCGCTCTCTCAGATGAGGAGTTTCCTGACGAGCCGGAGCAACATGAATGACGAAGCCCGGAGGATGGGGTTGGACAAAGTCCTGCGTGTAGCGGTAGGCACAAACTTGGATAACTCCGACATCCTCGGCAATTCGCTCGAAGCGTTTCTCGGAGCGCTGTACCTCGAGATGGGAATGGAGTTCACCTCCAAATTCATCCAAAAGAGACTCATCATCTCGAGGAAAAATATGGAGACCGTGTCGCTGAAGGAGGAGGATTTCAAGACCGAGTTCATCATCTTGATGCAGAAAAATAAGATCCCCTACTCCTACAAATACTTGGGCAACCGCCTAACGAAAGAAGGGACTATTTCGCACAAGTTTCAGCTCCTCATCGGAGCAGACGACGAAGTCATTGCGGAAGGGGAAGCGGGCAATAAAAAAGCCGCACACCAGCTCATCTCACGCATTGCGCTCGAGAAGATCGCCCTGCATCCGGATCTCTTGGAAGGATTCTCGTCCCGACCGGTTCCTCCCGCCGGTATCAAGGCGTAAAAACGCGGGCTTCTCTCCCCAAAAAACACTTTTAATATACCGAAGCCCGTTATGCACTCCGTAGAGACCGGTTTTGTACTCATCTATACGTCGCTGAACCCCAATTCCATCAACATCGCGAAGTCCCTCCTCGAGAGCGAAGGCATCCCGTGTACCATAGAGGGAGAGATTACGAACCAAGTGATGTCGGGCTACGTAGGTACGACGTGGATCAAACTCTTCGTCCCTGTTTCCGAAGCCGAACGCTCCGGGATCCTGCTCGAAGAAGCCGGTTTCACCCCCGAGCCCGCTGAAGCGGAAGACGAGGGGAGAGACGAGGTCGGCTGTTCGACAGGCACGGCAAAACTCGGCAGGCAGATTACCCTCATCCTCATCGCGATACTGCTTGTCCTTGGACTTTTGGGTCTCTATACCTACTTCGTTCAGTAGACGCCGAGCGTATTTTTGAGCTTTTCGATATGGTTTTCCCAGAGTGCGTCGAGCGTCTTGGGATCCAGTCCCCTGTCGTGATCTTCCACGAGGAGGGAAATCGTATGGGACAACTCCGTCGTCACGATCTCCATCGACAAATAGCTCTTCGGGTCATCGTCCCACACCCATTTGACACGTGTACCCTCCTTTGCCTCCACGATTGAGGCTGATCGGTCATCCCCCTGATCATCCCAGAAGACGTGCACACTGATGCCGTAGACTTCCACCTTCGGGGCGAACCACTCGGACAAACCTCTCGACGTAGAAATCTGATTCCATACGCTCTTGGCGGAAACTCTGTCCAAAAGGTACTCTCTCTTGAAGCCCGTGCCCTCGCGTATATCGCCGTTTTGCCGTACCATGCTCTTTAGTCCAATTTATTCTGCGTGGATTTTTATTCTTTAACCGTTGTACAATATACTCATTACTTCCGAAATCACAAAATCGCCCCCAAAATAGCAGCCACCCCAGAAAGGAGATACGGGTCAAAAATTTCTTTTTGTACAGGCTGCGCTTTCCGCGTCATACGGACCGAAAAATTCTTCTCGGTCCGTATCTCTTTTTTCCCACCTTCGTCCGGTTCTAATGTGCTTTTTACAGGAATATGGAAAAAGAAACTGAAAAGTAATTTTGATAGGCTATCTTTGCACAAAATAATTGGAGGACGGATTCAATTAGGATTCAAATCCAACATTTCCACAACTTTTCTGTAATTAGGACACAAAATGAAGAAAAAGAACACCTCACATTCCTCCGTTTGGAGGAATCTTGTGCTGGCATTCGGGTTGCTGTTCTTCGGCATACTACCGGCACAGGCTCAAAAAGTGACTGTCTCCGGTACGGTCACGGACGGCACGCTGGGCGGGCCCTTCGCCGGAGTCACCATACAGGTATTGGACACACCTGACGGCGCGATCACGGACTTGGACGGCAAATTCACCATCCAGGTGGCACCCGGGAAAACCCTGCATTTCTCTTTTATAGGATACAAGCCTGTCGACTATGTCGTCAACGGGAAAGCCTCGGGCATCAGCATCAAGATGTTTGAGGACGTACAGGCACTGGAAGAGGTGGTCGTCCTCGGTTACGGTGCCAGCACGAAGAAACAGGACCTCTCTTCCTCTGTCGGCATCATCTCCAATACAGACGAACTCACCAGACGCCCTGTGACCTCTGCAGAAAATATGCTTCAGGGACAGATCCCCGGCGTCACCATCTCCAGCAACGGCGGAGACCCCACATCCCTTCCCAATATCATCATAAGGGGACAAGGCTCGCAAAATGGAGACAATGTGCTCTGGGTCGTCGACGGTATACCCGGAGCCCCCATCACTTCGGTGAATGACATCGAGTCCATCGTGGTTCTCAAAGATGCTGCCTCCGCCGCCATTTACGGTGCACAGTCCGGAGCAGGCGGCGTCATCCTCGTCACCACCAAGCAGGCAAAGAAAGGGAAAACATCCCTGACCTATGACGGCACGATCGGTTTCCAAAATGCCGCCAACCTCCCTACCCCGCTGAACGCAGAGCAGGAAATAGAGATGCGCCGCATCTCTTACAAAAATGCGGGACAGAACCTGCCGAAGGCCTGGGATCCGGCCGTAAACCCGTGGATCGCCACCACCAGGACAAACTGGATGGACGAAATATTCCGTACCGGCATCTACCACCGTCACAACGTGGCTCTCAATTTCGGTGCAGACCGCTCTGCAAGCCGACTCTCTTTTTCCTACAACGACAATAACGGGATCCTCATCGGCTCCTATAATAAAGATCTGAGCGTCCGCTACAACGGGGCATTTGACCTCAATGACTACATCACCGTAAAAGAGGATCTCGTCTGGACGAAAAGGGATTGGCGAAACGTAAACACCACAAGCGGAGAGTCCGGAGCCATCCTGTCCGCGATGTATATGCCTGCCTCGGCAGAAGTCTATAACCACTTGGACGGAAGCTTCGGAGGTACCACTACCGAAGATCCCGCGTATATCGCGAAGTACGGTTCAAACTTTGCCGACGCACACGGGGATGCCATTAACCCCGTCCGTCTCCTCACGGCAGACAACGTGAATAACAACGAGTCCGACTTGTGGACGACCACAAGCCTCGAAGTGGGCAACTTTGTGCAAGGGCTGAAGTTTGTCAGCCGTTTCAGCTACAATATGCTGAGCGGTCACCTCAAAAGTTTCTCCCCAAGGAGAGATGAGATCGGCAAACCCAACGAGAACAATTTCCTCAACGAGTCCTCGTACCTCACCAAGGCTTGGAAGACTGAAAACACCCTTACGTACGACAACACATTCGGGGACCACACCCTCGGGTTTCTGCTCTCCACGACTGCGGATCACTGGCAGCAGAGAGGACTTTCCGGAAGAGGCTCCAAGTTTGCGGACGAAGCTGTCGACCTCCAGTATATGCCCCAAGCAGGAGAGACCACGGCTAATGATTATCTCTCGGGGCCAGATGCGAACGTCTCCGTTATCGCCCGTGCCGCATACTCATACGCGGACCGCTATTTCCTGACGGCATCTTGGCGCCGGGACTACGCCGGTCGTCTGCCGAAAGGAAAGAAATACGGAGACTTCCCCGCTTTCACTGCCGCATGGAAGATCTCCAATGAGTCTTTCTTCAATAAGAGCGATGCTCTAAACCTGCTCAAGATCCGTGCTTCTTGGGGTCGAATCGGCAACCTCGGTTCCATCCCGATGAATTACAGCACCCCGCTTCTCTCTGCGTCCAACTGGCACGAAGGACCGCTCTACGGTGCAGAAGTGCCTATTTATATGGATAACTTCCCCTACCTGAGCAAGGTGATCAATCCCAATCTCACGTGGGAGACCTCCGAGCAGTTCGACCTCGGTCTGGACTTCGCTTTTGCTTCCGAAAGACTGGCGCTCTCCATCGACTATTTCGACAAGCGCACCTTCAACCTCATCCAGGAGCAAAGTATGGACTTCAATAGCTCCATAGGTCTGGATCCCATCCTCGTCAACCTCGGAGAAGTCCGCAACAGCGGGGTCGAAGTAACCGCCGGGTGGAATGACCGTGTGGGCAAAGATTTCTCCTACTTCATTAACGGGAACTTCTCGTATCTCAAAAACCGCGTCTCCAACATCGGCATCGAAAACCCTGACGGCACCAAAGGCGTGTGGGTCAATGAAGCGTCTTTCCGCGGCCTCCCCTATATGATCCAAACCGCCGAAGGTGAGCCCGTCGGCTCATTCTACCTCATCAAGACGGACGGTATCTTCCAAAGCGATGCCGAAGCTAAAGATTACGTGAAAGACGGGAAGATGATCCAGCCGAATGCCAAAGCAGGCGACCTCAAGTTCGTGGACTATGACGGCGACGGCAAGATATCGGACGGCGACCGCCAGTATATGGGCAGCGCGATGCCCGACTTTACCTACGCGCTCTCTGCGGGATTCAATTACAAAAACTTGGGCTTCAGTGTGATGTTCCAAGGCATCCAAGGGGCACAGGCGCTTAACTTGGCCAAAAATATGACCCTCAGCGACCTCTCCGGGAACTTCAACCGGGACAGCAGAATCCTCGACGCTTGGTCTCCCCAAAACACCGGTTCGAGTCTGCCCATCCTCTCCAAGACGGATCAAAACGGCAACTTTAATACGCCGTCCGACTTCTACCTCGAGGACGCATCCTATCTCCGTCTTAAGAACGTAACGCTCTCCTACGACTTTACGAGTCTCATCCGCAAGTGGAGCCATCTGGCAGCAAGAGGTAGTAACCTCTCGCTCTTCGTCAGTGGCGAGAACCTCCTTACCCTCACGAAGTATACGGGGATAGACCCTGAGGTCGGAGGTTGGGATACGATGAAGTATCCGGTTTCCCGGACGATCTCCGTAGGCGTAAGACTGACATACTAATCACAAGGATCTTTAGCACACGATATAAGAATATGAAGCAGTACAAATTCGCTGCCGCACTTGGCACTGTCCTCCTTGCCCTTTCCCTATCTTCCTGCGAAGACTTTTTGGACGTCAAGCCCGAGGGACAAGGCAACGCCACCAACTACTTCAATAACGACTTCCAAGCCAAGGAAGCTATAGAAGGGGCTTACGCGCCGATAGACGAAGAAGATTTCTACGGTCGGGGATTTTTCTATGAGCAAGCCGGAGCCAACGACATCGTTTGGGGGCGTACAAGAAGCTTCAACTCATTGGCCACGCTGTCCTACACCGGCAATGAGAGCGCTCTTCGCAATGTCCTGGAGATGCTCTCTACCAGTCTCGCAAGAGCCAATTGGATCACCGCACAGCTGCTCCTCAAGCAAGCCCGCACGCCGCTCACCCCGGTAGAGACCCGCTCTTTGGGCGAAGCCTATTTCCTCCGCGGATATATGCACTTTCTCCTCGCATACAGATACGGGTCGGACAAACTGGGTGTTCCTTTTGACAAATACGAGGACTTCCCGGAGGGCATCAATCCCGCGATTCCTACCCAGAGAGCCACTGTGATGGAGAACTTCGGTCTCATCATAGAGGACTTCCAAAACGCCGAGAAGTACTTGCCCCGCTTCGAGACCTACGGACCGGAAGACAAGGGGCGCCCAAGCAAGTTTTCCGCGGTCGGCTTTATGTCCAAAGTTTACGCTTACTGGGCCACATTCGAACCGGCCAAGTGGGATAATGTAATCGCCGAAGTCGACAAACTCGAGAACGAATACGGGAGAGGTCTGGCGGACAGCTTCTCGGACAACTTCACGAGCGACTTCTCCAAGTGGTGGAATAGAGAGTATATCTACACCCTTGCTTCCATCGCCACAGGTGACGGCGGCGGTCCCAAGTTCCCCGGCGTCGTCCTTGAGAATAAGGGATGGAAGGTGTACAATGGCTGGGGGTACTTCAAACCCACGCTCGACATCTACGAAGAGATGCTCAAAGACGGCGAAGGCAATGAGCGCCTCACCCGCTCCATTCTCGAGTATGGACAGGAATTTCCTTACTTTGGAGAAATGAGGAAGTTCTACTCCGCTTCCGACCTTGAGACGGGATTCCAGATCAATAAATATATGGAGCCCTTCGGTCACGCCAACGCCGACAAAGAAGGATACGTGAACCCCAACGGGGACGCACCGACGGCGCGGATCAATTTCCCCATCCTGCGCTTCGCAGACTGTCTCCTATTGCGTGCGGAAGCCCACCTGATGAAAGGTGACGGCAATGCCGCCGCAAAGGACATCAACCGTCTCCGTACCCGTGCCAAAGTGGCGCCCATCACTGCGCCCGCCACGGCACAAAACCTCTACCACGAAAGGCGCGTAGAGCTCGCTTTCGAGTACACCGACCACCTGTATGACCTCAAAAGGTGGCACTACCAAAACGGCAATGCCGAGCTCAAAGCACTTGCCGAAAAGGAACTGAATGCCCGTCCGAGAGTGCGTTTTTACGAAGACAGATTAAATCCCGAATCGACCTTTACGACAGGATTCTATCAAGATTATCCGAATAAAAACACCTACCGGGATTATATGATTGCCTTCCCTTGGCCCACCGAAAATGTACTGAAAGCCAACGGCAAACTGAAGCAGAACCCGGGGTACTGATTGTCCTACTCCGTATATTTCATTAAATTCGCAGAGCAATCCGGCTGAAGGACACGCCACAAGCGCGACAGCCGGGTGCCCTGCGAATTTAGTTATCTCCTCAGCTTATAACGAATAGGGCTTTTGCCCGACAAAAAACATCACACCATTTTTGCCATGTTATCGCATCACCTATTGGCGGTCGGGGTTTTCCTGAGCATTGCCGTGCAGCAGTGTACTACGGGGACAGACCATTTTTTCCACTCTCAGATACGGAGTTATCGGCTCCCGCGATTAAGGACGACACGAAGTTCGTGGATCTTTTCATTCCCGGCACCCACGACTCCGGAACCAAAGGCGGATCGCTCTTTGCCGAATGCCAAGATCTGACTCTTCAGGGTCAACTCGGTGCCGGAATCAGGGCTTTCGACATTAGGCTCGTGGACAGCTACGACGGTAGCGGTGAGCAATTCGTGTACCACGGTATCGAGCGATTCGATCTCGAACTCACCAGGGATATTCTGCCCGCATTCAAAGCATTCCTTGAGAACCATCCGGACGAATTCGTCATTGCCGTCTTTCGGAAAGAAGACGATGCCAAGGGTCGCCCCGAGCATTACGCAGCCTACATCAAAAGTCTTACCGAAGCACTTACGGCTCCGGAGTTTTCGCCAATCATATACAGAGGGACACTCACCCCGGAGACCACTATAAGTGAACTTCGCGGGAAACTGGTACTCATCTCCCGCAACGAGCTGACGCCGGGCTTTCCTGCCGGGAAGTACGACGGATTTCCCAATGATGCGTCCGGGCATTGCCGCATCATCTGGCCGGGTACGGACCGCCCCGCCCTGCCTACCTTCGTGGAAGATGCCTATAAAGTAAGCGATCCTTTCGCCAAGAGCGACAAAATCAACGATCTCAGAGCCGCCATGGAAGAAGCTGCAAAAGCACCAAGCGATGAGCTCAAAGTGCTGTTCCTTAGCGGCACCGGACTTGCGTCTCCCATCAGTGTGGCCCGTGTGATGAATAAAGAGGGGCTCAAGCTTCTTGAGCAGATGCCCACTCCGCCTCCGGGCATCTACTTTATGGACTTTGCAGGAAGTGATGACGGGCGGGCACTCACAGGTAAACTCCTGTCCTTAAACCTCCTACTTCACGGGACAAAACGCTGATTCATACCCCGCTCCCCATCTACGACGATAAACAAAAGCGCCTCAACCCCACTCGTTATTTTTGCACGTACCGAAAATTTATTTTCGGTCAGACCAAAAATTTATCCGCACACAGACCGAGAAAACTTTTTCGGACGTACCAAGATTTCAACGGAGTACCTTGAGACCTTATCGCACCCTCGAAGTGCTCCTGACTTTGACAAACAAACCTTCAGAACTGTATGAATAAAGAGAAACCCGCATACGGACTAAGCGCATTTGCGGCCGCGGTGCTGTCACTCACCCTCTACGGATGCGATGCAGAAGCCGGAAAAAGCGGACGAGAGACGACTACGAATCCGGACTCTTTGTCCGTCAAACTATACGAATACGTGGATCCGTTCATCGGTACGGATGCACACGGACACACGTTCCCGGGCGCTTCGGCGCCTTTCGGCTTAGTGCAGCTCAGTCCCGACACCAGGTGGGAAGGCTGGGATGCTTGCTCGGGATACCATTACTCGGACAGTAGGATTTACGGGTTTTCACACACCCACCTAAGCGGCACCGGGGCTTCCGATCTCTGTGACGTGCTTTTCATTCCGGCGACGGATACGAAGGCGTACACGGACAGCATACGGAATAAGCACCTTCCGACTGTGCCTTTCTCCCACGACGACGAAGAGGCTCACGCCGGATACTACTCGGTCAAGCTCGCAAACGGCATCAAAGCAGAGCTCACGGCTTCCACCTTCGCAGGCATCCACAGGTACACGTTCCCCAAGCCGGGAAGAGGGCACCTCATCATTGACCTGGTCAGCTTCAAGGAAGAAAAGATGCTCGGAGCAGGCTTGGAAAAGGCGGGGAATAACGTCATCCAAGGCTTCCAAAAGACGACCGGATGGACGGAGGACGAAGAGATCTATTTTTACGCCAAGTTTTCCCGACCGATAGAGGGCATAACCACCTACCTCGACGGCAAGGTGATGACAGAGGACAAGGCAGAGGGAGACTCCGTCCGTGCCGTCCTGACGTTTGCCGAGTCCGAGCTCCCGCTCGAAATCTACGTAGGTCTCTCCACCACTTCCGTCTCGGAAGCGAAGGCAAACCTGGAGCACGACTTGGAGGGACGGAACTTCGACGAGATGAGAGCCGCAAGCGAAGCGTCGTGGGAAAAAGTCCTCGGCAAAGTCCGGATCCCGGATGGAGACCCGAGAGACCTCACGACCTTTTACACCGCTCTTTACCACAGTTACCTCGCCCCCAACCGCATCAGCGACGCAAGCGGCTCATACAGGGGGCTGGACGGCGGGGTGCACGCTGTCCCGTCCGGCGAAGCACAGTACAGCACATTCTCGCTATGGGACACCTACCGTGCGCTCCACCCGTGGTTCACGCTCTTTGAGAAAGAAGAAACGGCCAACTTTGTCCGCTCTATGCTCAACATGTACGACGAGCAAGGAGAGCTGCCGATATGGCCGCTCGTGAGCGGAGAGACCCGTACCATGATCGGCTACCACGCCGCCTCCGTCATCGCGGATGCCTACCTCAGAGGCATCGAAGGCTTCAGCGCGGATCGGGCTTTGAGGGCTATGGTGAAGTCCTCGGACATCAACTGGAAAGGCGGCGAACTGTATGCAGCTCTCGGCTATGTGCCGTTTGACCGCAAAAACGAGTCCGTCTCCCAGACGCTTGAGTATTCGTATGACGACTGGTGCATCTATATGATGGCAGAAAAGATGGGCAATAGCGAAGTCTCGGAGCAGTACAAAGCGCGCGCACTGAATTACCGGAACCTCTTCGACGGCTCGGCCTCTTTCTTTAGATCCAAAAGCTCGACCGGGGTGTGGGAGAGAGACTTCAACCCCTACGACGTAAGCCGGCACTACACCGAAGCCAATGCCTTCCAGTACCGATTCGCAGCCCAGCACGACGTGAACGGCATGATGCAGCTCTACGGCGGACGAGAGACCTTCCTCAAGAAGCTCTACGACCTGTATGCCGACCAAACCGTCTTAGACACAGACCTGCCCGACCTTACGGGATTTATCGGTCAGTACATCCACGGCAATGAGCCGAGCCACCACCTCGCTTACCTTTTTACTTACGCGGGCGATGCGTGGAAGACACAGGAGCTGACACGCTACATCCTCCGAGAGATGTACACCTCGGAGCCCGACGGTATACCGGGCAATGAAGACTGCGGTCAGATGAGTGCTTGGTACATCTTCTCTGCTTTGGGCTTTTATCCGGTCACTCCGGGATCGGGTGAATACGTCCTCACGACCCCACTTTTCGAGGAAACGAGCCTCACCCTCTCCGGCGGCAACACGCTGAAAATAACGGCCAACGACCCGAAGAACAACCTCTACATCAAGAGTGTCTCCCTCAACGGCAAACCGCTCTCGCGTCTCTTCATCACCTATGACGAGATAATGGCAGGTGGTGAGCTCGCCTTTGAGCTGACGGAAGAGCCGGTCAAAGATTACCCCGTGAAAGAGCTGCCCTACTCGCTCACCCGCGGCGAAAAAGCCTCGCCTGTCTACACGGAGGCAGATCTGCACCTATTTGAGAAAGAGGTCTCTTTCGAACTTAAAACGGTGACCCCAAACGCCCAAATCCGCTACACCATCGACGGATCTGTCCCAACTGAAGAGTCGCCCCTCTACGTCCGCCCCATCACGCTCAAAGAGGGTGCTACGATCCAAGCCATAGCGCTCGGGCAAGGCAAACCCTCCGACCCCACCGTCTTTAGGGCGACAAAAGCCACCTATCTGCCGCCTATGCCGGAGAAGAGAGGGATAAAGCAGGGGCTCAATTACACGCTCTACAGCGGGACATTTGACAGCATCGTTGCAATCGAGAGAGGCAAGAGGCAGGAAGTCGGCTCTACGCTCGAAGTGAGCGAAGCGATCGGTAGCCTTACGGACAATTACGGTCTTATCTTCAGAGGCTTCGTCCGCATAGACGCGGACGGGGTGTACGAGTTTGCCCTCACAAGCGACGACGGCTCTGCCCTCTTTGTCGACGGCAAAAGCCTCATCGACAACGACGGCAGCCACTCTGCCATCAAGGCATCCGGTCTCGTCGCACTCCAAAAAGGCCTTCACCGCATCGAAGTCCGCTACTTCCAAGGGACGGAAGGACGGAAGCTCTCGCTCGGCATCCGAAAGAGAGGGGAGAGGGACTTTACTTTGCCCCAATTTTTCCGCTGATTCAGGTCTTTGGGCGAAAGAAATCTTGGTACGTATCTCGCCACAGCGTAGGTACGTGTCTCGCTCCAAAATAGGTACGTACCACGTTTCCTCCCCGGTCTGTATCTCTTTTTTGACCCACACATAGACTGCACTTATGAAACGACTTATATATTTCTTGATTCTTTCACTCCTCTTCCCCTCGCTCCGAGTGCTCGGACAGAAGAGTCTCCCTTATAGGGCAGACGGCACGTTTGTCGTCCTCCAATTCAACGACATTCACCTCGACGGAGGCCACAAAGCCGGGACCGACTCGTCTTTTATGACGATGAAAACGGTCGTCGAAAGCGTACGCCCCGACCTCGTCGTGCTCAATGGCGACATCGTGACCGAAAAGGCGGGAGCGGACGAGGTCTTTAGGGAGATCGTCCGGCGTATGAACTTCCAAAAGGTGCCTTTTGTCCTCACAATGGGTAACCACGATCCGGAAGTGATGCCCAAAAGCGCCATCTACGATATTCTCGAGACTTCGCCCTACTATGTCGGATCTCGCGGACCCGAAGATTTGGCGCCCTCTATGGGCAACTGCTTCATAACGCTGACGGACAAGGAGGGAAAAACCGAAGGCGTCCTCTACTTCCTTGACAGCAACGATTACCACCCCAATAAGTTTGTGCAGCATTACGACTGGATACACTTCGACCAAATAGCGTGGTACCGCGATGTTTCCGAGGGCATCACACGCGCCAATGGCGGTCAAGCGCTGCCCGCTCTGATGTTCTTTCACATCCCGATACCCGAGTTCGAGTGGATTGACGGGGACGACAAAGCATTCGGACACAAGTCGGAGGAACACGGAGATGTGAGCGGCATCAATTCCGGACTTTTCGCCTCCCTCATCGACATGGGGGACGTGATGGGGGTCATCACGGGACACAACCACGACAACGACGAAATAGGCATCAATAGAGGCATCGCCCTCGGCTACGGCAGAGTCACAGGACACGACGCCTACGGGGACCTCGAACGAGGCGGCCGGGTCATCAAGCTCTACGAGGGAGCGCGTAAGTTCGACACTTGGATCGTGACCGAAAAAGGATCCGAGGGGATTTATTACTTCCCCTCCGGGCTGAACTCGATCGAAGAGGAGGAGGCGACTTACCTTCCGGCACTCAAAAGCAAGGCGGGAAGCCAAGGCGTCGCCTACAGCTACTACGAGGGAAAGTTCAAAAAGACTTCCGACATCGATAAGGGCAAAAAAGTGCACAGCGGCACCCTTCCCTACTTCTCCATCAAAGAGTTTGCCCCAAAAGACCACTTCGCCTACAAGTACCGGACGCTCATCAATATCCCGGAGAGAGGCATCTACCGCTTTTACACCTACTCCGACGACGGCTCCGTACTCAGCATCGACGGACAAACGGTAGTGAACAACGACGGCGGACACAGCGCCCGAAGAGCCGAGGGCAAGGTCGCACTCGAGAAAGGACTGCACCTGCTCGAAGTTTCCTACTTCGAGAACTACATGGGCGAGGAGCTTGAGGTGGGTTTTTCCTCCAAGACTCTCACCGAGCGCCCGTTACCACGCGAAATCCTCTTCCTCCCCACGGGAAAAGAATAGCGAGATCGGATTTTTTGGGGTACCTTTGTAACCAATCGTGAAATCCGCACCCGAAGTGCGGCAATCCGGAGGAATAAGTTTCAGAAAATAAAAGTACAAATACACTACTTATGGCTGTCTCAGTAAAAGAGAAGAAAGATAACCTCGTAGTCCTTGAAGCGAAGCTCGCTAAAGAAGACTACAAGGATAAAGTCGAGAAAGAAATCAAGAACTTGTCCAAAAATGCCTCTATGAAGGGGTTCCGTAAAGGACATACCCCTCAGGGGCTCGTGCGCAAGATGTACGGCGAAAGCGTCCGCATCGATGTCATCCAATCTCTCATCTCCGATGAAATCAATAAGTTCGTCCGTGACGAAAAGTATCTGACTATCGGGCAGCCCATCCCCCTCCGTGACCTCGACCAGAGCAAAGCTTTTGAAGGTGACGACGTGACGCTTGCGTTTGAATTGGCACTCATCCCCGAGATCAAAAACAAGCTCGGCTCCGGCGACACGCTCGACTACTACAAGCCCGTCATCACCGAAGAGGCGGCCAAGGAAGAGCTCAAGAAAGTAATGCAGAGCAATAAGCAGCCCGTCTCTGTAGACACGGTGGACGAGAATGCGATCGTCTACGGCACCTTGGCAGAGCTTGACGGAGACAGTCCCAAAGAAGGCGGCATCAAGATAGAGAAAGCGATGCTCTTCCCGAACTTCATCAAGAACGAGGAGGAGAAAGCCAAGTTCGTCGGCGCAGCCAAAGACACGCTCGTGGTCTTCTCTCCCTTCAAGGCCTTTGAGGGCGACAAGGCGGAAATCAGCTCGCTTCTGAAGATCGAAAAAGACGATGTCGAGAAGTATGAGGCATCCGAGTTTTCCTATCAGATCACCGAAATCTCTTCCATAAAAGATCCGGACCTCAATCAAGAGTTCTTTGACCGCGTTTTTGGCGAAGACACCGTACACAGCGAAGAAGAAGCCATCGCGAAGCTAAAGGAAAACTTGCAGAAAGAGGAAGAGGGCAACGCCAACTTCAAGTTTGTCCAGGACCTCAAGAACCTCATCCACGAAACCAAGCTCGGCGATATGGAGCTGGCAGAGGACACCATCCGCGCGTGGTTCAATACTACGGATAACGCCTCTGCGATCGAGGACTCCACAGACCCCGACGACTCTTTCAAGAAGATGATCGACTCGCTCAAAGAAGACCTCTTCTTCAACGAATACGCCAAAGAGTATGACATCAAGGTAGCCGAAGAGGACGTAAAGAACTACGCCATCCGCTATACTTGGCAGCAGTTTGCGAATATGGGCTGGGCCAACGCCCCGATGGAAATCCTCGAGAAGCAGGCTGAAGAGCTCCTCAAGAACCAGAACTTCGTCTACGGCACGGAGCAAGACATCCTCCGCCAGCTCGTCGCTCAGAAACTTCGCGAGAATAACGTCGTGACCGTGGTCGAAAAGGAGATCACACCCGACGAGCTCCACAAGCTCATCCTTCCGGAAAACGCACCCGTAGAAGAAAGCGAAGAAGCAGCCAACTAATTCCTGTCACAGACAGGTGCACAAAAGAGCGCCCCATACCGCAGCCTTTGAGACTCGGTATGGGGTGCTCTCCGATGTCCCATCCTACCCATGCGCGAGGTACAGACCGAGGAGAAACTTTCGGTCCGTAGGTCGCGACAAAACCGGTCAGATCGAAAAAAGTTTTTTGGCCCGTATCTCTTTTGTCCGCGTTTCACACCCACCTCCGGCGGGTATAAGGGAGGGAGGAGACAGCCGTACCAATCGGAGCCTGTCTCTTTTTTGGGTACATTTGTGTGCATCTATTTTTATACACAGGCTTAAACGAGAATAATGTTTGAAAATTTGTCCGAGCGGCTCGAACGCTCATTTAAGATACTGAAAGGCGAAGGCCGCATTTCGGAGCTCAATATCGCAGAGACCGTCAAGGATGTACGGCGCGCTCTGCTCGAAGCCGACGTCAATTACAACGTAGCCAAGGCTTTTACCAACAAGGTCAAAGAGAAAGCAATCGGTCAGAAGGTCATGGCTGCCGTCAAGCCAGGCGAACTGATGGTCAAGATCGTACACGACGAACTGACCGAGCTTATGGGCGGCACAGCCACCCCGCTAAAGACCAACGGGAAACCCAATATCATCTTGATGAGCGGGTTGCAGGGCTCGGGGAAAACGACGTTCTCGGGCAAGTTGGCAAACCTTCTGAAAGAAAAAAACGGACTAAAGCCCCTGCTCGTCGCAGGTGACGTGTACCGACCCGCCGCCATCGACCAATTGAAAATCCTTGGTGAACAAATCTCCGTCCCTGTCTACACGGAAGACGGAAGCAAGGATCCGGTCGCCATTGCCGAACACGCTGTCTCGTATGCCAAAAGCAACGGATTTGACACCATTATCATAGACACCGCCGGCCGTCTCGCGGTCGATGAGGTACTGATGACGGAGATAGCGCGCATCAAAGAAGCCGTCCACCCCACCGAGATTCTCTTTGTGGTCGACTCAATGACCGGTCAGGACGCAGTGAATACGGCCAAAGAATTCAACGACCGGCTCAATTTCGACGGCGTGGTCCTTACCAAACTCGACGGGGACACCCGTGGCGGTGCAGCACTTTCGATCCGCACCGTGGTGGATAAGCCTATCAAGTTCATCGGCACGGGCGAGAAGCTCGAAGCGCTCGACGTCTTTCACCCGGAGCGTATGGCAGACCGCATCCTCGGGATGGGGGACGTCGTCTCGCTCGTGGAGCGGATGCAGAACCAGTACGACGAAAAGAAAGCCGCCGCGCTGGAGAAAAAGATGCGCAAAAACGAGCTCGACTTCAACGACTTCCTGGAGCAAATCCACCAGATCAAGAAGATGGGCAACCTCAAAGACCTGATGGCGATGATCCCCGGAGTGGGCAAACAGATCAAAGACATAGACATCGACGACGATGCGTTTAAGAGCATAGAAGCTATGATCGGCTCGATGACGCCCTACGAACGCACCCATCCTTCGGAGATCGATGCCTCCCGCCGAAAGAGAATCGCGATGGGCAGTGGCGTCCAAGTAGGAGACGTGAATAAGCTCATCAAGCAGTTTATGCAGTCTCGGAAAGTGATGCAGGCCCTGACGAAGTTCGGAGGCAAGATGCCCCAGATGCCGCAAGGGGGCGGGCTTTTCGGCAGACGTTAGTCCCAAACACGCTCCACAACCAAACCTTTAGACCAAATAGACCATGGAAACCGGAACCAACTATACCCTGCTCGACGGTAAAAAAGTCTCGAGCGAAATGAAACAGGAGATCGCGGACGAAGTGAAAGCGATCGTCCGTCAGGGCTTCAAGCCCCCGCACCTCGCAGCCATCCTCGTGGGTCACGACGGAGGAAGCGAGACCTACGTGGCAAGCAAGATGAAGACTTGCGAAGAGCTCGGGTTCAAGAGCTCACTCGTGCGCTACGAAGAAACGATCTCGGAAGAAGAGCTGCTTAGGGAAGTCAAGAAGATGAACGAGGATGACGACCTCGACGGCTTCATCGTCCAACTGCCGCTCCCCGCCCACATTGATGAGCAAAAAGTCATCGAGGCCGTGGATCCGTCCAAGGACGTAGACGGATTCCACCCCATCAACGTAGGCAAGCTCAGCATAGGACTGCCCGGCTTCGTGTCCGCCACTCCGGCGGGCATCATCGAGCTGCTCAGACGCTACCACATCGACACTAAGGGCAAACACGTCGTAGTCCTCGGCAGAAGCAACATCGTCGGCAAACCCGTCGCCATGCTTTTGCTCCATAAGGGCAACCCCGGAGATGCTACCGTAACTATTTGCCACAGCCGAACCCAAAACTTACCCGAGATCACGCGCACGGCAGACATCATCATCGCCGCACTCGGTCAGCCGGAGTTTGTGAAAGAGGATATGGTCAAAGAGGGTGCCGTCATCATCGACGTCGGCACCACACGCGTACCCGACGCCACCAAGAAGAGCGGCTTCAGACTGTCCGGCGACGTCGACTTCGCCCACGTGGCACCGAAATGCTCTTTCATCACACCGGTACCCGGAGGCGTGGGACCGATGACGATTATCTCCCTAATGAAGAATACCCTCATCTCCGCCAAACGCAGAAGAGGCCTCTGAGCGCCGTGTAGCTTAGAGACCGAAATGCGGGAAGAGCGAGGTACGGACATAGAATCTTTCCCCGGTCTGACCCGGACGAAATCGAGACACGGGCCAAAATACTTTTCTCGGTCTGTATCTCGTTTCTCACGCACAGCGCACGCAGCCGGGGAGCCTGTACGGTTCTCCAGGGAGGATTAGACTGAAGGGTTAATTTTTCCGCATCCGACTTCAGAGGATTTTGTTATGAGACACAAGTCGTTATATTTGAGAGCCATATTGGTAATGGTCGTTTCGGCCGTTATCCTGATGATGTTCTACCCAAAGAGTCAGAGCAAGTTCCGATACCGGTATGCGCTGAATCAACCCTGGCGGTACGAGGACTTGGTCATCGCACCTTTCGACTTCGATGTCAAGAAAAGCGCCGATCAGATCCAGTCCGAGAAAAACGCCATCGACGACTCCCGGATAGAGTACTACGCCTATGACGAGGGGCTCTTTGTCCTCCAAAAGAACCGCCTCACCCGGGACTATAACGAAGGGAAGCTCCCCGAGCAAATCCTCGAGCACTCGGCGTATATGCGCTTCCTGATCGATAAGCTGGACGAAATCTACACCAAAGGAGTGATGGACGGAGCCTCTATGGAAATGCTCTCCGATACCGCCCACGTCTATGTGATCGGACGGGACAACGTGGCCAAGCGAAGGCTCCCGAGCGAGTTTTACAGCCCCGAGACGGCATACGAGAGCATTATGTCCGACCTCCCTTACGGTCTGGACAGCATCACCGTAAGGCAGGCCAAAATCTCTTCCTACATCATCCCGAACCTGGTCCTCGACGAAGAGAAGACGGAGCAGATGCTCGAAGCACGCAAAGCCGGCATTGAGGAGATCATCGGACACGTGCACAAGGGTGAGAAAATCGTGGACCAGGGCGAGCTTGTGACGTCGGATGTATTCCAGAAGCTGGAGGGGTACCGCCTCGCTTATGAGCAGAGAGGGGTCTCGCCCAACGACCGATTGCTCCAGAATGTCGGCATCTTTCTGATGATCGTCATCTTGCTCTCTGCGCTGCTGCTCTACCTTTTGTCCTTCCGGAAGCAGATTTTGCAGGAGAATAAGAACCTGCTTTTCATCTTTACGATCACCGGCTTCTTCCCCGCTCTGACCTATCTTTTGATCGACCTCCTGCCGGTGGCGGTCTATGTGATTCCTTACGCGATGGTCGCGGTCTTGGTGCGCATTTTCATCGACTCCCGCACGGCCTTTGTCTCGCTTCTGACCGCAGTTTTGCTGAGCGCACTCGTGGTGCCGAATCAGCTCGAATTCATCATAGTCAACGTCATCGCCGCGCGTGTCGTACTGGTCACTCTCCGGTCCCTGTCCCAGCGCTCCGACCTCATCAAGACGACGTTTTTCGTACTCCTGTCTCTGGTCGTCACGAACGGGGTGTACGACCTCGCCTCGGGCATCAACTTCGCAGAGTTTGATTACTGGAAGGTGCTGTACTATGTGGCGAACTTCGTCTTCCTAATGTTTTCGTACACGATGGTTTACCTCCTGGAGTGGACCTTCGGCTACGTCTCCAACATACGCCTCGTCGAGCTTTCGGATATCAATAAGCCGCTCCTCAGACGGCTCAGCGAAGTGGCTCCGGGTACCTTTCAGCACTCGCTGAACGTGTCCATCCTCTGCGCGGCAGCCGTAGACAAAATAGGCGGAGACATCCAGCTCGTCCGCGCCGGCGCCCTGTATCACGACATCGGGAAGATGCGCAACCCGAGCTACTTTACGGAGAACCAAAGTGGCGACCTCAACCCCCACGACGCACTCTCGTACGAGGACTCCGCCAAGATCATCATTAAGCACGTCACCGACGGCGTGGATATGGCTCAGAAAGCTAAACTCCCGGAGTCCGTCATCGGTTTTATCCGCACCCATCACGGACTCGGATTGACTAAGTTTTTTTACATCAAGTACAAGAACGAACACCCCGACGACCCGGTCGACGAAAGTCTCTTTCGGTATCCCGGCCCAAATCCCCACACGGTGGAGCAAGGCGTAATGATGTTGGCCGACTCGGTCGAAGCCTCCTCAAGGAGCCTCACGGAAGTGACCGAGGAGGGCGTCATCCGTCACGTAAATAAGATCGTGGACAGCATCGTATCCGAAGGTATGCTGCGCAATACCCCGCTTACCTTCCGGGACATCGAAGTCATCAAGCTGGTCTTCTGCGACAAGATTCTGACGATGAACCACTCCCGGATAAAGTATCCGGAGCTTAAGCCGGAATCGGCGAGACCCACGTAATCCTTCCCCACTCTTACCTCCGAATAATCCCTTAGAATGCCCAATAACATTCCCAAGAACATATCCGACGACGACCTCCTCGTCCTCCTTCACTCGAGAGACAGGACGGAAGAGGCTTTTGGCTTCCTCGTGGACAGGTATTCGCCTCAGCTCTACAACATCGTCAGGCGCATCGTTTTCAGCCACGACGATACGGATGACATCCTTCAGAATGTCTTCGTAAAAGTCTGGAAAAACGTCGCCGGATTCCGCGGAGACGCAAAGCTCTCCACTTGGCTTTACTCCATAGCGACAAACGAAGCGCTCTCATTCTTGCGAAAAGAAAAGCGGGAGCAAAAAATACCCCTCTCCACAGAGGAATACGACCTTGCGACGACCCTCGAGAGCGAACCGTACTTTGACGGAGACGAGCTGATGAGGGACTTTATGGCCGCCATCGACAAGCTGCCCGAGAAACAAAAGGTGACGTTCGAGCTCAGGTATTTCGAAGAGATGCCCTACAACGAGATCTCCGAAATCACCGGCACTTCCACAGGCGCGCTCAAAGCGAACTACCACCACGCCGTAAAAAAGCTCCAGAAATTCCTCGGCATCGAGTCCGAAGGCGATGTGGATTAAACTTTCGGGCAAAATTTACGTCAAAAGGTAAGAAATCGAGAAGACACGCTCCTGTCGCAGCGAATATATGTTATGAGTGAAAAGAATCCTACCGGACCCACCCCCAAGAAGCTCAGGGATATGGATCCGGCCAATTGTTTCCGGATGCCTGACGGCTATTTCGATGAGCTTAAGTCAAAAGTCTTTGACCGCATCCACTCGGATGAGAATAGGGACGTGCTCCCCATTCAAGAAAAGAGACCCCTCCACGTCGTACTCCGACCTTATCTCTATTTGGCGGCGATGTTCGTCGGGATGGCGCTTCTCTTCAAGGCCCTTCCCCTTATTACACCTCCGGAAGCGCCTACCATCGAGGATGCCCGGGTGCAGGCCTTGACCGACGAGGGGCTGATTCGTCAAGTCAGCGAGGAAGAGTTCAAGCAATATCTACTGGAAGAGACACAGGACGAATATCTCCTGGCTACGGTATTTGAGTAATTTATCGGACAAACAATTAATCTAAGAACAGGCTCTAAAAAGCTATGCGTCATTTTTTATACCAAACCCTCGTCTTGCTCTCAGTCCTCTTCGGAGGAGCCTCTTTCCCGGCACTTGCAGAGTCCACTGATCAAGAGTGGAATCAGCAGGAGTGCCAAAACCCGGACAAACGCAGCAAATACCTCTCCGACCGCTTGGAGACCATCAGTAAGGAGGCCGGACTGACTGCCGAAGAAAAAGCATTCTTAGGCAGTGAACTGCTCAAGTACGACAATAACCAGCTCACCCTTTACAAAAAAACGCGCGACCTGAAAAAGCAAATGGAGAGAAGCGGTCTCTCTGCCGCTGAATACACCTCTCTCCTAAATAAAATACTCGAGGCAGAGCTCGAACGCGGCAAAGAGACCGTCAATCTCTTCAACCGCCTCGAGAGTATGCTCTCGCCCGAAAAGAGGGCAAAAGTGTACATCAGTCTGCGCTCGTACAACTATAAGGTCGCTAAGCGCATCCGCGGCAATAAGAATTAAAATGCTTCCCCGATCGCGGGAACCGAAGTCGGTTCCGCGAAGCTAAAAAATAGGCCTGTATCTCGTCTCTCCGAGGTACAGGCCAAAAAGTTAGCCCCGGTACGTATCCCGCTTCCGCGTAGGTCTATGCAAAACAATTGCCCCGGTACGTACAGGCTCAGCAGCCCTATCTGAAGGGGAAGGTCGCGTACCCTCTTCAGACGCCCTTGACCGGGTCGAAGCGGGGGCTGTGCGGGGTCTCGATTTTTGTGTACATTTGTCACAAGTAAACCGGTTATCCGCAGAAGAAGTATGAAAAAAAGGGTCATCAGACAAATAGAAGAGTTATTGTACAAGAACGAGTTCGTAGTCGTACCCGGGCTTGGTGCATTTCTTCGTCACTCCTCGCCGGCTGAAGTCGACGAGGTCAAAGGGCTGATCTACCCACCCAAGAACAGCCTTTCTTTCAACGGCTCGCTTTCCCAGTCCGACGGGATGCTCCTGCAGAGCTACGTGCTGCGCTACAGCATCAGCACCAAAAAAGCCGAGTCGCTCATCCGCGAAGACGTCAGGGACTTGGTGGGAACCTTACGAACCACGGGCTTGCTCCAAATGGGAAGCCTCGGTCGGCTGTGGATGACCGGAGAGGGTAAGATCGAATTTGCGCCCGAAGCAAACCACCCTTTCACCACCTACTTCTTTGGCTACACACCTGTCGTGACCTTGTCTCCGAGCGATGCCCATAGCTTGGTCAAAAAAGAAGTGCCCGAGAAGCGGGAGAAAAACGTGGTCTATCTCCCCATGAACCTCTCTTTCTTGAAATACGGAGCTGCGGCTGCGCTCTTCGTCCTCGCCCTCTTACTTTTCCCGAAAAGTCTGACGGACAAGCCCCTATCGCCTTCTGAAGCGCCTCAATATCAGGCGGGATTCTTTTCCGGCACTCCTGAGATCAAAAAGGTTGAAGCGCCCTTAGAAGCCGTTCCCGGGACTCCGATCGAGACCACGGAAAAGGAGACTCCGAAGGAGACATCCGCTAGGATGCTCTTCGGTCTTCCGCTCCTTACCCCGGACAAAGACGGGGCTGCACCCAGATATTACGTGGTTATCGCCACACTCCGCTCCGAAAGCGCAGTCAGGCAATACCTCGAAGAGAACCACCCCTCAGATTTGCTTCCAGAGATCGGCATCATCCACACCAATAGATCTGCCTCCGACGGAGGTACCTACCGGGTATACACCTCGGTATCCGACACTCCGGAAGAAGCACGTCAGCTGATGCAAAAGCTCCACCGGGAAAATGAGGTCTTCTCGGACGCTTGGGTCTACCAGTACCCTCTTTCGTAAACGTCATTGACCGTAACACGCCATAAGGGTTCTCCGACAAGGGTGACCCGAGCGCTTTTTCGTAGTGACACGCATCTCCTCCATCCTCACCGTCTTCAGCCTGCGGCACGCTCGTGACCGGAGGCGGGGTCGCCTGACATTTGCAGTCGTACTGTCCTTTTTTCTCCTAACGGGCGGTGCGGTTTCGTATGCCCAAGAAGATGCGGCAAAAGCCGTAATCGTCTTCTACTCTTGGAGCGGAGACACGGAGCGGGTGGCCAAAATGCTGAAAGAGAAAACAGGAGCGGACACGCTCCGCATCCGACCCTCTGTCCCCTACCCTCGCGATTACGCCGCGACACTGAAGAGAGCTAAGGAGGAGAAGTCACGGCTGTACGACGCGGGCGAATATCCTCCTATCCGGACCACTGAAAAGGACCTTGAAGTGTACGACTTGGTTATCGTCTGCTATCCCGTATGGCTGGGCAAGATGGCGTTCCCTATGCAGAGTTTTCTAAGGCTGCACGCAGACACCCTTGCGGGCAAAGACATCGCCCTCATCACCCTAAGCGGCAAGTCGCCCGGAGAAAAGACGCTGCCCGACGCGGGGAGACTGTGCCCCGGGAGCCGGGTGATCGGTCTCCTTTCGATTAAGAGAGCAGACAGGGAGGATGCACCCCGGATGGTTGATTCGTTCATCGCCCGGGTGTTCCACAAATAATCGGGCTATTTTTGGTACAGACCAGGCGCATCTTCGCGGTCTGTGCAAAAGTTTGTCCCCGGTTCGTATCCCGCATCCTTCGCGGTACGTACCAAACCCGTACCCGTGCCCGTCGTGACCAAACCCCGGCAAACATTAGGTCGAAAAAAAAGAATTGGCTACCTTTGTTATAAGGAGGGAGAACCAAAGACAGACAGCGCAGAACCTCCTTTTAGCACCACATAATACAATAATGAAAACATTAGTCGTCGTAGGACACCCGGACCTTGGCAAATCACTCGTCAATAGAGCATGGAGAGAGACTGCCATCGCACTTCCCGATGAAGAAGTACTCGTCCATACACTTGCCGACACCGTCAGTCGCGGTCTTTTTGATGTCGCCGAAGAGCAAAGGTTGCTGATGGCGGCAGACCGCCTTATCCTGCAATTTCCGCTCTGGTGGTATATGCCGCCCGCCGTACTTAAGAAGTGGATGGACACCGTCTGGACGGAAGGATTTGCCTACGGAGAAGGCGGAGACAAGCTGCGGCACTTGCGGATCGATGTCGCAGTCTCGTGTGGCGCACCCGAGGTCGCATTCTCGGGGACTTCGCTAAAGACGTACCTCTCCTATATCCCCGGCTCCATCGACTTCATACAGGCGACGAAGGGCGAACTCTTCGCGCTTTACGACGCGGACAACATCGCCCGCAATCACCCCGAAGCACTCGCCAAAAGCTGCGACGACTACGAAGCCTTTGTCCTCGGGACACTCCACGGCACACAACTTTGACTCACGAAATAACAAGACTTTTATGCTAAAACTCCACATCTCTGACGAGACAAGCACACTCAAAAGCGTCATCGTGGGCGTCGGCGACCAAAACGGCCCCGTCCCTACCCTCGAAGAAGCTTACGACGCCAAGACGTACCACACCCTCATCCATAACGAATATCCCTCCGACGAAGCCCTTGACCGCGAAGTGGAAGGGCTCGCCAAAGTCATCGAACGGGAAGGCGTACAGGTGCTCAGACCCCGGCGCATACCCGGCGTAAACCAGATATTTGCCCGCGACGTCTCTTTCGTCATCGAAGACAAGATGATACGCGCAAACATCATCCCCGACCGTGAGGTCGAAATGAAAGCCTATGACGACATCATTGCAGAAATAGACCCCTCCAAAGTCATCACCCCGCCCGAGCACGTACACATCGAGGGCGGAGACGTGGTCGTCGTCAGGGACAAGATATTCCTCGGGATGTACCTGTCACCGGACTACAGCGAGTACACTATGGCACGCACGAATAAGTACGCCATAGGGTTTCTGAAAGACCTCTTCCCCGACAAAGAAATCATACCCCTCGAGCTCATCAAACACGACACAGACCCCTACACCGGTGTGCTTCACCTCGACTGCGCGTTCCAACCCGTGGGCACGGACAAGTGCATCCTTTTCCCCGGGGGATTCCGTCACACGGAAGACTGGGAGTTCCTGATGAACTTCTACGGCGTAGAGAACTGCTGCATCATTGATCGCGAAGAGCTCTTCGATATGAACCCCAATATATTCAGTCTTTCGCCCAAGAAGGTCATCATTGACGAGACCTTTACCCGGCTCCGGGGTTGGCTTGAGCGGCGTGGGATGGAGTGTGTCACCGTCCCCTACCGCCAAGTCAGCAAGTTGGGCGGTCTCCTTCGATGCACCACCCAACCTCTATACAGGGAGTAAATGAAATTATACGTCAGTGTTCCGGAAGGGGTAGAAGGGTACTTTCGCTCACTTTACCCCGACGAAGACATCATCCTCGGTCACGATCCGGAGGGAAAAAGAGTCGGCAGCGGAGGCGCCGTCAAATATCTCCTCCGGGATCGAGAGCCGGGTGAGAAGAGCATCGTCATCAATGCCGGGGGTGAAGCCCGGCGCCTACCAGCCTACAACGGCTACGGTAAGGTCTTAATGCCAATGCCCGTGGCCAAGTGGAGCCGCGGTCAGCAGATCTCTCAGCGTCTCTTTGATCTACAGAGGGATTACCTTGAGCGTTTGGCGGGAAAGTCTCCGGGAGAAATTGCCGCCGTGGTCGCAAGCGGAGATGTCCTTATCACCCTGCCGCAGGTTCTGCCCCCATTACCCGAGGCGGACATCATACTCGTAGGGCTATGGGCAGATGCCCGGACGATGGGCAAGCACGGGGTCTTCCTATGCGACCCCGACGACCCGAGGTACTACGAAGGAATGGTCCAGAAACCGACCTCAGCCGAGCTCGACAAATTGGGTAAGAATTACCTCACCCTCCTTGACTCCGGCACTTGGCTCTTGTCCCGGAAAGCACTCGGGTATCTCGAGACTTTTGCCGACCCCGTGGACTTGTACACGGACCTCACCCCGTTTCCGGATGACCTGAAGGTGTCCGTCTATCCGATTGAAGAGGGCGAATTTTTTCACTTCGGCAGCACACAAGACCTGATAGAGAGCACGGTGCGGTACCAGAATAGGTATCGGAATCAACGCCGGCTGCTGTCCAAGAGGTGGAAGCTGCACTCCAAAATGTTTGTCCAAAACGCGCTCCTCGGGGAGAAGCTCTCGGATGAAGCGCACTCGGACATTTGGATCGAAAACAGCCACATTCCCCGTTCGTGGACCCTCTCCCGCCGGCATATCCTGACCGGCATACCCAAGAACGACCTCACCATTACCCTACCAGAAGGCATCTGCCTTGACGCAGTACCGCTCAAAGACGGCAGGGGCTGGGCGCTAAAAATATACCGCTACGAAGATACGTTCAAAGACGGGATGTTCTTTGGGCGAAAAGTCGACGGAGATCTCTACGACGCTCCGCTTTTCCCCTTAATGAAGTCGGTTGACGATCTTCCGGCACTCATAGAAAGTACCATAAACGGGACTGCTTGCGGGCAATTCACGCTTCGGGAACTGCCCCGTCTCACGGACTGGGACGCGGTCGAGCGCCAACGAAAAGCGTTCTACAAAGAGATCCTGAGTCTGATGCAGACCAATTGGGATCGCTCCGTCTTTTACCACTCAGACCTCCTTGCCATCGGCAAAGACTTCGATGGGACGCCCCTTTCACTACCGGAAGAGACTCCGCTACTCATCAAGATGCAGGATGCCGCATTTCGGGCGGAACTGGGGATCGAAGATCCGGATAAATCATCCGAGATACTCAGTACTTTTCTAAAGGAAGGGCAGCGGACGAAAGAAGGCGAACCGTATCGAAACATTTTCTCCGACCAACTGATCTGGTCTCGCTCGCCCGTACGCATCGACCTGGCGGGAGGGTGGACCGACACACCGCCCTACTGTGTTTACGAAGGCGGTACGGTCGTCAATCTCGCCGTGACGCTCAACGGTCAAGAGCCGATTCAGGTCTACGTCAGACCCAGTGACGACGAGACGATCACGATCAGTTCCATAGACTTAGCCTCCTCCATCACGATTTCGGACATCGCTTCGCTTCTGGATTACAAAGAGGTGGGGTCTGCATTCTCGATACCTAAGGCTGCACTTATCCTCTGCGGCGTAGGTCGGGGACGTCTGTACGAAGAGTCTGATGAGGACGCTCAATTTGGTACAGACCAAAAAAGTCGTGAGACACAGACCGAGCTTTCGTCCGGGTACGGGTCAAAAAGTTTTTCTTGGTCTGACCTAATCGACTCCATAGGAGGAGGCCTCCGGATTACGCTCTTCAGCGCTGTGCCTGCGGGGTCAGGGTTAGGGACGAGTTCGATACTGGGTGCCACGGTTTTGTCTGCGCTGAGCGAGTACTTCGGGCTTGGGTGGGACAAGACGGATATTTGCCACAAGACGCTCATTTTGGAGCAGATGCTCACGACGGGCGGCGGGTGGCAGGATCAGTTTGGAGGCATATTCGAAGGGGCGAAAGTCTTGACGACAGAGAGCGGACCGGGGCAGACCCCTTCGGTTAGATTTCTGCCGGCTCAGGTCTTCAGCGGCAATGGGTCACAGGTGCTGTACTACACCGGCCTCACAAGGCGCGCCAAAGACATACTCAGCCACATCAAGGACCGTATGATGCTCAACGACCACCGGACGCTTTCCCTCCTCAGACACATCAAGGCACTCGGCCTCGAGATGAGCGAAGCGATAAGCAAGGCGGACTACGCCCGCGTGGGCTGCCTGCTCCGCGAATCTTGGGAAGCCAATAAAGCACTCGACCCCGGTACCTCTACGCCCGAGATAGAGGCCATAGCCCGGGACATTGACGACCTCGCGCTCGGGTACAAATTACCCGGAGCCGGAGGTGGCGGTTTTATGTACATCCTTGCCAAAGACCCTGCGGCCGCGGGCGTCATCAGAGAGCGCCTGTCGGCAAAAAGCCGCGGCACGGCCCGACTTGTGGAATTAGAACTTTCGGCATCCGGAAACCGCACCACACGCTCCTAACACGAACAATTTCTCGATGGCAAAAAAAGACACGAAGACGGTGTACCTCTGCACCGAATGCGGTGCGGATTTCCCGAAATGGTCGGGCAAATGCCCCTCTTGCGGCAATTGGAACACGCTCGTGGAGTACACCGTGAAGCCGGGAGCACCCGAACCGGGGCTGCGCATCCGGCAGAAAGGACTACCCCACGACAACGCTCCAAAGCCGCTCTCCGAGGTGTCCGGGAAATCGGTCCCGCGCATAGACCTCAATGACGGAGAGCTCAACCGCGTACTCGGCGGAGGACTGGTCAAAGGGTCGCTCGTGCTCATCGGCGGGGAGCCGGGAATAGGCAAAAGTACCCTGATCCTGCAGAGTGTCGTCCGTAATACCGCCCTTACCACCCTCTACGTCAGCGGAGAGGAGAGTCCGGGGCAGATCCGTCTCCGCGCCGAGCGTCTCACGGACGCAGACAGCGTGAAGCACACGCTCCTTTTCAGCGAAACAAGCATCGAAGTCATCCTCGAGACCGCCCTCGACATCGCCCCCGACCTCATCGTCGTCGACTCCATACAGACCATGCAGACCGCCGGAAGCGAGTCCTCGGCGGGCAGCCCGTCCCAAGTGAGAGAATGCACCGGTCGCCTACTGGCTTTCGCAAAGGAACAGAGCATCCCCATCCTTATCGTCGGACACATCACGAAAGACGGCTCCATCGCGGGACCCAAGATAATGGAGCACCTCGTGGACACGGTGTTGCTCTTCGAAGGGGACCGGAACCATCAGTACCGGATACTTCGCTCCATGAAAAACCGATTCGGCAACACGGACGAAGTGGGCATCTACGAGATGCGCGGCGACGGTCTGCGCCAAGTCTCGAATCCCTCCGAGATGCTGCTCTCCTCTTCTTTAGACCGGGACGAACTCTCGGGCATCTGTATAGGCGTGACGGTCGAGGGACAGAGACCGCTCCTCGTGGAAGTGCAGGCTCTCGTCAGCTCGGCGGTCTATAATAACCCCCAGCGTTCGTCGAACGGCGTCGATCTCCGAAGATCGAATATGCTGCTCGCCGTACTCGAAAAGAGGGCGGGATTTAAGCTGATCCAAAAAGACGTCTTCCTTAACATCGCAGGCGGTCTCTACATCAATGATCCGGCTTTGGATCTCCCGCTGCTGTGTGCGGTGCTCTCCTCGTCTCTCGACCTCAGCATACCCCGTACGATTTGCGTAACGGGGGAGGTAGGTCTCAGTGGCGAAGTACGGGCCGTGTCGCACATTTTGCGCCGTATCAACGAAGCGGCAAAGATCGGTTTTCGCACGATCATAGTCCCGAAAGACAGCGTCAAAGGGCTTGATCTGACGGCTCAGCCCATCACCGTGTACCCCGTCAGCAGGGTAGAGGAAGCTTTTCGGTTCCTTTTCAGAGCAGACTAAATGCAAGACTTCATACCCCACCCTTTTTCCAAGCCGCTCTACGTGATGGCCAAGCCGAGCGGAGCGGCGTGCAACCTTGCGTGCGACTACTGTTATTACCTCGACAAATCCCTCCTCTACCCCGAGAATAAGACGGAGATGTCGCTCGGCACACTGGAGCGCTACATTCGGCAGTACATCGACGCCCAGACGGGTAGCGAAGTTATCTTCACTTGGCACGGCGGGGAGGCCTTGCTCCGTCCGATTTCCTTTTACCAAAAGGCTCTCGAGCTTCAGGAGCTCTATGGTCGGCAGAAAGGGGTGTCGGTCATCAACACGCTCCAGACCAATGGCACGCTCCTCACGGACGAGTGGTGCGAATTTTTCAGAGCCAATGGCTTTTTGGTCGGCATCTCACTCGACGGTCCCGAGGCATACCACGATGCGTTCAGGAGGAATAAGGCAGGAGCGCCTTCTTTCGATCGGGTCGTAAGAGGGGTGAGACTCTTGCAGAAACACGGAGTGGAGTTCAATATCCTTGCGGTCGTCAACAGACTGAATGCAGAGGATCCCATCGGCTTCTACCGTTTTTTCAAAGAGCTGGGATGCAAATACATCCAGTTCGCCCCTATCGTGGAGCGTAGAGACAGCTTCTCGCTCGTGAGTGTACTCCGCAAAGACCTCGAAGTGACCAAACAAACAGTGCCTCCGGAGCAATGGGGGGATTTCCTCATCGGACTCTTTGACGAATGGGTCAGACGAGACGTGGGCGAAGTTTTCGTCCAAATTTTCGACTCCACCTTAGCCAATTGGGCGGGCGAAACACCCGGTCTGTGCACCCTCACCAAGTACTGCGGTCACGCGGGTGTGATGGAATACAACGGCGACCTTTACTCTTGCGACCACTTCGTATTCCCGGAGTTTTACCTCGGCAACATCTACGAGCAGAGCATCTCGGAAATGATGGAGAGCGGACGACAATACCGTTTCGGAAGGGACAAGTACGACACACTGCCACGCCGGTGCAGAGAGTGCGAGTACCTCTTTGCCTGCTGGGGAGAGTGTCCCAAGAACAGGTTTGCCGTTACGGAAGACGGCGAACCCGGTCTCAATTACCTCTGCGAAGGGTATTTCCGCTTCTTCCGTCACGTGGCTCCGTATATGGACTGGATGAAAAAAGCGCTTCTCGAGGGCAAGGCTCCCGCAGGGATTATGAACGCTCTTCGCAAGGGACGGGTTCCGGGAGTCTAAGTAAGCCCATTAATAGAAATAACTTTGGCCCGTATCTGCGCTTGCGCTTGGTACGGGTCTTTTGTTTACTTAGGTCTGTACCAAAATTTCTTTTCGGTACGTGCAAAGTTTTCCCCCGTGTCCGAATGCAAAAACAAAAGAGTCGCAGGCTGTTTGGCTCGCGACTCCTTTATCCTTTACTATGGACGGCTTTACTTGGGTTCGACCTCGATTACGAGATACTTACCGTTTGACCAAAAGGATTTGGCATCCGTGATGCGGAGGAGCTTATTGCCGTCGCCATCGGTGTCGAAGCGGTAGCTGTTCGAAGGATGGTTTGTGCGGAGGCGTGCTTTGGGGGCAAAAAGCTCTATCGTCTGCACATTACGCGTATCGATGGCGAGGAAGTAGTCCTTATTGAAACCCTCGGGCAGCACCTTCATACTCGAGAAAAGACCGCCTCCGGAGAGGATTTTTTGGTCTTTGAGTTCCTTCTGGGTCCCGAAGCAATAGTAGCCGGTGTAGAGCTCGGACTCTTGGCGTGCGATCTTCTGATCTTGAAGCTCGATGGTGGTCTGGTTGGATCTCTGGGCTTCGCTCAGGTCACCGATGAGGCTGTCCTGCTGTGCGACGGTTCCGCGGAGCCCGTCCAGCTGTCCCGTGAGGTCGGCGATGACCCGCTCTTTTTCTTCAAGTCGGCTCTGGAGATCCTTTATCTTCTTATCCAGAGCGGAGATGTTGATGTTGGACTTGCGGAGCTTCTCGGCCTGTTCGTTGAGCTTGGCTTTGTTTTCCTCAAGGGTCGCACTCAGCGCTTGAATTTGCCCACGGATGCGGTCTTTTGCGGACGCAGAGAGTTCACCATTGGCGGTACCCACTTGGATCATTTGTTGGGCAGCCGTGAGCTGCGAGAGATTGGCTTCGACCTCATTGATCAGACCGAGCATATCGTTGAGATTGGCTTCGGTCTTGCTCTTTTCGAGCATCAAAGAGTCGTAGCTGGCTTGGTATTCGTCTCCGCTTTTACCGGGCAGACAGCCGGAGAGAAGAGATAGCGCGGCAATAAGCGCGACGGGGATTAGAGAGTTCTTTTGCATAATAGAGACTTGTCTAAGTGTCTGATATTACAGAAATTTATTTCGATGTTCTTTCTCCTTCTTGGGAGCAGGCGACACGAGGACGACGATTTCGCCAAGGGGAGGATTTTCGCTAAAATAATCAAGTAAATCTTGCGCGGTCCCGCGGTGGAAAGTCTCGTGTACCTTGGAGATTTCACGAGCCACAACGACCGGGCGATCGGGCGAGATGAGGGTCACGATCTCCTCCAGTAGGCGGACAAGCCGAAGCGGCGACTCGTACAAGACGGTCGTCACCTCCCTATCCGCAATCTCGGCGAGCTTGGATGCCCGACCTTTTTTCGGCGGGAGGAACCCTTCGAACCGGAACCGGTCACAGGGGAGTCCCGAAGCTACGAGTGCAGGGACAAAAGCAGTGGGTCCGGGAAGGCACGTCACTTCGAGTCCTTCGTCAATGCAGCTCCGTATGAGGAGATAGCCGGGATCCGAGATGCCGGGCGTACCCGCATCGGTCACGAGGCAAGCGCCGGCTTCGCTCTCCTTGATGCGTTGCACGATACCGTCCACCACTCTGTGTTCGTTATTGAGATGATAGGGGACCATAGGTGCAGTGATGCCGTACTCCTTCATCACCACGGACGAAGTACGGGTATCTTCGGCGAGAATAAACGCACATTCCTTCAGCGCACGGACGGCTCTGAAAGTCATGTCTTCCAGGTTCCCCACTGGGGTCGGCACTATGGTAAGGCGTCCCGGCATATCGGTGCTTTATTTTCGGACGGTAGCGTTGGCGATAATGAAGCCTACCAGCCTCCGCACAGCGGCATCATCACGCGAGAATCCGCAGACCTCGTACAGATAATGCTCCACCTGTGACATTCCGCTGAAGTGTTCGATCTCTAAGAGCAACTCTTCGAGACGGATCTTATTGCCGAAAAAGAGTTCGTTGGCGTAGAAAAAAGTGTCGGCCAAGGAGATGGATCGTACGAGGTTGAAGTCCAAGAGAGGCTCGAGCAGATCATCGGGGCGCTCTCCGGCAGTCCCGGCACCTTCCTCCGGTGCGGGCGTAGCGCTCTCCCCCGTGTCAGCCACGGCCACGAAGTCGTCCATCGTGACGGGGGCGGTCAAGTCGAGAGAGAGGTCTTTGAGGGGCGGATCTACTTCCGCTGCTTTGGGTGCGTCGGGGACGCGCACCTCGTCTATCCCGGGATTGGCGGACTGTGCACCGACCATTACGATGTCGTCTCCGTCACGGGTCACGAACGAAGAGACCCGCTCCAACTCGTCCTCAAGAGCGGATTTGATCTCTTGGAGTCGGTCGGAGAGCTCGGCAAGCTGAGCGGTCAGTGATGTCAGTACTTCTATATGCTTTTGCATACGCCAAAATTTTTTGCTTTTCTTGAAAGGCAGGACACCAAGCGGCTTACCCTGCCGATAACTCTTGCAAAAGTACTAAAAAATCAGTAGCTCGGTGCTTCGGGATCCGGGAGACCGAACGTATCTCCTCCTGCGAGTGTCCCGTCACGATACCCCTTGTAGAGCCAAGCCATACGCTGAGCCGAGGTGCCGTGATTGAAAGCATCCGGCACGACATACCCTTGTGCCTCCATCTGGAGCTTGTCGTCGCCTATCTGGTGAGCGGCATTGATCCCTTCTTCGAGGTCACCAGGCTCCAGGGATTCAAACATCGCATCGTCGTAGTGCGCCCACACGCCGGCATAGTAATCCGCCTGAAGCTCAAGGCGTACATTCACGGCATTGGCTTCCTTTTGGCTCAACCGCGCCATACGGGCATGCGCTTCATCGAGCGTACCGAGGAGATTCTGGACGTGGTGCCCGACTTCGTGCGCCACGACGTAAGCAAAAGCGAAGTCACCGTCCGCACCAAGACGCTCCCGCATCACGCGAAAGAAAGAGAGGTCGATGTAGACCGTCCGATCGGCGGGACAGTAGAAAGGTCCCGTCTCCGCGGAAGCACCGCCACACCCGCTTTGCACGGCATCCGTGAAGACGACCAACTTGGGCGGCACATACGTAAGACCGTTGTCTGCAAAAACTTTGGTCCATACATCCTCTGTCCCCGCAAGGATTTGGGACACAAAAGTCTTCGTCTCTTCCTCTTCGGGCGTCGGGACGTATTCTTGGGAGGAATCGGCAGCGCCGGGGAGCAGGCTTCCGCCCCCGTTTCGGAGGACGTCAAGGGGGTTTCCTCCGAGGAGCCAGGTCACAAGTCCGGCGATGATGAGTCCGCCGATGCCGATGGATGCTTTCCCCACCCCTCGGCGTCCTCTGCGGTCTTCCACATTCGTACTTTCTCGTCTTCCGTCAAGTCTCATATCGGTAAAATCATTATTTCCTAATTTTTTATCTCCGCCGCTACGGCGTCATTCTCTACTTGGAGACAAACAAAGATAATAAAAAACCTTTATGGGGCTTACAGACCGCGCCCGTTACCCCACGTCGCGAGGTACGGACCAAAAAACTTTTTTTGCACAGACCCGCGATCTATTTTTGGTCTGTATCTCGAGAGTTCCCCGCCCGTACCGAAATCGGGGGCAGTCTCCCGTAAAGCGCACCTTGATAAAAATAGGGTATATTTGCCCTTAGATGAATACACCGGAGCGCCGAAATCGGTTCTCTTCGGTCCAAAAGAACGATCCTGACCAATCACCATCAACACAATATGAGCGCAAATAAGTACAAGCGTGTCCTGCTGAAACTCAGCGGCGAATCACTCGAAGGAAATCAAGGCTACGGCATCGATCCGAAGAAACTTGAGGCGTACGCCGCAGAGATTGCCGAAAATGTGCGTCAAGGAGTCCAAATCGCCATTGTCATAGGAGGCGGCAACATCTTTCGCGGCATCAGCGGTCTCGGCAAAGGGGTAGACCGGGTGAAAGGCGACCAAATGGGTATGCTCGCCACGGTTATCAATTCCCTCGGTCTCAGCGCGGCGCTCGAGGCAAAAGGCATAAAAGCCGTCGTGATGACGGCGATTCGTATGGAACCCATCGGACACCTATATAATAAGTGGGAAGCCATCTCGGCACTCGAAGAGGGGAAAGTCGTCATCTGTGCCGCGGGCACCGGGAACCCCTACTTCACTACGGACACAGGCTCTTCTCTCCGCGCCATCGAACTCGAGACAGATGCGATGCTCAAAGGCACCCGCGTCGACGGCGTATATACGGCAGACCCCGAGAAAGATCCGTCGGCAGAAAAGTTTGAAGAAATCACTTTCGACGAGATCTACAATAGAGGTCTGAAAGTCATGGACCTCACTGCCACCACGATGTGCAAAGAAAACGACCTCCCCATCGTGGTCTTCAATATGGACAAGCCGGGGAACCTTACGAAGCTCCTCTCGGGCGAAAAAATAGGCACCGTCGTTCATAATGGCTGACGAAAAACGGGGTACCATAGTCGGCTTTGATGCCAAGAGACTGACGCGCAACCGCACCGGACTGGGCAATTACTCCAGGTTTGTGGCGGAGTCGCTTGCCGTATACGCTCCGGAGATCCAGCAGGTACACTCTTCCTCGTCCGTAGGTGAGCCCGGGCTGTACGACAGACTGAGGGCATACCCTTCGTTTCATCTCTTGATGCCGAAAGTCAAGGGGCTGCCTTTCGGTGACTACGTGTGGCGCAACTTCACCTCACGGGACGCGCTGTTGGGGCGGGACATACGCCTCTTTCACGGTCTCTCGAACGAGCTTCCCAAGAGCATCAAAGACTGGGGCATCCCGAGTGTGGTGACGATGCACGACCTCATCTATGAGATTTTCCCCCGATACTACGCGCCCATCGACGCCTCACTCTACCACGAGAAATACCTGCGTTCGTGCAGGGACGCGGATTGCATCGTGGCGGTGAGCGAATGCACCAAGCGCGACCTTATGCGCATCTACGGACTGCCCGAAGACAAGATACGGGTCATTTACCAGGGCTGCGACCCGGTCTTCGGGAAAGAGATCCCGGGGGGTGCTTTGGAGCGGGTACGGGTCAAGTACCGTCTTCCGAAGCAGTTCATTCTGTCTGTCGGGACGATAGAGGAGCGCAAAAATGCCCTCCGACTTGTCGAAGCGCTCTCGCTCGTGCAAAATAAGAGGATAGACCTCGTCCTCGTCGGCAGAGAGACCAAGTACACCGCCAAGGTCTTGCGCAGGGCTTCCAAGCTTAAGGTCTCGGACAGGGTGCGGGTACTCTCCTCGGTGCCTTTCGGGGATTTGCCCGCTATTTACCGCCTTGCGGACACTTTCGCTTTTCCCTCTCTGTATGAGGGCTTCGGCATCCCGGTACTTGAGGCGCTTAATAGCGGCGTCCCCGTAGTGGCGGCGACGGGAAGCTGTCTCGAGGAAGCCGGAGGGCCCGCGTCACTCTACGCCAATCCCTACGACCCGTCCGATTTGGCCGGAAAGCTCGACGCCGTACCCGACAGAAGGCAAAGGATGATCGAAGCGGGGAAAAGCTGGGCGACACGCTTTTTGCCCGAAAAGCTCGGTCCCGAAATGGCCGATCTCTACCGCGAACTGATATTCCCGATCCGATAAAACCCTGAATCCAGATTCCTTTCGGAACAAGTTTCAAGCCCGCGACCGGCTTACGGAGAGGCTTCTATTTTGTCGCAAACGAGATACGGGCCGAAAAAGTTTTTTCGTTCTGACCTCCGGATAAAAAAGACACGGACCGAAAAAGTTTTTTCGGTCAGACCCAAAAAGTGCACCCCACACCACCTATGAAGAAAGTTCTGTCTCTACTCCTCTTTTTATTATCCCCCACCCTCCTTTTCGCTCAAAACGAAAGCACGCACTCCTCGAAGTCTCCCGTAGACTTCGTGAATGTACTGATGGGGACGGACTCCGAGTTTGCGCTCTCCAACGGCAACACCTACCCCGCAATCGCGCTGCCGTGGGGGATGAATTTTTGGACACCTCAGACGGGGAAAATGGGTGATGGCTGGATGTACACGTACGGTGCGCACAAGATACGGGGGTTCAAGCAGACACATCAGCCCTCGCCGTGGATGAACGATTACGGGCAATTTGCCCTGATGCCGCAAACCGGGAAAGTGGCGTTTGACGAAGAAAAGCGCGCCTCGTGGTTCAGCCACAAAGCCGAGACCGCCACACCATACTATTACAGCGTCTATCTCGCCGACTACGATGTCACGACAGAGATCGCGCCCACCGAGCGCGCGGCCATTTTCCGCATCACGTACCCCGAGACCACGGAGCCGCACTTCATCATAGACGCGTTCGACAATGGGTCTTACCTCCGCATAGACCGCGAGCGAAACCGCGTCTACGGGTACAGTACGAAGAATAGCGGAGGAGTGCCGGCCAACTTTCGGAACTATTTTGTCCTCGAGTTCGACACTCCTTTCTCCGAAGCGACCACGTGGAGCGGAGGTCTGCCCACGGACGGGGGAAACGAGATCGCAGCCGACCATGCGGGTGCGGTGCTTACGTTTGCCCCCACAAGGAGAGGGCAAAAAGTACACGTAAAAGCAGCCTCCTCGTTCATCGGCTTCGACCAGGCGGAGCTTAATCTCAAAGAAATCGGAGACCGTACGTTTGACGATGTGAAGGCTGCGGGCAAAGAGCGGTGGAATGAGGTCCTCGGGAGGGTCTATATAGAAGACGAAAACACAGACCGGATCCGCACTTTTTACTCCTGTCTCTACCGCTCGGTACTCTTCCCGAGAGCCTTCTACGAAATCGACAAGGCGGGCAAAGTCGTCCATTACAGCCCCTACGACGGGGAAGTTCATGACGGCTATCTTTTCACGGACACAGGATTTTGGGATACCTTCCGCTCGCTCTTTCCTCTCGTGAATCTTCTGTACCCGTCTATGGGCGAAAAGATGCAGCTCGGACTTCTGAACGCCTACCGGGAGAGCGGCTTCTTCCCTGAGTGGGCAAGCCCCGGACACCGCAACATCATGATCGGCAATAACTCCGCAAGTGTCGTCTATGAGGGCTTCTCAAAAGGGCTCATACCCGACAGCGTCGCCCTCGAGATGTACCGGGGTCTCCTGCACGGAGCGAATAGCGTCCACCCCGAAGTCGATGCCACGGGAAGAAAAGGGTACGAATACTACAACCGCCTCGGCTACGTCCCCTACGACGCGGGCATCAATGAGAACGTCGCCCGCACCCTCGAGTACGCCTACGACGACTGGTGCATCTACCAAATGGGCAAAGCCCTTGGACGGCCGTCCTCGGAGACCGACCTGTACCGGAAGCGGAGTCAAAATTACCGCAACGTCTTTGACCCCGCGCACAACCTGATGCGTGGGAGAAACAAAGACGGCTCATTCCAAGAGCCTTTCAGTCCGCTCAAGTGGGGCGACGCTTTCACGGAGGGCAATAGTTGGCACTACACTTGGAGCGTATTCCACGACCTCCAAGGGCTGATCGACCTGATGGGGGGCACGGAGACCTTTGTGGCGATGCTGGACTCCGTCTTCAATGTCCCTCCGCACTTCGACGACAGTTACTACGGCGGTATCATACACGAGATACGGGAGATGCAGGTGATGAATATGGGCAATTACGCCCACGGCAATCAACCCATCCAACACATGGTCTACCTCTACGACTACGCCGGCGCCCCATGGAAAACCCAAGACAGGGTACGCCAAGTGATGACGCGGCTCTATCAGCCGACACCGGACGGGTACTGTGGCGACGAAGACAACGGTCAGACCTCCGCGTGGTATGTATTCAGTGCCTTGGGCTTTTATCCCGTGACTCCCGGCAGCAACCAATATGCACTCGGCGCGCCGCTCTTCAAGAAAGCCGTGCTGCACCTTGAGGGTGGGCAGACGGTCACGATCGAAGCCCCGGAGAACTCCGACACAAACCGTTTCGTCAAGACCCTCCTGAAAGACGGGGTGTCTTACGACCGTAACTACCTCGAATTTGAGTCGCTCCGCAGCGGCACCACACTCAGGTTCGAGATGTCGGACCGACCCGACTTCGACCGGGGCACGGCACCCTACTCGGCACCCTACTCATACACTTCTACATCGAAATAGTAAATAGGGCGCTAAAGTTACCATCAAGGCACCCAGCCCCAAAAGAGGGCGGGGGCGGGATACAGACCTCGCCCTCATACTTAGGGGAAAGAGGTACGGATCGAAAACCTTTTTTCGCTCCGTACCTTTTCTCTCTCAGATACAGACCGAAAAAAGTCTCTCAGTCCGTGCAAAACCAAACGGGAAGCCAAGGAAGGAAAAATCGGAGAGAAAGAAGGAGAAGCCTTGCAAAAGCGAAGATTCTTTGGTACCTTTGCACACACGAAAACGAACTAACCTATTTTGACCTATGGTGTAATGGTAGCACTACAGATTTTGGTTCTGTCTGTAGAGGTTCGAATCCTCTTAGGTCAACAAACTCCTTGCTTAAGCGTCTGTCTGAGGGTACATTCACCCTGACAGACGTTTTTTGTATCTTTACCCTTGCGATTACCTCACACGAACTCTATAAAAACTCATGTCCACTGACTCCAATCTCATAAGACCCTCTCTCGTAATGGAGACGAGCTGGGAGGTGTGCAACAAGGTAGGCGGGATCTACACCGTCCTCTCCTCCCGTGCCGCTTCCATGGTCAAAGCGTACGGCAAGGATAACGTACTCTTTGTGGGACCTTACCTCAAAGAGACCCTTCAGACGGACTTCACCCACAGCTCCGCCACCGCGGACAAAGAGCTGAGCCGGCTCGTGGGACTGCCCGTCTACCTCGGGCAGTGGAGGGTCCCCGGCGAGCCGAACGCCGTACTCGTCGACTATGCGCCGCTCTACGAGAAAAAAGGCACTCTGTACTATGAGATGTGGGAGCATTACGGCATCCGCGGAGAGATAGGCTACGGGGACTACGATGAGAGCTGTATCTTCGCCGTCGCTGCGGCAATGGTGATGAAAGCGTACCGTCTGGCGAAGAAAAAGGACCACAACGTACTCTCCATCTTCAACGAATGGACGACAGGTATGGGATTGCTCTGGCTCAAACTGCACGACCCGGGCATCTCCACCGTCTTCATCACCCACGCGACGAGTGTGGGGCGCTCCATCGCAGGCAACGGCAAGAATCTCTACGCCTATATGCCGGGCTATAACGGCGACCAGATGTCTCGCGAACTGGGCGTGGAGGCCAAGCACGCTATAGAGAAACGTGCGGCTCACGAAGCAGATGCCTTCGGTACCGTGAGCGAAGTGACGGGCAGGGAATGCACTCAGCTACTCGAGCGCCAACCGGACGCAATCCTCGAAAACGGCTTCGAGCCGCTTCTCGTCCCCACTCCTGCCCAAAGGAGCGCCCAAAGAAAAGTCGCGAGAGAACGCCTCCTCTCCATAGCCCGCACCCTCTACGGCGCTGAGCTCTTTGACGACACCCTCATCGTGATGACCTCCGGCCGCTTCGAGTACCGCAACAAAGGTCTGGATCTCTTCGTGGAGAGCCTTCGGTCACTGGCGGAAGAAGGCGAAAAACTCCCCAAAGACATCGTGGCACTCATCGCCGTACCCGCGTGGGTCAAGGAACCGCGCAGAGACCTGATTTACGGGATAGAGACCGGCGAGCACTTCACGCTCCCAATGAGCTCTCCCTACCTCACCCACCGGCTCAATGACGAAGATGCCAACCCCCTCACCCTCCGCCTCAAAGCGCTCTCCCGGCTGTGGGGGCATAACGTCTTCCCCCTCTTCCTGCCTGCCTACCTCGACGGCAAAGACGGCGTCCTGAATCTGACCTATTACGAGACGCTCCCGGGCATAGACCTCACCGTTTTCCCCTCATACTACGAGCCATGGGGGTACACCCCGCTGGAGAGTATCGCCTTCGGGGTCCCGACGATCACCTCGGATAAGGCCGGCTTCGGAGAGTGGACTATGAGCCGTCTCAGGGAGAACGATATATCCAACGGGGTTCTGGTGGTTCCTCGTGAGGACGACAATTTCACCGAATCAACCCTCCGCATAAAGGACACGATCATCCGCTACTCGGGCTTGAACCAAAAGGAGCGCAAAGCTCCGGAAGAAAAGGCGATCGCCCTCTCTTCGGAAGCCGACTGGGGGCATTTTTTCAAACACTACGAATCCGCTTTCGACACAGCACTCAAAAAGAACCAAAAATGAACAAGATCAATCTATCCGCCACACTCTTAGCGACCATTCTGATCCTCTCCGGATGCCAAAAAGACGTACTCCAATCCGCGCGCGACACCATGCTCGACAATCTCAAAGGAAACGTCAAAGAGATTTCACTCAAGCAGTATCGTGCCACCCAAAAAGAAAACGGTAAGGATTTCATTATGGGCAAACTGATAGAGCATAAACAATACATCTACAGCCCCGACGGGATGCTCTTGACGGAAAAGACTTTCGATGCCGACAGCACCCTTGTAGAATCCTTCGAGAACCGCTACGAGACCAAAGGCAACGTCACCACAATCACCTCCGAAGCCGGCACCGAAATCGTCACCAGAGACCTCGAGAAAGGGACCCGTACCCGGACCTTCAAAGACCCGTCCGGGAAAGTCATCGAGACCTACCAAGCCAAGATTGATGGCAAGGCGCTGCCTTTGGAGATTAACGTCTTCGGCCCCGACGGGCAGCAGACCCGGCGAAGCCTCTGGGAGAGAGATGTACACGGCTACGTCACGAAGCACGAGGAGTACGTGGGCGACACTCTGGTCTACCGAATCATCGCCACACTCAATAAGTCGGGCGATCCCACCAACGAAATCGAGACGAACGCCAAGGACACCATAGCCACGAGGGCTTTTCTCTACAACTATGACGGCAAGGGCAATTGGATCCGGAGGGTGACCCGCAATATGCCCAAGAACGGCAAACCCTACTACACCCTCTCCGAACGTGCCATCGTCTACTATTAAGTGCAGCCCGGCTCCGGAGGCGCACCAAGTCATCATCGGAGTGGACCCGGGGACGATCGTAATGGGGTACGGCATTCTGGAAGTGGGCAGAGGCTCCGGACACAAGGAAAAAGCCCTCTTGGCGATGGGGGTTCTGAAGCTCGACAAGTTTGCCTCCCACTACGACAGATTGCTGAAGATCAACGAGGGCGTCGCTGCACTCATCCGTCGCTACAAACCCTCCGCACTGGCCATCGAAGCCCCTTTTTACGGAAAAAATGTCCAGAGTATGCTCAAGCTCGGACGTGGTCAGGGGGCGGCAATCATTGCGGCCAAGAGCGCAGGCATCCCCGTAGCGGAGTACGCTCCGTCGACCATCAAAAAAGCCATCACCGGCAGGGGCAACGCCTCCAAAGAGCAGGTCAAACTCTTCCTCCAAAAAGAGCTCCGTATCCCCGAGAGTGCCTTCCTCGAAGCCCTCGATGCCACGGATGCCGTGGCCGTAGCGCTGTGTCACCACCTCACGCCGCTCTTCGGCACGCTTTCGCCCGAGAGGAAGCGACCAAGGGCATCGACTTCGTGGGCCGACTTCGCCAAACAGAATCCCGATAAAATAAAGAGGTAAATAATGGGTATTTTTGCATTCGAAACCTTGACCCTCACAAACCCCTTTGAAGAGAAAAATCCGGGTACGTGTCTCGCACTTCTCCCGGTCTGTACCCCGGGTCTGTCCCGGTTCGTATCTCGATTCCTCGCCGGTACGTACCCCTCCCGCACTTGCACAGTTGTAAAAAAGGTGAGGAGCAAATGAGATAGGCTTAAGGCGGTTTGTTTGTGAAGGAAAGCCATTAGATAAAAAGAGTATCGTCCAAGGATTTGATATGCAAAACGTTTACGATTACGTCGTGATAGGAGGCGGCTTAGCCGGCCTCTGCACCGCCCACTATCTTTCCAAAAGCGGAGGCAAAGTGGCTCTCGTCGCCAAAAGCGAGATCACAGACAGCAACTCCTACCACGCCCAAGGCGGTATGGCCGCCGTCTGGAGCGACGACGACACCTCCCGGGAGCATTACGAGGACACTATGGAGGCCGGCGCCTACCTCAACGACCCATCCGCCGTCACGATACTCACGGATGAGGCACCCAAGCGAATCGAAGAGCTGATCGAGCTCGGTATGAAGTTCGACACGGCAGGAGGTAAAATCTCCCTCGGGCTCGAAGGGGGACACCATCACCACCGCATCCTCCACGCCGGAGGCGATGCCACGGGGCAGAAAGTCACTTCGTTTATGATCGGCATCGTGAGGGGAGACGCCAATATCGACATCCTCGACCACCATCTCTTTTTCGACCTCATCACGGACGACGGCACGCCCCCGAGGGTAATCGGGGCGCGTACCATCGACCGGGACACGAATAAGGAAGAGGACTTCGTCGCTCGTGCGGTCGTCCTCGCCACGGGCGGATACGGTGCGCTCTACGCCCCCACAACCAATCCCCAATCCGCCAAAGGGGACGGCATCATCGCCGCATACCGCGCGGGGGCGACACTGAGGGATCTCGAATTCGTACAATTTCACCCCACTGCCCTTTCCGCAGCCGGAGCCCCCGCTTTCCTCATCTCGGAAGCGGTCCGTGGAGAAGGTGCCTACCTCCTGAACCGCCAAGGGAAGCGCTTCATGCTCGGACGTCATCCGCTGGCCGAACTGGCTCCGAGGGACATCGTGGCGCGTGAGATCTTTCTCGAGATGCAGAGAGAGGGCTCTTCGTCCGTCCGGCTCTCTCTCAGACACCTCGACCCGGATCGTGTCCGGATGAGGTTCCCGACGATCTCGGAGTACCTCTCTTCCATCGGCATCGATATGACGGAAGAGATCCCGGTGGCACCTGCGGCACATTACGCGATGGGCGGCATCCTTGCCGATCTCTACGGGCGCACGACGCTCAAAGGACTCTATACCGTCGGGGAAGCGGCATCCACAGGCGTGATGGGTGCCAATAGACTTGCGTCCAATTCGCTCGTGGAGTGTACCGTCTTCTCTAAGCGCATCGCCGAAGCGGTCCGGAGCGACGAGCTTCGGGAGCCTGTCCCTGCCACCCCTTGCGTCACGGACTTTGCGCCCGGTGAGCCGGACGACATCTCCGGAGTAGAAGAGCGTCTGGGAAATTTGATGAGCCAAAAAGTAGGCATTCTCCGCTCTGAGCGGGAACTGAAGGAGGCCTTATCCGATGTCGCAGCACTCCGTAAAGAGTTGGAAAACCTTCGCTCCGCACAAGCGTATATGCAGCGGGGACGGCTCGACCTCGCGGAGCTTGTCATCCGCTCCGCCCTCGCCCGCGACGAAAGCCGAGGCAGCCATTACAGAACAGATTTCCCCGAGATGCGCCCCCTTGGGGAGGCGTACCATACCCTCGTTTCAAAAGACACAGACCTCACGCACATACCCCTCTTATGATCAAAAATCTCGAAGCCGAAGACCGGCTCAAAACGCTCATAGATATGGCCTTTGCCGAAGACCTCGGCACGGGAGACCTTGCTACGCAGGTCATTTTTCCGGAATCTCGGAAGGCAGAAGCCTACCTCATCGCTAAAGCCGACGGGGTCATATCCGGTCTCGAAATCGCCAAGATGGTACTCGAACACTTCGGTCCCCTCGAAGACTTTACCCCGCACGTGAAAGATGGAGATCGCGTCACTAAGGGGCAAAAAATCCTCGACTTCAGAGGAGACTATGCCCATCTGCTCTCCTCGGAACGCATTATGCTCAACTTCCTTCAGAGAATGAGCGGCATCGCCACCGCCACACGCCACTATGTCGACCTCCTCAGTGGCACCCGTACCCGCATCCTCGACACCCGTAAGACGCTGCCCGGACACCGCTACACCGACAAGATGGCAGTCCTGCACGGCGGAGGTATGAACCACCGTATGGGGCTCTATGATATGTGCCTCCTCAAAGACAACCACATCACCGTCTCCGGCGGAGTGCGGCAGGCCATCAAAGCCGCGAGAGCCGGTCTGCCTGTTTCGGTGAAGATTGAGATTGAGACAGAGACACTCCCTCAGGTGAAAGAAGCCCTTGACGCCGGAGCCGACATCATTATGCTCGACAATATGGACATCCCGACGATGCGGCGCGCCGTGGAAATGATCTCCGGCAGAGCCAAGACCGAGGCCTCGGGCAACATCACAAGCGACAACATCGCCCAAATAGCCCGAGAAACCGGTGTGGACTTTATCTCGAGCGGTGCCCTCACCCACTCCGTAAAGGCGCTTGACATCAGTATGAAGTTCACGAAAACCTCCGACTTGCAGACAAAATAAATAATCCAGGAGATATATGGAAAATCACGATACCAAAAAGATTTCGGAAGAAATAAACCGGCTCAAAAAAGAGCGCAACGCAGTCCTCCTCTGCCACTACTATCAATCCGCAGAAATCCAAAAAGTCGCGGACTTCCTCGGCGATTCCCTCGAGCTCTCGCGCAAAGCCAAAGAGACCGATGCAGACATCATTCTCTTTGCCGGCGTACACTTTATGGCTGAGACGGCGAGCATCCTCTCTCCCGACAAAAAAGTCCTCATCCCCGTACCCGGTGCCGGGTGTACCCTCGCCGACAGCATCACGGCAGAGGACCTCCGCAAGTGGAAAGCCCGTCACGAAGACGGTCTGGTGGTCAGCTACGTCAATACGTCTGCCGAAGTCAAAGCCGAGACGGACTACTGCGTCACGAGCGCCAACGCCGTGAAGATCGTCTCCCTCCTCCCCAAAGACCGCCCCATCCTCTTCTGCCCGGACAGGTACCTCGGCCGGCACATCCAAGCTGTCACCGGCAGAGAACTCGAGCTCTGGCCGGGGGCATGCTACATCCACAAAGAGATGGACGGAAAACTCGTCAAAGAGGCACTGAAAGCGTACCCCGCGCCTGTCGAACTGCTGATCCACCCCGAGACTGTCGCTGCTTCCGATCCCGACATCCTCTCGAACCCGAGGTGCATCATCGGCTCCACTTCCACGATCATTAAAAGGCCCGCCATCTCGGGTCTCGACACCTACATAGTAGGCACCGAGATCGGCATCATTACGGAGCTCGAACGGCGCTATCCGGATAAAAAGTTCGTCCCCCTCACTGAAGGATGCGTCTGCAAGTATATGCGCAAAATCTCCCTCCGGAATATCCTCGAAGCCCTTCGGGACGAGAAATACGAAGTCAAAGTACCCGACGAAATTCGCGAGCGGGCCATCGTCCCGATCGAGCGGATGCTCTCGATGAGCTGAAAAGAGGGATATTTATTCAACAATTATAGCTACTTTTGCAAAAAGAACGGAGAAGAACAGAACTGTCACCTATGAACGGTCCAAGTCCTAAATTTTGGGTCATACTCAAGCGAACTATGCTTTTGCTCGCCGCACTCTCACTGGTAGCGGCGGTGGTGCTTTATCTCACGCTGACGGGACTCCAGAAGACGTTCTTTTCGCTCTGCGCTCTCATCATAGGCGCAAACTTCCTCTTTATTTACTCTTTCGTCCGGCTTAATGACAGCAAGCGCCCCGGTTCTGAGGCGTTTGGCAGTCGTCTGCACAACCAAAAGGACGAGAGACCGAATCGCCCATTTTTACAAAAATAACGACATACACCATGAAGATCAGCCCCCTGCAAGAAGCACGCGCCAAATACCAACCCAAGATGCCCGAGATCCTCTCCGGCGAACTGCACACCTCAGACGGAGCTCCGACAGAGTCCGTTTCCGACCAAGAAGAGATTAAGAAACTCTTCCCGAATACCTACGGTCTTCCTTTGGTCACGTTTGAGAAGGGGAAAGGTACCGGAAGCGTGCATCCGCTGAACGTGGGTGTCATCCTCTCCGGCGGACAAGCGCCCGGCGGACACAACGTCATCAGCGGACTCTTTGACGGTATCAAGCAGATACACCGAGACAGCCGCCTCTTCGGATTCCTTATGGGACCGGGCGGTCTCGTGGATCACAAATACATCGAGCTGACAAGCGATATCATTGACGAATACCGCAATACGGGAGGCTTCGACATCATCGGATCGGGTCGCACCAAACTCGAGACCAAGGAGCAGTTCGACAAAGGGCTGACCATACTCCGCGAGCTCGGCATCTCTGCCCTCGTCATCATCGGGGGAGACGACTCCAATACAAATGCCTGCGTCCTCGCCGAGTACTACAAGAAGATAGATGCCGGCGTGCAGGTCATCGGGTGCCCGAAGACGATCGACGGAGACCTCAAAAACGCTCAGATAGAGACCTCTTTCGGCTTTGATACAGCGACAAAAGTCTACTCCGAGATGATCGGCAACATACAGCGCGACTGCAACTCGGCCCGCAAGTACTGGCACTTCATCAAGCTGATGGGACGCTCGGCAAGCCACATCGCACTCGAGTGCGCCCTCAAGACCCAGCCCAATATCGCCATCATCAGCGAGGAAGTCGAGGCAAAAAACCAATCCCTGGACGACATCGTGACCTACATCGCCGGGGTCGTGGCTGACCGCGCCGCAGAGGGCAACAACTTCGGTACCGTACTTATCCCCGAGGGACTGATCGAATTCGTCCCCGCGATGCGCCTCCTCATTGCCGAGCTCAACGACCTCCTTGCAAAAGAGGGCGAAGCGTTCTCCGAGACGGGTAAGGACGAACAGCTCGAATTCATTGCAAGCCGTCTCTCTGCCGAAAACGCAGCCATCTTCCACTCTCTTCCCGAGACTGTTGCCCGCCAGCTCGCAGCTGAGCGCGACCCCCACGGCAACGTCCAAGTCTCTCTCATTGAGACCGAAAAACTCCTCTCCGGTATGGTTGCTGCGAAGCTCGCCGAATGGAAGAAAGCGGGTAAGTACACGGGCAAATTTGCCACCCAGCACCACTTCTTCGGCTACGAAGGACGCTGTGCAGCCCCGTCCAACTTCGACGCCGACTACTGCTACACCCTCGGTTACACAGCCGCTCAGCTCATCTCGTCCGGCAAGACCGGCTATATGAGCTCCGTACGGAACCTTACCAAGAATGTGACGGAGTGGATCCCCGGCGGAATCCCCATCACCATGATGATGAATATCGAGCGCCGCCACGGCGAGCTTAAGCCGGTTATCAAGAAAGCACTCGTGGAGCTTGACGGGATGCCCTTCAAGGCTTTTGAGGAAAATAGGGGCAAGTGGGCACGAGAGACGAGCTACATCTACCCCGGTCCCATCCAGTACTTCGGTCCCTCCGAAGTCTGCGACCAGACCACGTCCACCCTCCTCCTCGAGCACCTCTGATATAGCTCTGTCTCATTACTACAGACGAGACACTCGACAAGGATTGCGCTGTAAGTGTATGGCACTTCCGGAGAAGATCCGGATATAGGGATAAGTCTCGAATAATATAGTCTTGCCGAGAAATTTAGACACATTTTGGTTCTCGGATCGAAGCGGGACTGATTAGTAAAATCGCTTTATCTGTGTGGGGAACATAGTCGTCACCGCTATGGCTGAACTCTCGCATTGCGAATAGGGACTCCTTGCTCTGTATTATTGGCGTTTGTAAAAGCGTTTAATAAAGTCAGGCTAATTTTAAACTTATATATATATATATATAATCCATGTACAAAAAAAGTAAGAACTTTAGTTTCTTTCGCCACAGTTTCGTAAGTCCGTGGATTATTCTGGCTTTCGATATTGCGTTAGGGGTGTTTTGCGCTGCAGTTTCGTACGCACTCGTCGCTTATTTCTTTGAGTCACTTGCCTTCAGTATAGACGGGTCTCTCATAGGATTCTTTTTACTCGTGGCGCTCTCCACACTGATAAGCGACTTGATATTCAAGCCACACAAGCAGGTCTTTAGGTACAGTTCGCTCCGCATAGGGATGAAACTGGGATTTGCGGTCTTGCTTAACACCGCTATAGTGGGTTTGGGTTACGCGCTTCTCTCCGGTATTTATGCAAGAGCCTTGACGGGGAAGGAATTGGGACTTTTTGTCACATTCTACCTCCTCCTGCTTTATATGTCTATGCTCCTGTTCAGGAGTTCGCTTGTCGTCTTGGCTCGCTATTTGGTAAAGAGTTCGGACACACCGGTGATTGCAAAAAAACGGGTGTTTATCTACGGCATCAAGGAAGAGAGCGTCCGCTTGGCATCACTTCTTGATGAGGGGTATGAGTACTACCTTCAGGGCTATCTCACGCAGACGCCCAGTCAGGATGGTCACGAGATAGAGGGGAAACCCATCTTCTATATCGATGACGCCTCTATGATAGGACAACTCGCAAAGGCAAAAGGAGTGATCGGTGTGATCTTCCCCTCTAAAAGCGATTTCCTTGCAGAGCGGGAAAACTTTATCATAGAGTGCGAAAAGAGCGGACTGAACACCTACCTCGGCACCGGCATCGGGCAGACGACTTCGGCTACCGTAATGAAAGAAGGAGTTCGACGGATAAAGATCGAGGACCTGCTCTTCCGGGACGTCATCAGCCAAAATAAAGACGAGATAGCGAAGCTCTACAAGGACAAGACGGTGATGGTCACGGGGGCTGCCGGCTCCATCGGATCAGAGCTCGCCAAGCAGATTGCATCGTTTGGCGCAAAGAAACTCATCCTATTTGAGTACGCAGAGACCGGCCTCTATGAGATACGGCTCTACCTTGAGCACTACTTCCCGGATCTTGATTTGGTCCCCAGGATCGGAGACATCCGACGCCGAGACATAGTAGAGCACGCGTTCCAAGAATTCCGACCCGACATCGTCCTCCACGCCGCTGCTTACAAACACGTGCCACTGATGGAGGAACACCCCTGTGAATCCGTCTACACCAACATCGTCGGCACCCAAAACGTCGCCGATATGGCGGTAAAGTACGGTGCAGAGCGTATGGTGATGATTTCCACAGACAAAGCAGTAAACCCCACTAACGTGATGGGGGCCTGCAAACGCGCCTGTGAAATCTATATCCAATCTATGGGCAAAGCCATTGAAGAAGGTCGTATGCAGGGGCGAACCATATTTGTAACCACACGCTTCGGCAACGTGCTCGGCTCCAACGGGTCGGTCATCTCACTCTTCAAAGACCAGATCGCATCCGGAGGCCCTGTCACAGTAACCCACCCCGACATAGTGCGCTACTTTATGAGCATACCCGAGGCCTGCAGTCTCGTACTTCAAGCGGGTGGACGTGCCAAAAAGACCCAAATCTTTGTCTCTGATATGGGGCAGAAGCACAAGATCGTGGATCTCGCCAAGCGGATGATTCAGCTTTCCGGCTTCGAACCCGACAAAGACATCAAAATAGTCTACACCGGACTCCGCCCCGGGGAGAAGTTGTATGAAGAAGTACTTGCGACGGAGGAAAACACCCTCAAGACCGATATGGACAAAATCCGCATCGCACAAGTCTGGGACTTCGACTACGACGAAATCGCTCCCCTCTATGGCAAACTCAAAGAGACCTGCCTCACAGGCGATAACTTTGCCACCGTCGCCCTCCTCAAGGAACTCATCCCCGAGTACGTCTCCAATAACTCCATCTACGAGTCCCTCGACCACAAATCTCACCAGTAGAAAAACTGTAATATACCCAACCAGATGGATTACATAGATATTGAAGGATACAAGTCTATAAAAAAGGCTCACGTTGAACTCTCCGAAATAAACATTTTGATCGGAGCAAATGGGAGTGGCAAAAGTAATTTCCTTTCGTTCTTTGAGTTCCTTGATCGCATTTACAATCAAAATCTCGTAGAGTATACCGCGTTAAGGGGCGGTATGGACAAGATCCTCCATAAAGGGAGAAAAGAGACACAAAAATTATCTTTCCATTTGGAATTCAGGAATGAATGTAATGGATACTCAGTCACTCTTGTTGCAGGGGACGAAACATTTGTTGTCACAAAAGAGGAGCTAATTTTCGAAGGAATGCCTTGGGATATTGCGAAAAGTAGAAAAGAGGCAGCTATTAAATACGACCCGGCTTACAGAGGGAAATATGTCCTTAGGGACTTGAGTAGACTTAGAAAATACCATTTTCATGACACAAGTCGGAATTCGCCATTCACAAAATACAGCAGTATTGAAACTGACACAAATTATTTTTATCAAGATGGAAGTAATACAGCAGCATTTCTGTATTCTATACGAGAGAAAAATCCGTTAGTTTACAAACGCATTCTATCTATAATACAATCTGTTGCCCCTTTTATTTCTGACTTTTACTTAGAGCCTAATTCGTCTGGATTAATACAGCTTTTGTGGAAAAACAAAAATGACGATTTACTTTTGGGTCCGAATGACTTTTCGGATGGCACATTAAGATTTATTGCCTTGACCATTCTATTCCAACAGCCTAATTTACCAGACACCATAATCATAGACGAACCAGAATTGGGATTGCATCCTTTTGCCATTGCTAAGCTATCCGGGCTAATGAAGTCTGCCGCAGCAAAGGGATGCCAGATAATTAGTGCCACACAGTCAAGTGATCTGATTAACTATTTCCAACCCCAGAATATTCTCACTGTTAACAACATAAATGGAGAATCATTCTTTGAAAGGCTGAATGCAGATAAATTGCAAAGATGGTTAGACGATTATATGAGCATCGGAGATCTTTGGAAACAAAACATAATATTGAATGGTCAGCCTAAATAATGTTGAGATGAGACGATTAATAGTAGTGTGTGAGGGGCAGACAGAAAGAGAGTTTTGTAGCAACCTTTTAGGTCCATACCTGTTCGAAAAACTACAGGTAGTGGTGAATCAACCTATGATCAAGCAATCCAACGGAGGCATTATTCCTTGGACGCAACTGAAAAAACAAATAACACAACATCTATCCGAGGGCGGACGACCTTTAGTCACAACGTTCATCGATTACTATGGGCTAAAACAACATTTAGAGTTTCCGAATTGGATGGAGACAAGAGACATTACGGATGTTTATGCACGAATAAAACAAATTGAAAGCGGTATGAATGTTGACATAGAATCTAAGTACAGAGACTGTTTCATTCCCCATATCCAACCACACGAATACGAAGCACTTCTTTTTTGTCAACCGAGTGTATTCGAAGAGCTATTCTGCGAACAAGAACACCAGGACACAGAGCTTCTGGTAAGGACTATAAACGAATACAAAAACCCAGAATTAATAAACAACAGCTTTGAAACATCTCCTAGTCACAGATTAGAGAGAATATTCCGTGGGTACGATAAAATACTCCATGGTATTCTTATTGCGGAAGCGATCGGGATTGAGACTATGAGAAAAACGGCTCTCAGCTTTGATAACTGGTTAAACCAGATTGAAGAAAAATTAGATAAATAACTAAATGAGGTTGTATAGAGACTGTTTTAAGCGGGTGTTTGATTTTGCGGGGGCACTGATACTTTTGGTGCTTCTGTCTCCGCTATTGCTTGCACTAACCATTTGGCTCCATTTTGCCAATAAAGGTGCCGGAGCCTTCTTCTCGCAAGAACGCCCCGGGAAAGACGAGAAGATCTTCAAGCTCTACAAGTTCAAGAGCATGACGGACGAAAGGGACTCTGACGGCAATCTCCTCCCCGATGCCCGGAGACTGACTCCTGTGGGGCGCTTTATCCGAAAGACCTCGCTTGATGAGTTACCCCAGTTCTGGAACGTCCTCCGTGGCGATATGTCCTTCATCGGCCCCCGTCCCCTCCTTGTACAATATCTTCCTCTTTACGATCACGAGCAACACAAGAGGCACCGGGTAAGACCCGGGATTACGGGATGGGCTCAAGTCAACGGACGAAATGCCATCAGCTGGAACGAGAAGTTCAAACTCGACGTTTGGTATGCTGAAAACATTTCTCTACCTTTGGACTTGAAGATCGTCTTACTGACCCTAAAAAAAATCATCGTACGTGAGGGCATCAGTTCTGCCACAAGCGACACGATGGAACCATTTACAGGAAATCAAAATAACAGATGAAGGATATTGCCATTTATGGAGCCGGTGGATTCGGTCGAGAAATAGCAGGGCTACTCGAATGGATAAACTCAGAGACCCCACTCTGGAACTTTATCGGCTTTTATGACGACAATCTCGCAAAGGGCACCGAGAATGAATTCGGCAAAGTCATAGGAGGAATCTCAGAGCTTAACGCCGTTTCGTCAGAGTTGGCTATTGCAGTGGCAATCGGTAGTCCCAAAGCTCTAAGAACAGTTGTCGAGAAGATTCAGAACTCAAACGTCTTTTTCCCAAACATCATTGCCCCTGACTTTCTGGTTCTACACCGCAAAAGCTTTGTAATCGGGAAAGGGAATTTGATTTGCAGGCAGTGTTATACTACTGTAAACGTAAGAATAGGCGACTTTAATATAATCAACGGATCCGTTGCCATTGGTCACGATAGCGAAATAGGCAATTACAACGTTATTATGCCAAATGTCAATATATCCGGAAATGTTCGAATCGGCTCCAATAACTTTTTCGGTGTCAAATCAACTGTCCTACAAGGAATAGAAATAGGTAATAACACTAATATTGGAGGACAGAGTCTCATCTTAAGAAACACAGTGGACGGGAACACCTACATTGGAGTTCCTGCAAAGAAGCTCACAATATAATCACTTTTCTAAATTGAAATAAACAACCATGGATCAAAATTTATTCCTCAAGAAGTTCGCAGAGCAGTTCGAAGACACAGACCCTTCTGAAATTACGATAGCGACTAAGTTCAAAGAACTTGACGAGTGGAGTTCTATCACTGCACTTTCCATAATCGCAATGTGCGACGAAGAGTTTGACGCGAAAGTAAAGGGAGACGACATCCGTAACAGCCAAACTGTGGAGGATGTCTATAACATCGTCAAGGCTCAAAAAGCATGAGTTTTCTGACTGTAAAAAATGTTCGGATCGCAGGAGTATCAGCCTGCGTTCCCGAACAAATTGAAGAAAATAGCACTTTTCATCTCTTCTCCAAAGAGGAGGGAGAAAAGTTTATCGCAACTACCGGTGTAGAAAGGCACCACATAGCAGACAAAGAGGTAACTACTGCAGATCTTTGCATCAAAGCAGGTAATAAGCTCTTAGAAGATCTCAAATGGGACAAAGATGAGATTGACTGCATCATATTTGTAAGCCAAACTGCAGATTATATTCTGCCCGCCACGTCGTGTATTGTCCAAGAAAGAATGGGATTGTCTCAAGCTTGCTATTCTTTAGATATTTCTTTGGGTTGTTCCGGTTGGGTATATGGACTAAGCGTCATTTCATCACTTCTTGGCAACGGGACGATGAAAAAAGGACTGCTTCTGGTTGGAGACACAATTACTAAGATTTGCTCCCCCAACGACAAAAGTACATACCCACTTTTTGGTGACTGTGGAACGGTTACCGCTCTTGAATTTAACAAAAATGCAGAAGATTTAAAATTCACATTCAACACTGATGGGATAGAGAAGGAGACTATCATCGTTAAAGATGGAGGTTATCGTAATCCGTTCTCAGTAAACTCATTGACTACTCATAGCTTTGGAGAAGGCATAGAGCACAACGACACCCAGCTTGTTTTGGACGGCATGGACGTGTTTGCTTTCGGCATATCCAAGGCGCCCTCTTCCGTGAAAGAACTCTCAGAGAAGTTTGACATCGATCTTGATGAAGTCGATTTCTTTGAGTTTCATCAAGCCAATATGATGAATGAGAAAATCAGGAAGAAACTAAAGCTTCCGGCAGAGAAAATGCTCTACTCACTTCGTGATTTTGGAAACACGAGTTCTGCCTCCATCCCACTCTCCATTGTGACCGACAAGCCACACGAGATTCGGAATGACAGACATACCCACATTGCATGCGGGTTCGGTGTAGGTCTTTCTTGGGCATCCTGTTATTTTTCGACCGATAACATCGTTATCCCTGAGCTTATTATTTACTGATTTCTATCACACAGCCACTTATTGTATGTTCAATCCATTCTCGTTAGCGGATAAGACCGTATTAGTAACCGGAGCCTCATCAGGAATCGGGAAAGCCATCGCAATTGTTTCATCCAAGATGGGGGCAAGAGTAGTCATCACCGGGAGAAATAGACAGCGCCTTGATGAAACTCTCGTACAGCTCCACGGGAAAGGACACAAAGCCATTATTGCCGATTTGAGCCGACAAGAAGAAATAAAGCTACTTATAGACGAGGTACCCGAGCTGGACGGGATAGTAAATTGTGCAGGACTCACCATTCCAAAGCCGTTTAAGTTTTACAGCAATGAAGATGCGGAGAAAGTGATGCAAGTTAACTTCTTTGCACCTATGATTATCACGCGTGACCTTGTTAAGTCTAAGAAACTCAAAAAAGGCTCTTCCATTGTTTTCATTTCTTCCATCAACGGGCTATGGGTATCATCCTCTGGTGGAAGCCTGTATGCAGCATCGAAAGGAGCCGTGAACGGGCTTTGCAAAACGCTTGCGATCGAGCTTGCACCTCATATCCGAGTCAACACGGTAAACCCCGGTATGGTTAACACAGGTATTTATGATTCTGGAATCGTAACGAAGGAACAACTCCAAGAAGATGCAAAAAAATACCCCTTAAAACGCTACGGAGAGCCAGAAGAGATTGCGAATGCCGTTGTTTTTCTTCTCTCTGATGCCAGCTCATTTATGACCGGTTCCCATTTGCTAATAGACGGAGGATTCACATTGCAGTAAGTATATCTATGAATGCATTTATCAAAGCCATCGCGTACACACTCGGAGACAATGAGGTCACGAATGAGCAATTGTCATCAGAGTTTCCGGAATGGAGCGTGGAAAAGATCGCCCAAAAGGTCGGTATAAATAAGCGGTATATAGCAAGCGAGAGACAGACATCCTCCGACTTAGCCGTATTCGCAGCAGAGAAGCTGTTTACAGCTCATCCAGAGACAAAACGAGAAGACGTGGACTTTATCCTATTCTGCACCCAGAGTCCTGACTATTTTCTGCCGACCTCAGCTTGCCTTATTCAAGAAAGGTTAGGTCTTCCGACTACTTGTGGAGCCTTGGATTTCAATCTCGGATGTTCCGGATACGTGTATGGACTTTCCCTTGCGAAAGGGCTTGTTGTGTCGGGGATCGCTCGAAACATTCTTCTGCTGACTGGAGAAACATATTCCAAGTTTATTCACACCAAGGACAAAGGCAATAGAACCATATTTGGAGATGCAGGTTCTGCCACTTTAATCTCCACGGAGGGCTTTGCAGAAATCGGTGACTTCGTTTTAGGCACGGATGGGAAAGGGGCGGACAACCTCATTGTAAAATCAGGAGCCTACAGACATAAGCATCCGTACGACGATCTAACGTTTGACGACAAAGGGAATCCAAGATCCTCCGACTTTCTTTATATGAATGGGACTGAAATCTTCTCATTCAGTCAAGAAAGAGTTCCTGAAATGGTTAATGCACTAATCACCAAGAGCGGACTTTCTCCAGAGGAGATTGACGGCTACGTCTTTCATCAGGCAAATTCTTTTATGCTCGACTTCTTAAGAAAGAAGCTAAAAATCGCGAAAGACAAATTCTATTACCATATGTCGGAAGTGGGAAATACGGTTTCGTCTACAATACCCATCGTCCTTTTTGAGAAAAGGAAAGAGAACATCCTGCACGGGACAGTGCTGATTGCCGGTTTTGGTGTTGGCTATTCTTGGGGAGGATGCATTCTTAACATCCGATGAGTCTCAAGAAATAATAAAGATATGGCTGACGCCCACCCATCTTAGAAAGCGATGAAGTCTCCTTTGACACAAGACGCACGCATTAAAAATTGCGCCGACGAAGTATCGAAGAATAATATCCCTTCTCGGCTTCACGCACGAGAGTAATCTTGGATTGTTTCTAATATGAGAGTACGTCCCGGTCACGAAGCACTCACTTAAGACGGGAACTATGTTCTTCTTCCCCACAGAGATTGAGCAAGGGAAGATCCCCGAACGGGAGCAATCCGGATATCGGGCAAAAGAAGTGCTGCTGCTTAA
>JASBZK010000003.1 GCA_029983505.1 Porphyromonas sp.
GTGTACCGTCTCAGTAATACCTTCCCAACTGTGTACTTTTTTCAGGAAGAGGACATACACTCTTCCATTCAAAGTCATTATATACCTTATCGATAGCAAATATAAGGAATAAAAAATCAATTATACCCTTTTCGGGGATATTATTTCAATGAAAGAAGGAATTATACCCAATAAGGAGGACTATGATATTTTCCTTGCATCACTTTGCTTTGATATGCTCCGAAATGGGTACTTTCTTAGTGAGCAAGCGTGCTAAGTACAAATGGGAGGTGTTGTAATCTATTGATTTATAGAGCAAAATACCCAATAGGAGATTGAAAGACTGAGAAGAAAGCCACGCGGTACAAGTATGTAAATCCTTATAAAACAGTGAGATAAAACTGTTTTCCCATTTATTTGAGGGGTATTTGTACCGATTAAAACGCTAAAAAGCTGAGTGTCTGATAGGTGAATAGAGTGCATCGGCAAGTAATCCCCGATTATCAACCATCGAAAAACATTACTATTACTAAGACACTTCAAACTCGTCCGATGCGCTAAAGACGAGTTCCAAACCTGCTCCTATTAAGAAAGACGAGTTCCAAACCTGCTCCTATTAAGAAAGACGAGTTCCAAACCTGCTCCTATTAAGAGTGTGGATAAACCCCTTTGAAATCATTGCTCAGAAGGGAGGTCTTTACCGGAGGAAAAATATCAATAGTCGATGTAGCAGAGAAAAAGGCGAAAATGGCGCGAAGCCGTTTTCCCGCCGTAGAGGTCGACTTTGGGATCCGTGAGAGCCGGACCTTTCGTGGTATCAAAACACCCGAAGGGGTAGAACCCGTTCGCCGCTCCGCCCCATCCGTAATTGCAGTGAAGATACTCTTCTATTGCTTCGCTTTCGTCGGTAACTTCTCCCGTGACCGAAGTCGTCTCCCCTTTTATCCTTCTTCCGAGATAGCCGTCCACGATCCACGCATGTCCGTAGATCGGCGCATGCAGCCCCATGACAAGTACGGGCTTATCTTCCGACAGCATCGAGATGAGGCGTGGCGAATCTTTTCGTCTCAGAAAACGCAACTTTGCGTCAGGGAACCCGTTCTTTTGGAAAAAACGTAGCGCGTGCCAAGGCATCCCCATAGAAAACCGGTAATCGGCCCGGATGATGGTCTTTTCGGCAATAGAGGAGAGCAACTCCGCAACGACTTCTCTGACTTTAGTCGAGGAGCAGGGAAGCACCCTCGGCACCTCCGCAAGGATAGACCATTTCTCGGCGTTCGGCACCGGAAAGCCTTTCGAAGCCACAGCTGCAAAAATCTGCGCTATGGCGAGCGGAATGCACCCTATGGGCGCACGACCGTAGGCGCCAAAGAAGAGGTGCTTATGTCTCAAAGGCGATAGGGCATTATACGGGAAGAACTGGTGCCAAGAGGTACGCACCAAGGGCGTGATGAGTAAATCACGTCTACGATCCGGGGACGACCCGACGGGGAAGTCCGACTTAGCCTGAGTGGGTTGCACTTACGGGACTGCTCTTAGACCATACCTTGCTCTACTTCCACACAGATACGCTCAAGAGTGGCATCTTGACCGTATGGATCCCAAGTGGTCTTGAGCGTCGTGCCGAAAAGTCCCGCCACGGCATTCCAAAAGCCTGCCGAGAAGCTGCCGAGGAAAGACTCTATGAGATCGTAGCTCGTGGAGCCTCCGGTTTCGCGCATAATGAGCTTGAGGAGGATTTTGCCCTGATTCAGAGTGAGCTTTTTCATCTCAGGGTAGTACTGCTTGTAGACCTCCTTTTCCATTTTCCGAAGATGCCTTATTTTCTCTTCCTCGGTGGGTAGGGTCTGGATGTACTCGTAAGTCTCCATCATCGTCCTGGCGACAATCTTGGCGTAGGGCAGCGTCCTTTTTACATCCCTCATAAGCCGGGTGTAATTGACGCGTTGCTTGGCGTTGGCGAAGTACATCGGGGGATAGATGATGATGCCGCGCAGAACCATCGTGGGCAGCACCACACCGTCTTCGTTGGTGAGTGGGACAAAGACGCCGTTGGCGTTATTCGTGACCTCCTCTGCCGTGTAGGTCCGATGCCCGGTCGGAGAGACTGCCTTGGCAGACTGTCCGAAAGCGGGGAGACTGACGATGCCGACACAGAGGAGCAGCAGCGCAATGAGGTATGGTCTGTATGAAGAGGTATTCAAGTCTCGAATTCCTTTCGTTTGTCACCGGGTACTTTATAATTTCATATCGCGGAGCAGTACTCCGGATTTGTCTGAATCAAACAAATCAACGCAAATATACGCACAAGTTCGGGACAAACAGAAGACTTTGAAAACCTTAATCTTTCCGAGTGCTCTTTAACAGCCGAGAGGGGTAAAACCAAAAAATGGCTATGAGCAGGAGGACAAAGTCAAGCAAAACGATGCGCATAAAGTCCTGGAAAGGACGGAAATGACTGATGCGCTCCTCTCCCGGTGCATAGTACACGCGGATGGGGACGCTCCGGAGCGGGATATGTCGCCAAGCGGCACGGACGAGAATCTCCATCTCGAACTCGTATTTGCCGCTCAGCAGCTTCAAGTCTCTCAGCTTCCTTATCGGATAGAGCCGGTACCCTGTCTGGGTATCTTCCAAGCTCTGACCGGAGATGAGCCTGAAGAAGAAGTTGGAGAGATTATTTGCAAACGTGTTTTTGGCAGGCATATTTTCAGCCTTGAGGTTCCGCGCGCCGACCAGAAGCGAATCCGGATACCGACCTATTTTTTCGACAAATAGGGGAAGGTCCTCGGGATAATGCTGACCGTCCGAGTCGATGGTGACGACATAACGGTACCCCAGCTCGTAAGCCCTGTCGAAAGCAGACCTTATGCCTGCCCCCTTACCCATATTGACGGGGTGGGTGACGACGTCTATGTCCGGATAACGGGTTCGGAGGAGCTCACCCGTGCCGTCTGTGGAGCCGTCGTTGATGACAAGGATTGGGTAGCCTTGGACTTTCAGACGATCCAATACTCCGGGGAGCTCCCGGACGTTATTGTACGAAGGGACGGCTACGATGATTTCTTGGTCCATAGCGATTCAGAGAAGGGGGATAGTGAGCTGATTGTCGGGGACTGAGGTGTCGTAGAGGCAATTCTCAATGACGGCAAAAATCCGGTCATACTGCGGATAGATCCCCTGCATAAACTTCCGGAGCTGTGAGAGTTTGTCTCCCGGCTTGGGGTGGATGAGTGCATCCTCGGGGTCGGGGTTGTACTCAAGTCCCTTCTCGTCTCCGAGCAAGTGTCCGGTGTAGATCGCCATAATGAGATCCTCAAACGCCGGGTATGCGCTCAAAATCATCTCAGCCTGGTGATCGGTCACTTTGCCGGGGTAATGACGCCGTATGTACTCTATGACGAAAGCGATCATCCCGGGCATCCCGGCTTGAAGATTATTGTACGCATAATCCTTGAGCTTAAGTCCTCCTGTCGTCTCGTTTTTGAGCTTGATGTAGTTTGTCTTGACTTCAAGGCGATCTTCGTACACTTTGACGATGCGGTAGGGACAGGGGTAAGTCACGGGAGATCCCGTCTCCACGTCGTAAAGGTAACCGCCCCTGAACCGCCTCATAACCGCGTCCTGGGCATGAAAGTGCCCTGTGAAAACGACCCTTATGCCGGCATCTGCAATCTTCTCGGAGTCTCTGAGCCAATTTTTCAAGAGATACTCGCCTGCGATGACGCTCTGGAGCGGAAAGTGTTCGAGTACGCCGTGGTGAATCATACCGAGGAGGATTTTACCCTGCTCGGCGGCTCTCCTGCCGACGTCCTTGATCCACTCGTGGTCTTCGTTGGAGAGGGTACCGTTGGTATTGGGGTAGTGGTCCTCAAAGTTTTGCTCATAGATGTTGCTGTCTATCGCGATAATCCACAGTCCGTCCACCGGCTCTGCGAGATAAGAGAGGCGCGGGCCTCTCTCGATGATGTCGCCTTTGGTGACGTCGTAGCCGTAGTCCCTGTAGATCTCGGCAAAGTCTTCCGGAGTAATATGATCGGCTTTGCGGTGTTCTTCGCCGTTATAAATGGCGGCAAGCGGATTATTGATGTCGTGATTGCCGGGGATGACGAACGTATGGATGCCCGCGTCGGAGACTTTAGAGAGCATCCTGCGGAGCAATTCGTGACTGGCGCGCTCGCCGTCCTTGGACAGATCCCCCGTGAGGAGCAAAATATCGGGCTTGTCCCCAATGATGTCGTCAAAAAGCTTGGAAATAATTTCGGGACTCTCCACGAGGAGTTTGCGGTCACTCAGAAGCGCTTTGTCGAACGCGCTTCCCTCTTTTTCCAAAAGCTCCGGTGCCATTAGATGCAGGTCGGACGCGATGGCTATTTTGGCGATACGGGTACTCATGACGAAGATTGATTGGGGGATTATCGGATTTCTTTTGCGAATTTACCAAAAAGTTGGTCACTACCTTCGGGAAATGCCGCGACCACGCGGACAAATTCTTTCGAGACCGGGTGCGTAAATGCAAGCTCTCTCGCATGCAGCGAAATGGATCCTCCTTGGTTCGATCTCTTGGCTCCGTACTTGAGGTCGCCTTTGATGGGGCATCCTATGGCTGAGAGCTGAGCCCGGATCTGGTGGTGTCGTCCCGTGAGGAGCGTGATTTCCAGGAGGGAGAAATGGTCTCCGACGTAGAGGGTACGGTACTCCAGTATGGATTCTTTTGCGTTTTTGGCTCCGGGAGTGGTGACGAAAGACTTATTCTGAGCTTCGTCCCGCCTCAGCCAATGGGTGAGTGTCCCTTCCGCTTGGGAGGGCGTCCGCTCTACGATGGCCCAATACTTCTTGGTCACTGCCTTTTTGTCTGCGAAAAGGGCATTCATCCTGCCGAGTGCTTTACTTGTCTTGGCAAAGAGTACCACACCGGAGACGGGACGGTCGAGGCGGTGCACGACGCCGACGAATACATTTCCGGGCTTTTGGTACTTTTCTTTGAGATACTTTTTGACGAGGTCACTCATCGGGACGTCTCCCGTCTTGTCGCCTTGGACGATTTCTCCGGGAGATTTATTGACGATAATCAGGTGATTGTCTTCGTATAGGACTTCCATTATGGTAGGGGATGGTAATTATTCGCCGTAAGGTAGGGAGGGCGAAGCAAGAAAGGTACGTACCGGGGAGAGAGCCCCGGTCTGTACCTTTTCCTTTTCTGTGTCTGTACCTTTTGATCTCCTTGGTACGTGCAAAGTTTTCTCGAGTCTGTATCACATAAAAAGACCGCCACTTACTTCGAGAACCTGCCCCGTGATGTAGGCCGCGTCATCGGAAGCAAGAAAGAGGACTGCATTGGCAATGTCCTCGGGCCGGGCAAAGCGCTTGAGCGGGATTTCTTTTTCATACTCGGCCTGCACCTTTTCGGACAAGACGGCAGTCATATCCGTTTCGACGAAGCCGGGTGCGATGACATTGACGCGGATGTTGCGTGATCCGAGTTCGCGCGCCACGGATTTGCTGAATCCGATGATTCCGGCCTTTGAGGCGGCGTAATTGGCCTGTCCCGCGTTACCGTGCGCGCCGACGACAGAAGCGATATTGACGATGGCACCGGAGCGGGCTTTCATCATAGGCGTAACGACCGCTTTTGTGAGGTTAAAGACACTCTTGAGATTGGTGCGGAGTACGGCGTCCCAGTCTTCCTCGGTCATACGCATCAGGAGGTTGTCCTTCGTGATGCCGGCGTTATTGACGAGGATGTCTATTTTCCCGAAGTCGTTGAGGACTTCTGCCACAAACTTGGCTGCGGCTTCCGTGTCTCCTGCATCAAAAGCGTAGCCTTTGGCTGTGCCGCCGATTTCCCGGGCTTCCCTCTCGACGCTTTCGCTATTTGCGCCGATCGAGCGCCCCGTAAAAGCTACAGTGGCGCCCCTGCGGACGAGTTCGAGCGTGATGGCTCTTCCGATTCCTCTGGTGCCGCCGGTGACGACAGCCGTTTTTCCTTGCAAATTCATTTCTTTAGTCCTTCTTCTAAAAGTATTCTTACGATGTTATAGGTCTCCTGTACAGCATCGTCTTTCCTCCCGAACTGACCGCGTATGAACGGTATCTCGAGTCCTTTCATGCAGGCATGAAGGAGATAGACTGTACGTTTGAGGTTCAACTTTTTGAAAGCGCCCTCTCTGATTCCCTCCTCCAGTATGGTTGCGATGAGCTGACGCTCGAGAATGTCGAAGCGGATCCTGGCACGCTCCACATTGGCGTAATCCTTGAAGAACTCGGCTTCCAAGGATCCGTTCCACTTGACGATTTTGCTTACTGCCACTTCGTGCCTTGCCGCATATTGGAGGATCTTCTCCATCGGATCCATTTTTCGACCCACGAACGCCTCGAGCTCATTGTAGAGATGCTGGAACTCCTGCTGGATGACCTCCATATACACCTCCTCCTTGGCACTGAAGTAGGTGTAGAGGGTGCGTCTGCTTTTCCCGGAGCGCCTGGCGATCCGGTTCATGGTCACGGCTTGGTAGCCTTCTTCTGCGAAGAGCTCCCGGGCTGCGGATATAAAAAGTTCGCGAGTCTGTTCCCGAAGTGTGGATTTGGCCATTCGTTACTTTTCGCGTATAAAGATGTTGACGGGTGTGCCCGAAAAGTCCCAGTTTTCCCGAATCTGATTCTCCAGAAACCGTTTGTACGGCTCTTTCACCCACTGAGGCAGATTGGCGAAGAATACGAAGCTCGGCACCTGTACTTTGGGGAGCATCGTGATGTACTTGATCTTAATGTACTTGCCCTTGATGGCGGGAGGCGGCGTCTGGCTGATGATGGGAAGGAGGGTGCTATTGAGCTGAGCGGTGGGTATGCGTTTCTTGCGCTTGTCGAAGATCTCTTTCGCAAAGTCGAGTACTTTCATAATCCTCTGCTTTTCGGTAGCCGAGATGAAGATGATGGGGAAATCGACAAACGGGGCAAAGCGTCCATAGATGGCTTCTTTGTAGCCCTCCATGACGGCATTGTTCTTCTCTTCGATAAGGTCCCACTTATTCACGCAGACGATGAGCCCTTTTTTGTTTTTCTGGATGATGTTGAAGATGTTCTGCTCTTGGCTCTCGATACCCCTCGTCGCATCAATCATAAGCACACAGACATCGCAATTCTCTATCGCTCTGATGCTGCGCAAGACCGAGTAATACTCGAGATCTTCGTTGACCTTGCCTTTTCTGCGGATGCCGGCGGTATCTACGAGCAGGAACTCTTTGCCGAACTTATTGTACCGTGTGTAGATGGAGTCGCGGGTGGTACCGGCCACGTCGGTCACGATGTGGCGCTCTTCGCCAAGAAAGGCATTGAGGAGGGAGGATTTGCCGGCGTTCGGCCGACCTACGACCGCGATGCGTGGTATCTCCGGATCCGCCTCATCGTCCGGGAGCTGTTCAGGCAGTTCTTTGACCACCTGATCGAGCAGGTCGCCTGTCCCACTCCCACTGAGTGCACTTATGGTATACGGATCTCCGAGACCAAGCTTGTAAAACTCTGCCGCGTAGGCATCCATCTCGAAATTGTCGCTCTTATTGGCGACAAGCAGGACCGGCTTTTTCGAGCGCCTCAGCAGTAGCGCGACTTCTTCGTCAAGGTCGGTGAGACCCATCTGGGTGTCCACCACGAAGAGGATGAGATCCGCTTCTTCGATGGCGATTTGGACCTGCTTATTGATTTCCGGCTCAAAAGCGTCCTCGCTGAGCTCTACCCACCCGCCTGTGTCTACAATAGAGAAGGTGGAGCCGTTCCAAGAGCTCTGTCCGTATTGCCTGTCTCGAGTGGTGCCGGGAGTGTCGGTCACTATGGCGTCGCGCGTCTCTGTGAGCCGGTTGAAAAGGGTACTCTTGCCGACGTTTGGCTGCCCTACTATGGCGACCAGTCTGTTTTTTGCCATTATGGTTTGTCTTTATTAGTCTAACTTGTATCCGAAGTGCTCCAGGGCGCTTTCTCTGTTGCGCCAATCTTTTTCGACTCGGACGATGAGCTCGAGGAAGACTTTCTTCTCGAAGAATTTTTCGAGGTCCCTACGGGCCATCATCCCCACTTTCTTTAGGGCTGCACCGCCTTTGCCTATGATGATGCCTTTTTGGCTCTCACGCTCCACGAAGATGATGGCGCGTATCTTGAGGAGGCTCTCCCCTTCGTGAAACTCCTCCACCTCGACCTCGGTGGAGTAGGGGACTTCCTGCTGGTAGTAGAGGAAAATCTTCTCGCGAATGATCTCGTTCACGAAGAAGCGTGCGGGACGATCCGTGAAGGCATCCTGCTCGAAGTAGGGCGGGTTCTCGGGGAGAAGGGCTTCGACCCGCTCTTTGATGTAGGTGATGCCGGCGTTATGCTCTGCGGCGATGGGAAGTACTTCGATGGCCTTCGGGAAAATCTTCTGCCACTTCGATGCCAAATCCGAGAGCGCTTCGGGCGTGCTGAGGTCCGCCTTATTGATGAGGACGAGGAGCGGAGCCTCACTTCGCTGCACGGCTTCCACAAAGGGCGCATTTTTCATGCCATTCTCCACGGTATCGGTGACATACAGAAGCACGTCCGCGTCAGAGAGTGCACTCTTGGAGAAGCCGAGCATCTCCTCCTGCATCTTGTAGGAGGGCTTGAGCACACCCGGGGTATCGCTGTAGACGATCTGCATCTCCGGGGTGTTGACGATGCCGATGATACGGTGACGCGTCGTCTGACTCTTATTGGTGATGATGCTTACCTTATCGCCGACGAGCTTATTCATAAGTGTGGATTTTCCGACATTCGGATTACCCACGATGTTGACGAATCCGCTCTTAAAAGCCTTGGAGGTATCGTTTGACATATTTTCGGAGCAAAGGTTTAATACGCCCACTTCAAGTACGCGCTGCCGTAGGTGTATCCTGCGCCGAAGGCTGTGAGGATGAGCACATCACCTTTTTTGAGTCGATCTTCGTTTTGCCAGAGACAGAGCGGGATGGTGGCAGAGCTGGTGTTACCGAAGTGTTCGATATTGACGAGGACTTTATCCATACTCAGATTGATTCTCTTGGCCGTAGCCTTGATGATGCGGAGGTTGGCCTGGTGCGGCACGACCCAGGCTATGTCTTCCTGAGTGAGCCCGTTTTGGGACAAAATGCGCTCAGTGATGTCTCCCATATAGGTCACGGCGTTCTTAAAGACATACTGACCCTCCTGATACACGAAGTGCTCTCTGCTGTCTACGGTCTCGTGACTTGCGGGGTTCGCCGATCCGCCGGCTTTGAGGACGAGGTGAAGGGCGGCTTCTTCGTTGTCATTGCCGATGATGATATCCTGTACACCGAGCCCTTTAGTCGAAGGCTCGAGGATGGCACATGCCGCGCCGTCGCCGAAGAGGGGCAAAGTGGCACGATCCTCCGGGTCTACGATGGCGCTCATGTTCTCTGCGGCGATGAGCAGCACCTTTTTGTAAAGTCCGCTCTCTACGAACCCGCGCACGACTTGAAGCCCGAAGATAAACCCCGTGCAACCCGCTTCAATGTCGAAGCAGGGTACGCCTTTGGGGATGCCTACGCCCTCTGCGATGAGGGACGCCGTGGAGGGGAAAGAATAGTCCGGAGTATTCGTGGAGGCGAGTACCAAGTCAATCTCTTCGGGCTTTACTTCGGGGTGTGTCTCAAAAAGGTTCTCGACCGCCCGGATACCGAGGTACGAGGAGCCTTTTCCTTCGTCTCCGAGTATGCGTCGTTCCTTGATGCCTACGCGGGTGGTGATCCACTCGTCCGAAGTGTCGACCATCTTTGCAATGTCGTCGTTCGTGAATACGGTCTCGGGGACAAATCCTCCCAGAGCGGTTATCGCGGCATGTGTCTTGTCCATGTTCATTCCTTTTTCTGATCTTGTTCTTGTTTTCGGTCTTATAGATTCCAATAGGCCGCTTAGATTCGTTTCATCAGCCCGTTCCAAAGCCCTTTCGGGCAGCATATTGACCGAGAAAAGTATGTGTAATTACGGAAGTGTGCAAAAGCCATTCTCCCTTAAATACAGCGCAAAGATAACGAAAACATTCTCATTCCGGCAAGGGTGTGCATTTTTTATGCGGATTTAGGGTTTTTGTGGTACGGATTGTGCTTTTCAAGAAGTATTGCTAAATTTGTTGGCGTAAAAATCACAAAATACAAACTCGTCAAACCATAGAAGTGAAGATGAGAGAACTAACTGTTAGCGAAATCACGAGGCTTGAGCAAAACGGATGCTCTTCCTCGGAGTGGGGGCTTATCCGGGTCTCCGACTCTTTCGACCCCGACCGTTGCCGAAACGTCCGTTTCTCCGGCTCCTGTCGGATAGGCGATTTATCCGGTGAGCGGCATACGGACTACGGCATCTCCGTCCCGAACGGACTCAGGGATCTTACGCTCGATAATTGCACCGTGGGGGATCGCGTCTGTGTCTCCAAAGTCCGGGAGTGCCTCAGTAACTACATTATTTCCGACGATGTCACGATTCTCAACGCGGACCTCATCGCCATGACCGGAGAGAGCTCTTTCGGAGTAGGGGTCGAAGCCGCGGTGCTGAATGAAACCGGAGGGTTCGAGGTGCCGCTCTCGCGCCAACTTTCGGCCCAAATCGCGTACCTCCTGACGCTCCTCTCCGACGACAAGCCCCTTCGGCATGCACTCCTCGAGATGTCCAAAAAGGAGAAAGAGGAAGTGAAGAGCCGGAAAGGGTTCATCGGCAAGGGTGCCGTCCTCAAAAACTGCGGAACCATACTCGACGCGTACATCGGTGCATGTGCCGTCGTCGACAGTGCTTCCCGTCTCGAGAACTTCTCTCTTCTCAGCGAAGAGGGTAACCCCTGTATTGTCGGATCTAATGTCCAAGGGAAAGACTTTATCGCACTCTCCGGCTCAAAAGTCCTCATGGGGGCTGTCCTCAATCGTTGCTTCGTGGGGCAGGGGTCTACGGTGGAGTCCCTTTTCTCTGCGCATGACTCCCTCCTTTTTTCCAACTGCACGCTCGAAAACGGTGAGTCGTGCGCCGTCTTCGCGGGACCCTTCACCGTCTCGAGTCACAAGAGCAGTCTGCTCATCGCGGGGTACTTCTCTTTCCTTAATGCCGGATCCGGCTCCAATCAGAGCAATCACCTCTATAAGATGGGTCCCATTCACCATGGCGTAATCGAGCGCGGCAGTAAGACTAGCAGCGACTCGTATGTCTTGTGGCCGTCCAAGGTGGGACCTTTCTCGCTCATAATGGGACGCCACGTCCACCACGTGGACACGGCCGACTTCCCTTTCAGCTACTTGATAGAGGACAAAAACCAGAGTTACCTTGTCCCCGGGAAGAACCTACTCTCCGTCGGCACGATGCGTGATGCCCAGAAGTGGCCGAGGAGGGACAAAAGACCGAAAAACGGGCGGCTGGACTGCATCAATTACAACCTTCTCTCGCCTTTTACGATAGGGCGTATGGAGCAAGGCCTCTTGAAGCTCGAAGAAATCGTGGGCTTTATGGGGTACAGTGACCATACCTACACGTACCATAATCTCTCCATCAAACTGGCAAAGCTAAAGGAAGGCATCTACATCTATTCCAAAGGGCTGGACAAGTTCCTGGGCAACTCCGTCATCCAGAGGCTCCACGATCGTGCCTCCGAGAGCGAAGGCTTTGTTTACTCGTCCGATGAAGACCTGCGTGATGCCCTCAGACCCGCCCACAGTGACGGGGTGGGCGAGTGGATAGACCTTGCCGGAATGATCGCACCCAAGCCCCTCGTCGCGGGGCTCTTGGACAAAGTGAAGACCGGCGAAGTCTCGTCTTTTGCGGAGCTGAATGCTGCGCTTCGTCTGATCCACGAAAGGTACTACGACCTCGAGTGGGACTGGAGTTATGAGCTACTGAAGAGACGGTACGACATCGCTTCCGAATCGGAGATAACGGTCGAGCTTGTGAAAAGGATTCTGGACGCGTGGATAGACGCAGTGCTTTTCATCGACCGAAACCTGTACGAGGATGCGAAGAAAGAACACAAAATCATGCACCGCGTCAATTACGGCATCAATATCTACGACGAAGAGGAAATCCAAGATCTGAAAGCAGACTTTGAAGAGCTCCCTCTTGTCGCTTCCGTCAAAGAACACATGGAGCGCAAAACCGCACTCTACCACAAGGCTCTTGCCCTCGTCGGCTTAGAATAACCCCCTGAAGTCTATCCCAAACTGAACGGTCGCGCCGGGATTCCCGGAGCGACCGTTTAGTTTGGTACGTACCGAAATGATTTTTTCGGTCGTACCTGGATAAAAATTTTGGCCTGTGTCTCGAGGTGAGCCTGGTACGGCCAAAAAATTACTGCAGGATGTACCTGACGATGAAGAGCACCGCTACGATATAAAGCGTGAGGTTAACCTCCCTGAAGCGCCCGCTCAAGATTTTTACGAAGACGTAGGTGAGCATCCCGAGCGACATCCCTTCGGCGATGTTGTAGGTCAGCACCATGGTAATAATGGTGACGAAGGACGGCAGCGCTTCGCTGATGTCCGTAAGGTCGATTTTCGTGATCGCATCCAGCATCAATACCCCTACGAGCACCAATGCGCCCGTGGTGGCGGCACCCGGCACGAGGAGGAAGAGGGGAGCGAAAAAGAGCGCTAAGAGGAAAAGAACTCCGGTGGAGAGCGAGGTAAGTCCCGTGCGTCCGCCTTCGGCTACGCCGGAGGCGCTCTCGACGTAAGTGGTCACCGTGGAGGTACCGAGGACGGCTCCCACACTTGTGGCGATGGCGTCGGCCATCATAGCTTCCTTGATGTTCTTGACGTTGCCTTTTTCGTCCATCATTTCCGTCTTTGCGGCTGCTCCGATGAGCGTGCCGATGGTATTGAAAATGTCCATAAAAACCAGCGCGAAGACGGTCAGCGCCATATCCGGATTCAAAAGCGCCGAGAAGTCGAACTTCAGAAACGTCGGCTCAAGAGAGTGAGGCAGAGAGACCGGTACGAAGTCGGATGGCAAAATCGTGACCCCCATCGGAATGCCGACAAGAGTGCAGAGCGCGATGCCATAGAAGAGCGCCCCTTTGACCTTCAGGAACATCAGTGCCCCACTGACGATGATGCCGATCCATGCCAGTATGGCTGTGGGCGTAAAAGCACCGAGAGCCACAAAAGTGGCCTCGTTTGAGACAATAATGCCGGCGTTTTTGAGCCCTATGAACGCAATAAACATCCCGATACCCGCGCTGATGGCATAGCGGAGGTTCTCGGGGATGCACTTCACAATCTGCTCGCGGATATTAAAGGCGGTGAGGAGAATGAAGATGATACCCTCCACGAAGACGGCAGTGAGTGCCGCCTGCCAACTGTACCCCATGCCGAGGACGAGGGTGAATGCGAAAAACGCATTGATACCCATACTCGGCGCTTGAGCAAAGGGCAGTTTCGCCATAAACGCAATGAGCAGCGTGCCGATTGCCGAGGAGAGCGCCGTGGCCGTAAAGATGGCGCCTTTGTCCATACCCGTGGCGGCAAGGATGTCGGGATTGACGGCGAGGATATAGCTCATCGTCAAGAAAGTGGTGAGACCTGCGACGAGCTCGGTGCGTACGTTATGGTGCGAAGGGTCGAACCCCAGGAGTTTTTGCCAATTCATACTTGGAGAGATTTAACTGCGGGTGACTGATTTGGTGTGATCAAAATGTCCACTTGAGGGCGAGGGTGGGCAGGACGTAAAACTTGGAGCCGACAAAGTTGTAGCTCATCTCCACTTCCGAGCCTACGCTCAGGTTGAAGTCCGGAGAGACGCCTTCGATGGCATCGAGATTAAGCCAGATCTGGGGCTCGGTGAGGAAGACGACGGGGGCTGTGTCTTTGAGATCCGGGTTCGTCCAGAAGTCCATAAAACCATTTAACGACAGCAGACCTTTTGCAAAAGTGTAGCCCCAGACCGCGGTGAGCTGAAATGCGTGCGGCTTCCCGTTCCCACGGAGGTACTTGTACATCGGGGTGATGCCGAGAGTGAAGCTGTAGTCCGACGTGTGATAGGCGTAAGTGGCACCGAGAAGGTATGCGTCGAAGTAGGAGAAACGGTTGCTCAAGCCCCCGTCATACTCTAAGTGAATGGAGACAGGTGCGTCCCAAAACTTCAGCTCTCTCGAAAGCTCCCAATACGCAGAGCGGACACCGCCCTCTGCGTAGTCCATATCCACGAAGTAAAAGGTATTGCCCCACTTGTCGGCTTTGAATAGCTCTGCCGTCGTCGTCAGTTTGGGACGGGTAGAGAGTTCATTAGGGTAGAGGGAGCTGCCAAAGTCGTAATGAAGCTGGATGTTTTGTGCGAGTGATGTCCCGGCCGAGCACAGAGCAAAGAAAAAGGCAAGGACACCGGGGAGGATAAGTCTCCGGTAGGTCATGGGAGTAAATTACTTTAAGGGGGTTATTGTTTGTTGTTATCGTCAGAAACTTTTGTCTCGGGCAGTATCAGGTTCAGCGCGACGGCAATGATAGCCGAGAGACCGATACCGGCCAGGGAAAAGGTGCCAAACTGTACCATGGCACCACCTATGCCTGTCGTAAGTGTCACGGAGACTATGACGATGTTCCTCGGCGAAGAGAAGTCCACTTTGCTATTGAGGAGGTTCGAGATGCCGGCGCCGGCTATAGTGCCGAAGAGCAGCAGCATAATGCCGCCGAGTACCGCCTGAGGAATGCTGGAGAGAAGCGCACTCATCTTTCCCACCAACGAGAATACGATGCCGGTCACGGCCGCGATACGAAACGCAAAAGTGTCCGTCACCCGTGTCAGAGACATCGCCCCTGTGACCTCGGAGTAAGTGGTGACGGGAGGTGCGCCGATGAGACTGGCGAAGAGGCAGGCGACTCCGTCACCGAGCAGCGTGCGGTGCAGACCCGGGTCTTTGACGAAGTTTTTCCCCGTCACGCTATTGACGACGTACAGGTCTCCGATGTGCTCTATGACCGGCGCGATGGCTACCGGAACCATAAAGAGAATCGGTTCCCAGCTGAACTTCTCCGGAAAAACGAACCGTGGAAGCGAGAACCACGGTGCATCCGCGATCTTCTGAAAGTCGATCTCCGACGGGAAAAGCAATAGGGCGACGAGGTACCCTGCTACGATGCCGCAAAAGATGGGGATCAGTTTGATCAGACCTTTTGTGTACAGCGTGACAAAAATCGCCGTAGCCAGCGACACGGCGGCAAGAGCCCAATTCGACTGAGCCATATTGACCGCACTGGGAGAGAGCGAGAGCCCGATCAGCATAATCACGGGACCGATGACCACGGGAGGGAAGAGTCGGGATATAAACTTGGTGCCCTGCCACTTCACGAGTGCCGACATTAGGAAGTAGACGGCGGCCACCCCCACGATGCCGAAGAGCGCACCATTGAGCCCGTACAGCTCCGTAGCCTTGACGATGGGGGCGATGAAGGCAAAGCTTGATCCGAGAAATATAGGGACTTTCCCGGAGGTGATCAAGTGAAAGAGCAGTGTGCCGACGCCCGCAGAAAATAATGCCGTGGAGGGGTCTAAGCCGACGAGTAGTGGGACAAGTACCGTTGCACCGAAGGCCACGAAGAGGTACTGAACCCCTACGATGACTTTGCGCCCCGGTGTCAAAGTGAGAGATGAATCCTGTGTCACGATGGTTTGGGGAATTATGCCTTTTGGGAAATTTTGTGAACTGCCCGCAAATTTACCCCTTTTCTGCTATTTGTCGGAGGTGGTGTGTTTTACCCTGTTTGGTGCATCCCCCGGTGATCCGCTTGACAGACCATTTTCGAAGCCTATTTTTGTCTGAAAAGAGGTTTTAACCCTTAAAATTAATGCCGAATGGTGCAATTTAAGCCAAAAATAAGGCTTAAAGCGGGAAAAATTGTGGCAGTATTGAATTTTTGGTCTATATTTGAGGCGTGGAAACTGAAGACCTATGATAGTCAACCGTTTGCAGTACCATACAGAGGCGTTGCCTATGACCGTACAATTTTTTATTCATCAACTCAAAGAGATTTTTTTATGAACAAAACTGAACTAATTTCCGCGATCGCCGAAAAGGCAGGTCTGACCAAGATCGACGCACAAAAGGCTCTTAACGCATTTACCGAAACCGTCGTCGAATGCTCCAAGAAAGGCGAAGAAGTCCGCATCCTCGGCTTCGGCACTTTCTCTGTAGTCGAAAGACCGGCTCGCGAAGGCGTGAATCCCCGCAAGAAGGGTGAGAAGATCCACATCCCGGCTCGCAAGGTCGTAAAGTTCAAGGCCGGTGCAGGTCTTGACCTCAAGAAATAATGCGAAAGACAGACCTCTAACGGTTTGACTCGCATTTCGGCCTATTGGTAGGCTGAATGGTAAAGAAAAAGGCACTCTGAGGGTCATACCTCCGGGTGCCTTCTTTCTTTGTGTCGTTGCTACAGGTCGGAAATACAAAAAGAACAGACAAAGCGTATATGCTTTATCTGTTCTTTGGGACTTTCTGTAGCGAGAGAGGGGCACGATCCCTCGACCTTATGATTATGAATCATACGCTCTAACCAGCTGAGCTATCTCGCCATTCCTGTTGTTTTCGCACCTTTTGCGTTTGTGAGTGCAAAGGTACTAAAACTTTTCAGTTCCGCAAGCAAATGCACCGATATTTTTCTCTCTCTTGGCTTTTGGGCGATCTTATGGACTGAGGTCACCCCTATCTTATTTGCCGATCTTTGTCCGCTTGGACGGGGAGGGTGAGGAGATACAGACCGGGGATTTGTCCGGACACGTACCGAAGTTTCCGTGAGATACGGACCCGGGATGTGACGAGATACGGACCAAGATTTTGAGACCTTTGCACAGGTTCTTATTTCCGGAGTGTGTACGCCCGTTATTTTTATTACTGCCGGTCCGGACGATTTGGGCGGTAATACGGAAATAGTTAAATTTGCTACTCAAATAGAAACATTTACGACCGGATTTTTCCCGGGAAACACATACAAAGCAATCGCTTTTAGGATATATGCTGAATAGTAAAAGCTCCAACTCGCCTGCATGGCGTGATGTCTACACCTACTCCAAGCTCCCCGACGCTCTGTCCAAGTTGGATGAGCTCTCCAAAAATCTCTGGTGGGTCTGGAACCAAGATGCCTCTCAGCTTTTTGAGGATCTGAATAAGGAAGTTTGGAACAGCTCTTTCGGAAACCCCATCGAGGTCGTGGCCTCGCTGACGCAGGTGCAGATCTCAGAGATGACGCAGGATCAAGCGTTCTTGGAGCGTTTGGATTCTGTCTACGCTACCTTCAGAACCTATATGGATCGACCGGTACGCGAGGATGTGCCGAGCGTGGCTTACTTCTGTATGGAGTATGGCATCACCAACGTCTTGAAGATTTACTCCGGCGGTCTCGGTATCTTGGCCGGTGACTACATCAAGGAGGCGAGCGACTCGAGGGTCAATATGACCGGGGTGGGGTTCCTGTATCGCTACGGGTACTTTGACCAAAAAATCACGAACGACGGTCAGCAGATCGCGAAGTACGAGGCACAGCAGTTCAAGAAACTGCCCCTTACCCAGCTGATGAATGAGGACGGAACCCCTATGATTCTGGAGGTTCCTTTTTCCGATCACGTGGTTTACAGCAATATCTGGCGGGCAGATGTGGGACGTGTCCCTCTGTATCTCTTAGACACCGACATAGATCAGAATAGCGAGTTTGACCGCCCCATCACCCATCAACTGTACGGCGGAGACTGGGAAAACCGTATGAAGCAGGAGTATCTCCTCGGTATCGGCGGGGTCTTGATGCTCAATAAGCTGGGCATCAAAGCGGACATCTACCACGCCAACGAAGGACACGCCGCACTTATGAACTTGCAGCGCCTTGCGGATCTCGTCGAGGGCAAAGGCATGGACTTTGACTCCGCTCTGGAGCTCGTCCGCTCGTCTGCCCTCTATACCGTCCACACCCCTGTGCCGGCGGGACACGACTACTTCGATGAGGGGCTTTTCGGCAAATACTTGGCACACTTCGCAGGGCGCCTCGGTATTTCTTTCCAGGAGCTTATCGACTTGGGACGCGAAAACCCGGGCTCGCACGACAAGTTCTCCATGAGTGTCTTCGCCCTCAATACCTGTCAGGGCGCAAACGGGGTCTCCAAGCTTCACGGTCATGTGAGCCAGCGTATGTTCGCACCCGTCTGGAAAGGCTACCTTCCGGAGGAGTTGCACGTGGGCTACGTCACCAACGGTGTACACGCCCCTTCTTGGCAAAGACCGGAGTGGGGGGACTTCGTGAAGCAATACATCTCCGACAATATCTGGGAAGAACAGGCCGACGAAAAGGTCTGGGATCGGATTATGGAAGTACCCGACGAAGAGGTATGGGAGATGAGACTGAAAATGAAGCAGGATCTCTTCGATTTCTTTAAGAAAAGATACCTCGCCAGTCTCACTACGCCCAACGCGGATCCGACCCACTTGGTCAAAATCATAGACGACTTCAACCCCAACGCACTCCTCGTGGGTTTCGGACGGCGGTTTGCGACCTACAAACGGGCGCACCTCCTCTTCACGGATCTCGAGAAGCTGAGTACCATCGTCAATAATCCCGACTACCCGGTACAGTTTATATTCACCGGCAAAGCACACCCTGCCGATGGCGGCGGACAAGGCCTCATCAAACGCATCATCGAGATCTCCAAGAGACCGGAGTTCCGCGGGAAGATCCTTTTTATCGAAAACTACGATATCAAGGTAGCTCAGTCCCTTATAGCAGGCGTGGACGTGTGGCTCAATACCCCGACACGCCCCCTCGAAGCATCCGGCACTTCCGGTATGAAGGCGCTGATGAATGGCGTCCTCAATTACTCTGTCCTCGACGGGTGGTGGTATGAAGGCTATGTGGAAGGCGGCGGCTGGGCGATTACGGACAAACGCTCTTTCGACGACCAGAGCCTACAGGATCAGCTCGACGCAGCCACGATCTACCGCACACTCGAGGACGAAGTCATCCCGCTCTACTACGACCGCAAAGACGGTAAAGCCTACTCTGAGGGGTGGATCAAGGCCATCAAGACCTCTATGAGCAAGATTTTGCCTCACTTCACTATGAGGCGGATGATAGACGACTACATAGTGCGCTTCTACCGACCTATCGCAGCGCACTACAAGATGCTTCACGCTGACGACGACGCGAAAGTCAAGGAGATCGTGGCGTGGAAGCGCGCAGTGGCTCAGCACTGGCGTTCGCTCGAAGTCCTCGAAGTGGACGTAACGAGCGAGGGGTCTCAGATGACCTATTTCCCGATCGGATATAAGTTCGGGATGAAGGTGGTCTTGGACATGCACGATCTGGACTGTGATCTGAACGTCGACCTTGTTATTGCCGAAGAAGATCCCATGAGACACATTCTCTCTTTTGTGGAGAAGATACCGCTTCACCTCGTAGCCCAAGAAGGCTCGAGACGCACCTACCAGATGGAGCACGACGTGGATAACCCCGGCTCCCAAAAAGTGGCCGTACGCATCACGCCCACGCACCCCATCCTCCCCTACGGAACGGACTTCGCATACATCCATTGGGAGCCTTTATTCTAAGCGGGGAGCGGTTCGAATCCGAATTTTATTCATTTACAGCTTATCCTAAGACATCATACTCACATGAGACTAAATCTTAGCTCGCAGATCGTTTTGGATCAGGTTGAGGAGCGTCTTTATCGTCCGGGCAATGCCTACGAAAAGACGATGCTTACCGCCTACGAAAAGATCAACACCAACATCTATCCTTCCGATGAGGAAGTCGCCTCTGTCGTCGCTCAGAGCATAGCCGACGACATCAACGAGTACGCAAAGCCGGATCGACCTTTCACGCTTGTGGTCTCAGGCGGAGAGAGCCCCGATCCCGTACTCAAAGCTCTCGTTACGCTTCATAAGGAGGGAAAGGTCTCGTTTCGCAACGTCCACGTCTTCCCGATGTACGAGTTTTTCCCCCTTCGCAACCCCAATGACGGGGTTCTCGGACACCTCCGCGAAGAGTTGCTCGACCGGGTCGACATTCCGGAAGCGAACGTCCACGCTTTCGACGTGGATGTGCCTAAGGACGAAATCGAGAGGAGCTGGGAAGCGTACTACGACAGTTTACAAAAGTTGGGTGGCATAGATACCATCATCCTCGGAGTAGGGCGTCGCGCTTCGGTGGGGCTGAATGCCCCCGGGTCGGTGGCCGTCCGCGGTCTTCGTCTGACCGCCCTTGATGCGACTTCCATAGCAGAGTCTGTCAAGCACTTCAATACGAAAGAAAACGTGCCGAGGACGGCCGTAAATCTCGGTATCGGTGAGGTCTTGAGATCCAAAAAGATCATCCTCCTTGCGTTTGGAGAAGCGAAAGCAGAGATCATCAAAACCGTCGTCGAGGGACCCGAGTCCAACTCCGTGCCGGCCTCTTTGCTCCGCTCTCACGACCAGATTAAGCTCTATATCGACCTCCATGCGGCCGAGGAACTTACCCGCATCAAACACCCCTGGAAGGTCACTTCTCTCGATTGGACCCCGAAACTCATCCGTCGTGCCATCGTTTGGCTGTGCCACGAAGTGGGAAAACCGATCCTCAACCTCACCAATCAAGACTACTCCGATCATCAGCTCGGCGAACTTCTTACGAAATACGGCTCCGCCTACGAGGTCAATATCAAAGTCTTCAACGACATCCAACACACCATCACCGGCTGGCCCGGCGGCAAACCCAATGCCGACGATTCTCAGAGACCGGAGCGTGCGCTGCCCGAGAAGAAGCGTGTCCTCATCTTCAGCCCCCATCCCGACGACGACGTAATTTCTATGGGCGGGACTTTTCACCGCCTGGTCGAACAGGGTCACGACGTACACGTAGCCTACGAGACGAGCGGCAATATCGCCGTGGGGGATGAGGAAGTAATCCGCTACCTTGCTTTCCTGCGCAACGTACTCGAGCACGAAGGTGCCGAAGGCAGCGAGCTTTACAAGAAAGCGAATGTCCTCAGGGATTATCTCCTTTACGAAAAAGAAGAGGGCGCTCTTGAGACCCCCGAGACGCGGTTCCTCAAGGGGACGATACGTAGGGAGGAAGCCCGCACGGCAGACCGTTTCATCGGGGTCAAAAAAGACTACATCCACTTCTTGGATCTGCCGTTTTACGAAACGGGCGCCATCAAAAAAGGTCCTCTGACCGAAAAGGACGTGGAGCGGGTGATCGAACTGCTTCGTGCAGTAAAGCCTCACCAGATCTTTGTGGCAGGTGACTTGGCAGACCCGCATGGGACGCACCGTGTGGCGCTCAATGCCGCACTTGCGGCTCTTGATGTGCTGAAAGATGAGGAGTGGATGAAGGACTGCCGGATCTGGATGTACCGTGGAGCGTGGGCCGAGTGGGACATCGAGGACATCGAAATGGCGGTGCCGATGAGTCCCGAGCAACTGCGTTTTAAGCGCAATTCCATCCTCAAACATCAGTCTCAGATGGAGGCCGCACCGTTCCTCGGAGACGACGAACGCCTATTCTGGCAACGCTCCGAGGATCGCAACCGTGCTACGGCGGAACTTTACCGCAAGTTGGGTCTGGCTTCTTACGAGGCGATCGAGGCGTTTGTCCGCTACCACCCGATCCCCTGACGTTTGGCACCCCAACGATAGACCAAACGAGACACGTACCAAGGAGAAATCTTTGGTACGTGTCTCCTTTTCTTCCGGGTCCGTACCACGTGGTGCGCTATGTCCGTACAAAATTCTTTGGCAGCTCGAAGCTTGCAGAAGAAGGGAGACGGGAGACGGGAGGGGAAAGGTGGGGCTATGGGGCTTATTCTATTCCTCGCTCATTCAGCGCCTGCCTGTACCGGCTTGCCTTAAGGGCGTGCTCAGAGAGGGTTTCGGAGAAATCGTGGTAGCCGCTGAAATCGGGCTTGGCGACCATATAGAGGAACTTGTGTTTTTGTGCGCCAAGTACCCCCTCTATTGCCTGCAAAGAGGGAATGCGTATGGGACCGGGTGGCAGCCCCCTATACTTGTAAGTGTTGTAGGGACTGTCCACGGAGAGATGACCTTGGAGTATTCGCTTGAGACCAAAGTCTCGTAGGGCAAATTTGACCGTAGGGTCGGCTTGCAAGGGTATGCCGAGACGAAGACGGTTGAGGTAGAGTCCTGCAATCAGCGGGTATTCGTCTGTCATCGTGCTCTCCTCCTCCTCCACGATGGAAGCCAAAATAGATACTTCGTAAGGCGTGAGACCGAGTCCCTTTGCTTTTTCCTTTCGCCTTTCAGTCCAAAACGCCCGGTACTCTTCTTCCAGCTTTTTTACCAAATCTTCGGGTGCAATAGTCCAGTAGACTTCGTATGTGTTAGGGATGAGACGATAGGCCATAGTGGTGTCCGGGACGCCGATTTCTTCCAAAAGAGACCGATTCGTCATCGCTTTTGCGACAGAGACGCTGTCGGCCATAATGCGCCTCGAGAGCTGTTCCCACATCTCTTCGGGCAATCTTCGAGACGTGAATGTGAGCCTTACGGGAGTTTGGTGACCGCTTGCCACCCGCTTGAATAGCGAAAAGACGGTCGTATTCGGCTCTATGCGGTAGGCCCCCGCTTTCGGATTCAGACCGGGATTAAGCCCCTCTATGGCTCCGAAGATCCAGTAGCTTCTCGAGTTCGTCATCCTTGCATCCAGCGAATCGAGCACCGTGGTCCACTCGCTATCGGGGTAGACGTAGACCCACTCGGCTTTGTCGGACTTGAGGTTAAAGGTCGCTTTCCCGAAAAGCAGATAGCTCAGCCATAAGCCGACCAAAATGACGAGTACGACGAAGGCAGTGAGGATATAGGCAGGGGATGTGTCGGGGCGTTTGGGCATAAACGGTCGGAGCTTATTCGTGAAAAAGTGCGGGGCAGAGGAGGGTACGTGGCGTGAAAGACCCGCCAAGAACCATTTCCGCTTACAAAGATAAGTCTTTTAGAGGTATCTTTGGAAAGCAAAAAAATAGATGGATCGGGAGTAGAGCGGAAAAGGGTCTCAGTCCTTTTTTGGTACGACACCCGGTCAAAAAAGACGGTAACCGATATGAGATTTGAATACAGAAGGCGACGGACGAACCCTGTCCGTGTCGCCAACCTGACGATAGGGGGCGAAGCGCCCATCGTGGTGCAGTCTATGGCGAACGTCAATACGAACGACATAGAGGGCGGCACCGAGCAGGCGGCACGCATCATTGATGCGGGGGGCAAGATGGTACGCTTTACCACTCAAGGGACGAGGGAGGCTGAGGCTCTGGGGCGGATTCGCTCGGGGTTGCGCGCGAGTGGGTATGAGGCACCCCTTGTGGCGGATGTCCATTTCCGAAAAGAGGTCGCCTTTGTCGCTGCGGAGCATGCAGATAAGGTCAGAATCAATCCCGGTAACTTTTACGATTCGGTCATTAAGAGGGGACAGAGCTTCACTCCGGAGGAGTTTGAGGCGGATCTCAAAGGCCTTCGGGAAGAATTTGGCCGCTTCGTCGACCTGTGCAAAGAGAAAGGCGTCGCCATCCGCATCGGGGTGAACCATGGCTCGCTCTCCGGACGCATAATGGACCGGTACGGGGATACGCCGCTCGGGATGGTTTCCGGATGTATGGAGTATCTCGAAGTCTGTGCCGAAAAGGGCTTCGAGGACGTGGTCATTTCCATCAAGTCCTCAAATACAAAGGTGATGGCAGAGACGGTGATCCTTCTCTCGAAGACGATGGAAGAGAGAGGAATGCACTATCCGCTCCACCTCGGAGTGACGGAAGCCGGAGATGGTGAAGACGGACGTCTGAAGAGTGCCGTCGGCATCGGAGCTCTTCTCAGTCTCGGTCTCGGGGACACCATCAGGGTGTCTCTTACGGAGGCACCGGAGGCAGAGATCCCTGTGGCGGGTCTTCTCGTCCGACTGACAGAGGAATTGGCGCTCAATCCTGTGGTGGAGACTTCGGGCGAAGCTCCTACACTGCAAGTCCCCCGAAGCAATACCGGGGAGCTGCCCAAGTACCCTGAGGTGATCGCGGACTATGACGAGGCATTTTTGTCTGTGTCGGAGTGTGAGCGTCCCGATGTGCTTTTTGGACCAAAAGGGTCAATGGCAGAAGAGGATATAGAAGTGCTCACCGACGAAGAGATTTTGGGCGGGTATGGGTTCTCCGGCGGCAAAAGACGCGTAATAGAAATCACCCGTCCGAATGTCCCCCTTGTGCTGCGCGCGATGGATGAGCTTATCGAGCCGGGGTACATTATCCGGATGAAAGCGGACTATACGCCTGAAGAGATGCCCACGAGACTTGGTTTCATGCTCGGAGCCAAACTGCTCTTCGGGTCACCCTTGGGCGGACTTTGGCTGAGGAGCGGGTCGGTTACCCCGCAGGAATTGGCTCGACTTTCATACGGACTACTGCAGGCGTCGCGTTTGCGCTTCACGAAGACGGAGTACATTGCTTGCCCGAGTTGCGGGCGGACGCTCTTTGATTTGCCCACCACTTTGCAGCGCATACGAGAGGCGACGAAGCACCTCAAAGGGCTCAAAATCGGGGTGATGGGTTGTGTGGTCAACGGTCCCGGAGAGATGGCGGATGCCGACTACGGCTATGTGGGCTCCGGTGTAGGCTTGGTGGATCTGTACAAGGGAAAAGAAAAAGTGGAGCGAGCGATCCCCTCGGGAGATGCCGTCACTCACCTGATCGACCTCATCAAGGCCAATGGTGACTGGCAGGAACCTTAATCCGGGAGACACGCATTAAGAGATGACTTCTGCACGTAAAGCAGTGTAAAAGTCTGAACTTGATGGGGTACGTACCGAGAAGATCTCCTTGGTACGTATGACAATGAGACGAGATACGGACCGGGAAGATCGCGAGATACGGGTCAAAAACAGCCGGGTATATCCTGTGATTCTTTGTTGGCAAAGTTTCTGATGCACGCGTCCCGGTACGCCTCCGTGCTTTAGCGGAGCATACCCACTTTTTCGGTATCTTTGTAGAAAATAGGGAGGGTAATACGATTCGGAGCGTGGCTGAGAGAGAAAGAACGAAAACGACCACGCTCGGAGATTTTTGTACAAGACAGACACATATCGTTTTCTTACACAATTGCCATTCATGAGCAACAATAGAGTATTTAGCGAACAGGAGCTATTGAGACGGCAGAGTCTCGAGGCACTCAGAAAACTCGGAATTGACCCCTATCCCGCAGAGGCTTTCGATGTCACGGCCACTGCCCAAAGCATAAAAGATACATTTGATCCCGAAGCTCCGGAGAAGGAGATTACATTGGCAGGGCGCTTGATGACACGGCGCATAATGGGCAAAGCGTCCTTTGCCGAACTGATGGACTCCACCGGAAGGATCCAACTCTACATCACACGCGACGACATCGCCCATGATGAGGAGAAAACGATGTACAACACGGTTTTCAAGAAACTGCTCGACATAGGGGACTTCATAGGCGTACGCGGGTTTGCTTTTGTGACCAAGACAGGCGAGCTCACGGTTCACGTCAAGGAGCTGAAAGTTCTCTCCAAGGCGCTTAGACCGCTCCCCGTCGTCAAGCAAAAGGATGGCGAGACTTTCGACGCGTTCACGGATCCCGAGCTCCGCTATCGGATGCGCTACGTGGATCTTGTGGTTAATCCTGAGGTGAGGGAACGTTTTGTGAAGCGTACCCGTACTTTTGACGCCTTTCGCTCTTTTTTCAACGAGAGAGGGTATCTGGAAGTAGAAACACCGGTACTTCAGAGCATCCCGGGTGGTGCGGCCGCACGACCTTTCATCACCCACCTCAATGCCCTCGATATTCCCCTCTACCTCCGCATCGCCGATGAACTTTACCTCAAAAGGCTGATCGTGGGCGGCTTTAACGGCGTGTACGAGTTCTCCCGAAACTTCAGAAACGAGGGGATGGATCGCACCCACAACCCCGAGTTTACTGCTATGGAAGTCTATGTCCCCTACAAGGACTACGACTGGATGATGGAGATGACCGAGCAGCTCCTCGAGTACACTGCCCGAAAAGTCAACGGGACGACAAAAGTAACCGTCCGAGGCCAGGAGATAGACTTCAAGGCTCCGTATCCCCGCATCACGATGACGGACGCGATAAAGGAGCATGCCAACTACGACATCACCGGCAAAAGCGAAGAAGAGATCCGCGCGGCCTGCAAGGATCGCGGTATGGAAGTGGATGAGACGATGGGCAAAGGTAAGCTCATCGATGAGCTCTTTGGTACGTTTTGCGAACCGAAGTACATCCAGCCTACCTACATTATAGACTACCCGATAGAGATGTCTCCGCTTACGAAGAAGCACCGCTCCAAAGAGGGACTTACGGAGCGCTTTGAGCTGATGGTCGCCGGCAAGGAGCTTGCGAACGCGTACTCCGAGCTTAACGACCCGATCGATCAGTACGAGCGCTTCCAGGAGCAATTGAGGCTCTCGGAGAAGGGCGATGATGAGGCGATGTTTATCGACCAAGACTTTATACGCGCGCTTGAATACGGGATGCCGCCTACGAGCGGGATGGGTATCGGGATGGATCGTCTCGTGATGTACCTTACGGGACAGGACACGATCCAGGAGGTGCTTTTCTTCCCTCAGATGAAACCGGAGCGGCAGAACCCCAACAGCATTTCCGGAGATGCCGAAGAGGAGGCCGGGGAAAAGTAAGCCCGAAATCCTCTCCTGCAATTTGATCTAACTGTTTTTAGCTTGAGTTATGGCTGAACCACAGAGTCAGCATCTATCCGTTGAGGGGTGGACGCCCGGAAAAATTGTCGTCATAGGGGGAGGAAGCTGGGCTACGGCTTTGGCGAAAATCCTCCTTGACTCCGGCGTCGGGCGCATAGGCTGGTACTTCCGCTTTCACGACACCGTCAAGAAGTTTAAGCAGGGCCGGCATAATCCGTCGTACCTCACCACCGTTACTTTCGACACGGATCGGATAGACTTTTATTCGGACATCCACTTGGCGGTGAAGGAGGCGGATACCATCCTTCTTGTCACACCTTCGCCGTACATCCTCGGCACTTTTGAGAAGATCAAAAAAGAGGAGATGAGGGGAAAGTTTGTCCTCAATGCGACCAAAGGGATCATCCCGGACAAGTACCGGACGATTTCTTCGTACTTGAGCGAAGACTTCGACCTGCCTCTGGATATGATCGGAGTCATCAGCGGACCGACTCATGCCGAAGAGGTGGCGCTCGAGAAGACTTCTTACCTCACTGTGGCGTGCAGTGACGTCAAAAAAGCCGAGACACTCGATAAGGTGCTTACGGCTCCCTATGTGCGTACTTACGTCAGCCTTGACGTCAACGGTATCGAATACGGTACTGTGCTGAAAAATATCTACGCCGTCGCCGCCGGCATCTGTCAGGGACTAAAGCTGGGGGACAACTTCCAAGCCGTCCTTATCGCCAACGCTGCCGCGGAAATGGATCGCTTTACTAAAGCACTCTCCACTACGAGGTGTCCGATTACGGACTCCGTATACCTTGGCGACCTGCTCGTCACCTGCTACTCCAAGTACAGTCGCAATCGCACGCTCGGTACCTTGCTCGGTCGGGGCTACTCCGTGATGCAGGCGCAGCTTGAGATGGAGATGGTGGCAGAAGGGTACTATGGCGCCAAGTGCATCCATATCCTGAATAAACAGGTGAAGGCTTTTTTGCCCATAGCAGAAACAGTCTATCAGATCCTGTATCACAAAGAAAATGCCCAAAAAGCCATCGACAGACTTGCCGGGCTTATTCACTAACGAAGCATAGAGCTCCACATTATCATAGCATAGAAAATAACTGATTACTATGGCAGAACTAATCAAACTCGACTTATCCAACGCACTCGACACCCCGGAGCGTAAAGCCTCTTTTGAGGCTATGATTCCCGAAGCCGGGAAAGCACTCCAATCGCTTTTCGACGGTACGGGCGAAGGCAACGACTTCCTTGGATGGCTTGACCTTCCCACTTCAATCACGTACAGTTTTCTTGACGACATCAGGGCGACTGCCGAAGTCCTTAGAAAAGACTGCGAATTTGTCGTCTCTGTCGGCATCGGAGGCTCTTATCTCGGCATTAAATCGACCATAGAAGCGCTTCGGGACAGTTTCGACGCTTACAAAGGTCTCGATACGTCCAAGCTCCTCTATGCGGGTAACCAGATCTCCGAAGATTACCTCTATGAGTTGCTCGACCTGCTCCGAGGCAAAAAGTTCGGCATCATCAATATCAGCAAAAGTGGTACGACGACTGAGCCGGCCATCGCTTTCCGTCTCCTCAAAAATCTCCTCGAGGAGCAAGAGGGTAGGGAGTTTGCGAAGGAACACATCGTCGCCATCACTGATGAGAAAAAAGGCGCCCTCCGTACACTTGCCGACAAGGAAGGATATAAGACATTCGTCATCCCCGATAATGTGGGGGGACGCTTCACCGTGCTTACGCCCGTGGGTCTTCTACCCATCGCGGTAGCCGGGTTGGACATCAAACAGCTTGTCCAAGGTGCCCAAGATATGGAAGAGGCCACTTCTCTGAAAGTCTCTCCCGACACCAATCCCTCCCTTCGGTATGCAGCCGCACGCAATGTGCTTTACAGAGAAGGTAAAAAGATAGAGATTTTGGCCAACTTTTCGCCCAAACTCCAATACGTCGGCGAGTGGTTTAAGCAGCTTTTTGCGGAGAGTGAAGGCAAAGACGGCTTGGCCATCTTCCCCGCGTCTGCAAACTTCACCACCGATTTGCATTCCATCGGTCAGCTTATCCAACAGGGTGAGCGCAACCTCTTCGAGACAGTCCTTAGCGTGGGAAAAACTTGGCACCAAGTCCTTTTGCCCGAAGACAAAGAGAACCTCGACGGTCTGAACTATCTCTCGGCTAAGAGAATCGACTTCGTCAATAAGCAGGCTGAGACCGGTACGCTTTTGGCTCACGTGGACGGCGGAGTGCCCAATATCCGCATCTCTCTTCCCGAGCTCAACGCCTATTACCTCGGACAGCTTTATTATTTCTTCGAAAAAGCTGTAGGCATCAGTGGTTATCTGCTTGGGGTCAATCCCTTCAATCAGCCCGGTGTGGAGGATTACAAAGGCAATATGTTTGCCCTCCTCGGCAAACCCGGCTACGAAGAAGCGAGCAAGGCGATCCAAAAGCGACTCGGTAAGGGTCTTTAATCCTCAAAAAGTCCGATTTGAATGGCTTTAGACAACACTACCTCTCACGGTGACCGCCTGATATTCCCCATTTATGGTAGAAATATCCAGGAAATGGTCGAATATTGTGTCTCGATTGAAGACCGGGAAGAGCGACAAAGATGCGCGGAGACGATTGTCCGCAAGATGGAAAACTTCTCCCCTCTGAATAAAGACCGGGAGGATTACCGCCAAGTGCTCTGGGATCATCTCTTTATCATGAGCGGATTCAGGCTCGACGTGGATTTCCCTTATCCGGTCATCAAGGAAGAAGAGTACGGTAAAAAACACTCCGGTCATCTCGATAACGACCACCAATACCGCCCTCAGTTCAGACACTACGGAAGGGCTGTGGAGCGTATGGTCGCCATCGCTGCTGCCCTCCCGGAGGGTGAAGAGCGCTTGGAGCTCTCCAAAAAAATCGCGATTCAGATGAAAAAGGACTACCTCAATTGGAACAGCCGGGGTGTCTCCGACTCCAAGATCTTCACCGAGCTCTATGACCTCTCGAAAGGCAAACTGTATCTCGACGAATTGATGTTCCACCTCCCGGAGGCTTCGATGCTGATAGAAGGCACTGCGGCCGCCAAGGGGAAAAAGAACACCAATAACAGAGGTAGAAACAAGAGAAAATAAGTACTGCACGCTATGGCTTCCTTTATCATCGAAGGCGGACGGCACCTCAAGGGGGACATCATCCCGCAGGGTGCGAAAAACGAGGCACTCCAAGTAATTTCGGCGGTTCTTTTGACTTCCGAAAGGGTCACCATCCACAATATTCCGGACATCCTTGACGTCAAAAACCTCATTTCGCTCCTGATGGATCTCGGTGTAAAGGTGACCAAGGAAAACGAGGACACGTACACGTTTCAGGCCGATGATGTGAACCTCGATTTTGCCTATTCGCCCTCTTTTTTGGAAAAGAGCCGCAAGCTCCGGGGGTCTGTCCTCCTCATAGGTCCCTTGCTCGGTCGTTTCGGAAAAGCCTCCATCACCAAGCCGGGAGGAGACAAGATCGGTCGTAGGAGGCTCGACACCCATTTTATAGGGTTTATGGATCTCGGAGCGCGGTTCCACAATGACCCCGAGAGGGAACTCTTCACCATCGAGTCTCCCGGCGGACTGAGAGGGTGCTATATGCTTCTCGGTGAAGCCTCTGTGACCGGTACCGCAAATATCATTATGGCGGCAGTCCTTGCCTCCGGCACCACGACCATATACAATGCCGCGTGCGAGCCCTATATCCAGCAACTCTGCAAGCTCCTGGTGAAAATGGGTGCGAAGATTAGCGGTATCGGCAGTAATCTGCTTACGATCGAAGGGGTGGACAGTCTCGGTTCTGCCGAGCATACGATCCTTCCGGATATGATCGAAGTAGGGAGCTTCATCGGTATGGCAGCCGTGACGCAGTCCGAGATGACCATCAAAAACGCCTTTGTCAAAGAGCTCGGCATCATCCCGTCCACTTTCCGAAAGCTCGGTATCGTGCTCGAAGAGAGGGGCGAGGATCTCTATATCCCTGCGCAGGAGCATTACGAGATCGAGAACTTTATGGACGGCTCCATACTCACCATCGCCGACGCCCCTTGGCCGGGACTTACTCCTGACCTCATCAGTGTCCTGCTCGTGACGGCAACCCAAGCCGAGGGCAGTGTACTCATCCATCAGAAGATGTTTGAGTCCCGCCTCTTTTTCGTGGACAAACTTATCGACATCGGTGCCCAAATCATTCTCTGCGATCCTCACCGCGCTACCGTAATCGGACTTAACCATAGGTTTAAGTTCCGCCCTGCCGTGATGGAGTCGCCCGATATCCGTGCCGGCATCGCGCTCCTTATCGCTGCTATGTCTGCCGGTGGGACTTCCCGCATCAATAACATCGAACAGATAGACCGCGGTTACCAAAACATCGAAGGACGGCTCAATGCCATAGGCGCGTCCATCTCCAGAGTAGACTAAAGGAATGTACGACATCCCTAAACTATTCCCGTATGGGTTCATCCGCAAGACGCACGGACACAAAGGTGAAGTCATCATAGAGCTTGAGGACGAGAATCTCTTCGACCTCGACCCCGATTTCCTGTTCGTCGAAATCGAGGGTATCCGGATTCCGTTTGCCGTGGACTCCCTCAGGGGCGTTCCTGAGAGGCTGATCTGCAAGTTTGAGCAAGTCTCAACGGAAGAGGAGGGCGAACGGTTCAGGGGTGCGCGGCTCTTCATTCCCGAGGAAAGTCTTTCGGAAGCGGAAGATGCGGACGACGGGGAGGATATGGACATCATAGGCCTCAAGGTAGTTCATCCCAAGGGCGGTCTCCTTGGCGAGATCGTAGATATTGACGACTCCACAGAGAACGAACTTTTGCTCGTCAAGAGGGATTCCGATGGTCGTGAGGTGCTTCTGCCTTTTGTCTCCGAGTGGGTTCAATTTGTGGACGAGAAAAAAGGGGAACTCTTCTACGACTATCCCGAAGAGCTCACGGAGATGTGACCGGGGGTAGGAGGGGGTAAAAAGTCCGGTACGTACCGAGCGTTTCTTTTCGGCCGTACCGACGTGTGAAGATAGGTCTGTATCTCGCTTCCTTGAGATACAGGCCTATTTTTGTGCGCCCTCCTGTGTAAAGGTTGTGAAAATAAGAATTGACCGGAATTAAGCCGGACATATTTTGTGGAATTGAAATTTTTGTGGTAACTTTGCACCACGTCAGAAGAGAAATAGGCGTGATTGTTTGCGGAAGTAGCTCAGTTGGTAGAGCACAACCTTGCCAAGGTTGGGGTCGCGGGTTCGAGTCCCGTCTTCCGCTCTTTTTTGTATCCATACGCTAAAGAGATAATGAAGCCCGGATGGTGGAATGGTAGACACGAAGGACTTAAACTCCTTTGACCCGAATACGGTCGTGCGGGTTCAAGTCCCGCTCCGGGTACGAAAAAATAGAAGACCGGTAGTCGATGGGCTACCGGTCTTCTATTTTTTCGTAATGAGTAAGGGCTCAGCCGCGGAGCGTGGAGGAGAAATCGATACGGTTCTCTATGGAGCGCCCAAGCGTGACCTCATCCGCGTACTCGAGGTCGTCCCCCATCGGTACTCCGCGGGCTATGACCGTGATTTTGACATCCAAGTCCCGCAGCAGTCTGTAGATGTAAAAGTTTGTCGTGTCGCCTTCCATCGTCGTACTGAGTGCAAGAAGTACCTCAGTAATACCTTCGTCTCGGACACGATCAGGCAGATCGCTTAGAAAGAGGTCATTCGGTCCCAGTCCGTCAATGGGCGAGATGAGCCCGCCAAGGACGTGGTAGCGCCCGTGGAAATGCCCTGTGCGCTCTATGGCCATCACATCGCGGATATTCTCCACGACGCAAATAATGGCATCATCGCGCCTCGTATCTCGGCAGATGGGGCATACCGGATCATCACTGATGTTGTGGCAACGCTCGCAGAAGTGGATCTGATCGACGAAGCTATTAAGGTCATCGGTGAGGCTGTGGGTAAAGCTCTTTTCCTGCTTCAGTAGAAAAAGGGCGAGTCTGAGGGCCGTCTTCCTGCCGACGCCGGGTAGCCCCGCAAAGGCATCAACGGCCTTTTGCAAAAGAAGAGAGTAACCTTCGTTCATTTGCCCTCGGCTACATCAAAAGTCTTACGTCGAAGCACGAAATCGCGACCGAGGTATTTCTCCCGTACGATTTCATTATTCGCAAGGTCCTCGGCAGTTCCTTCAAAAAGCACTTTCCCCTCAAAAAGGAGGTATGCACGGTCGGTGATGGAGAGGGTTTCGTTCACGTTATGGTCCGTGATGAGAATGCCGATGTTTTGGGTCTTCAGCTTCGCCACGATCGATTGGATGTCTTGGACAGCGATGGGGTCCACACCCGCAAACGGCTCATCGAGCATAATGAATTTTGGGTCAATCGCGAGGCAGCGTGCGATTTCGGCGCGTCTTCGCTCTCCACCGGAGAGGCGTTCGCCCTCATTCTTGCGCACCTTATGGAGACCAAATTCGTCGATAAGCGACTCGAGCTTGGCGTGCTGCTCATCCTTAGAGAGTCCCGTCATTTCGAGGACGGAGAGGATATTGTCTTCTACCGTCATCTTTCGGAATATGGACTCCTCTTGCGCCAGGTACCCGATCCCCAGACGCGCCCGCTTGTATATAGGCTCGTCCGTGATCTCCCTGTCATCGATGAAGATACGTCCGTGATTAGGCATTACAAGCCCCACCGTCATATAGAATGTGGTGGTCTTCCCCGCTCCGTTGGGACCGAGCAGTCCCACGATTTCTCCCTGAGAGACATCTATGGAGACGTGGTTGACGACGGTACGGCTCTTATATTTCTTCACCAAGTCTTCGGTACGCAACTTCATATCTTTCCTTTCGCACTCATATTTTCAATACATAGGAGACACCTCATCCTCCTCAAACTGATTGAGGACAAAAGTCTCTCCATCCCATTCCCCATAGCTGTAATAGTGAAGCCAATCGCCGAGAATCACGACGCGCGTCTGCCGCGTGATCATCAAGTCGAGAAGCAAATGACGATGCCCGAAGATGAAAAAATCCGGTGCATCATTTCCCAGCTTCTTTGTCTCGCTCTTGGCAAAAAGAGTGAGGTACTCCTCATTCTCGCCCCGATACGGCATAATGGGATAGCGCTCCGTGCCTTTCTTCCTACTGTGTCTGCTCCAAGACTGTGCGAAGCGCACAGTAAGGTCGGGATGCAGGAGACTGTACAGTTTCTGCGCCCACCGCGCGTGAAACACTTTTCGGAGAAAAAGGTAACGCTTATTCTCTGTCTCAAACTCGTCCCCATGGGCGATAAAAAAGCTTTTGCCCAAAATCTCCATCCGGGCAGCTTCCCGATGAAGCGTAAAGCCTATCTCCCGCTCGAGGTACCCGAAGAGCCAGATATCGTGATTGCCGGTGAAGTAATGGATCTCAACGCCCGCATCCGAGAGCTCGGCGAGGGCGCCTAAGAGACGAATAAAGCCCTGAGGCGCTACCGTCTTGTACTCAAACCAGTAATCAAAAATATCACCAACGAGGATGAGCATGGCGGCGTCTTCCCTGATCGACTTCAGCCACCGCACCACTCGGCGTTCCCGCTCCCCGGGGTCCCCTTGTGACGGCGACCCGAGGTGCATATCCGAAGCGAAATAGACCTTGCGGCGTGGCGTGTCCGACATCGTGTGAAGGGCGTATATTAGAGGAATCCGAGCTCGAGCTTGGCTTCTTCGCTCATCATCTCCTTATTCCACATCGGTTCGAAAGTGAGGTTGACGCGGACGTCACTCACGCCTTTGACGCTCTCCACCTTCATCTGGGTGTCTTCGAGGATAAAGTCCGCCATCGGGCAGTGGGGGGCGGTGAGGGTCATCGTAATCTCTACGTGTCCCGTGTCGTGATCTACGTCCACGTCGTAGACGAGTCCCAGGTCGTAGATATTGACGGGTATCTCCGGGTCGTAGACGGTGCGGAGCATCGCCACTATGTTCTCTTCTATCTCAAGGGGGTTGGAGACCCCTGTATTTGTATCTTGATCGCTCATAAAAGTCAAGTTATTTGGAGGCTTTATCCGGCAAGTTGCTTTCCGGATGAAACATTTTGAAAAAGTGGGCTATCGCCCCTCTTAGGATGAGGTCGGGTGCCTTCGGATCCTCATAATAGGAGACACCGGAAATCTCTATATCGGGTTCGATGCCGCTCTCTACGCTTTTCTTTTCCGCATTGTAATTACGTACGGAAGAGTATCGGACGATCCAACCGTTGGGAAGCTCCTGGGATGCGGGGATGCCCCCTCCGCCTCCGCTCCTGAGCCCGATGCGGGTCACATTCGGAGCCAAATCTATCTTGGTGAGGAAGTCGTTCGTGGCACTGTAGCAGCTGCGGTCTTGCAATACGATCACAGGCTTATCCGTCCACCTCTTGTCCTGGTTCTCGTAGGGCGTGACATAGAGCGGGGAGAGGTCGGAGAAGTCGTCATGCCCGGTACCGGTCTTATGGCTCAGGTAGCCGACGAGCGTCTTTTCCTTAAAGAATCTGCTCAGCAGGCCGGTACTGTTGCTGAGTGCACCGCCTCCGTTGCCCCTGAGGTCAAGGATGAGACCATCCACATCCGACATATAGCCGAATATCGTGGAGAGGTCTCCGAGTGAGCTTGAGAAACTGCCGTACCTCACATAGCCGAAAGAAAGATCCGGATCTGCCTCAAATCTGTATTTCTGATAGGACATCCCTCCGGAGTAACGGCGTACTCCCGGTAGCTCCAGCTCTCTGGCGTAGATATTCAGTCCCACGGTGGGGTCACCCCGCCAGCCGTTGTACTGAGAGATGTCGAAACTGCTGATGAGGTTGACGTGACCGTCTTTCAGCTCGTTGAGCATTTGCCCCATCAAGTCGAAGAACTCTATATCGGAGTGCTTTTTCTCCTTCAGTTTGGACAGATAGACCTCGTGTACGGCATCCCAATCCACCCCCTTCTCGCCGAAATAACAGTACCGCTCGTCCATAATTTTCCAGAGCGCTTCGAAGTTGGCCACTTGATCCGTAACCGCCGGCTCGTTGGGTACGCAGCCGGAGGTAAAAAGCGTCCCAAAGAGCGCAAAGACAGGCACGATGGCGCGTATGAAAAAGCTTCTCATAGGTCAGTCGATGGCGTTTCGGATGAAAGATGAGCGAAGAGCGCGGTTCCCGGAGAGTCTGAAGAGGTCAAAAGAGACACCGACGATACCGAGTAAAGAGCCCTGCCTGTAGGATAGACTATTCACCTGCGATGTCCGATACCGGTGCCCCATCCCCACGGTAAGTGTCACGTGACGGATGGGCAAATCCAAGAGCAGATGCTGCTCGATCTCGAACCCGTTATGGAAAGACGAGGGATAAAAGGTTACCCCCGTCACCTTGTCGCTCCCTGCCACAAACTCGTAGTAACTCTGTCCGAAAGCGGGGGCAAAGGCGGCATAAATCACCGGTACCCTCATCGCATACTGCACCCTCATCGGGAAGCGCTCCACAGGCAGACGGTACCGGAGGCGTGTCCAAGCATCCAGCCCGAAGCCGGCTTTGATATTGGTGACGTTATTCGTGTTATTGAGCTTGAGATTGCCTTGCACTCCAATCGTCACAAGCGGAGCAAGGTCGAGGGAAATCCCATGCCACACGAAAGCCCGCCAAGAGGGACCCAAACTGAAACGCCCTCCCGTGACGTACATCACGGAGCGGTTGGCCGGATTCTTTGGAAAGCCGCCATAGCCTTCCACCTCTTGATAAATATGCCACTTGTCCGATTCCTCATGGAGGGCATAATCGGTTTGCGCCAGGATGCTGAGCATCAAACCCGTGTGAGTCGTCTCGCTCAAATAGGCGTCTGCGACACCGACAGTGCCGGCACCAAAGAGAAGTTTGGTGTGCGTCGACCGAAGGGGCAATTCACCGTCATAGGGCTCTCCTCCGAACCAATCCCCCACCTTTTGCCAAAAAGAGCTTGGTTCGGGAGATTGAGCAAAAAGTACCTGAGGGATGAACGCAAGAAGTACTGCGGTGCATCCGGCAAATAAATCCACTCTGTAATCTTTCACTTGTCTCTGTCGTTTGTCGTGTCCTCCGTGTCGTCGAAAGCAAAACTCTTCCGCCCCGTAGCTTCCTCTATGAGTTTGCGGTTCTCCGCTTCTTCTTTCACCTTATTGTCGGTCGATTTTTCGGTCAGACCGAAGTTATCTTCCGCGTCCGTTCCGACCGGCTCCGCGGTACGTCCGGCGTTATCTTCTACGTCCGTATCTCCCGAACCGCCCTCTTCGGACGCCTCTTCCCCCGGGTCGAGCTCCTCGATGTCGCCCACTTCGTAGTTGCTGAGTCGCTTGCCTTTGGCCCGGATGCTTTTCACTCCTATGAACTCCTCTGCTAAAACAATCTGCGGCTCTCTCTGTTCATCGTTGCCCTTGAAGTGTACTTCGAGTCTCGGGCGTGCTTCGTCAGAGAGGAGGATAAGTTCGTTTTTCTCGGAGAGTGTGAGGTCCTCGCGCTTGCCGTCCTCATCCGGAGTAAAACGCTTGATGTAGGTGTACCCGGACTCTTTGTCGAAGTAAACCGCGGTCCACACTTTCTCCGGCTCAAACTTCTCGATGAGGTAAATGTTGCGCTCGAAGTGGTTCGTGTCGCTGTATGACGTGGCATACATCTCCCCATTGTCGAGGACGACCAGTACCCGGTCTTCGCCCTTGAACTCTCCGATGTATTCGCCCCGAGCGTCGTAGTTGAGGCGGAAGACGTCCCAGTCGAACCACACTTTTCGCCCTCCGAGGGTGCTTCCGCCTTGCTCCTTGAGCGTCACCTTGAAGACGCTGCCTTTGGTCAGGATGTTCCCCTTGGAGGCACGTCCCTTGATGAGTATGTCGGCAAAGTCTTTTTCAAAAACAAGCCTCTTCTGGCTCCTGCCACTGAGCGTCTTTGTGGGTCGGAGGACGATTTTTACGGTTTCGGCTTCTCCATTGGGGTTCGCCGAGAAGTACAGGACTTTGGAGCCCTCTTTGCCCTGTGTGAGGTCATAGACCCGGTCGCGCTGGGCGGTCTTGAAGTCGAAGCGCTTTATGAACGTGTGCCCATTCTTGCCGTCCCGATAGATGGCATTGTATATGGTGCGGGCATCGTTTTTGATCCACCTCTGGACGTGAATGATGTTTTTGCCGACGAACGCCTTCTCGGAGACCTTGACGATCTGGTAGGAGCCGTCCTCCAAAAAGACGATGATGTCGTCTATGGAAGAAATATCGCTGACGAACTCGTCTTTCTTCAGACCCGTACCGATGAACCCGTCTTTGCGGTTGACGAAGAGTTTCTCGTTCTTCATCACCACCTTGGCGGCCTGAATCACGTCGAAGCTCTGTATCTCTGTTCGGCGTGGGAAGCGGTCGCCGTAATCTTCGAGGAGGGTACGGTACCAGTCGATGGCCACACCGCGCACATCCGCAAGTTTCTTGCGGATTCCGTCCATCCGATCCTCAAGCTGCGCAATGTAGAGCTTACTTTTCTCCTCATTGAACCGCAGGATACGGGCCATCTTAATCTCAAGAAGCACCTTGAGGTCGTCGTCGGTGACGGGACGAATAAGGGTGCTGCTCTCAAGGACGTCGGAGAGCCGGTGACGGATATGGGCGATGGCATCGGGAAGTGTGCGGGCGTCCTCAAACTCTTTGTCTTTGTAGATACGGCGGGTGATGAAGAGCTGCTCAAGTGAGGAGGAGAGGTGTCTCTCCTGAAGTTCCCTCAGCTCCAGCTCCAGCTCCTCTCTCAGGTACACCATCGTCCGCTCACACCCGTCGCGGAGTACGTCCGAAACGGTGAGGAACTCCGGTCTCTCGTCCCGTATGACGCAGCAGTTAGGCGAGATGCTTACTTCGCAATCCGTGACTGCGTACAGTGCGTCGATCATCTTATCGGACGAGGTGCCGGGGACGAGGTGTACTTCGATATTCGCGGTAGCGGCGGTCTTGTCCTCTATCTTCTTGATCTTTATCTTCCCGAGGTCGTTGGCTTTGAGGATGGACTCGATGACGGAAGTCGTCGTTCTACCGAAAGGCACTTCCGTGATAACGAGTATTTTGGAGTCCTTCTTCTCGATCTTTGCCCTGACTTTTACCTGACCGCCCCGCTCACCGTCGTTGTAACGCTCCACGTCTATGAGACCGCCGGTGGGAAAGTCGGGGTAGAGCTCGAACTCCTCCCCCTGTAGATATTTGATGCACGCCTCCAGGAGCTCGGAGACATTATGCGGGAGGATCTTGCTCGACAGCCCTACCGCAATCCCCTCGGCGCCTTGAGCGAGGAGCAGCGGAAACTTGACCGGAAGATTGACCGGCTCCTCCGTCGCCCCGTCATAGGAGGGCATATACTCCGTGATTTTGGGACTGAAGAGTACTCTTTTGGCCAAAGGCGTGAGCCGGGCTTCGATGTAACGCGGAGCGGCGGCACCGTCACCTGTGAGGATGTTGCCCCAGTTTCCCTGAGTGTCGATCATCAGTTCCTTTTGCCCCAATTGGACAAGCGCGTCACCGATAGACGCATCGCCGTGCGGGTGAAGCTGCATCACCTGACCCACAATGTTGGCCACCTTGATGAGGCGGTCGTCCATACGGGACATCGTATAGAGAATGCGGCGCTGCACAGGCTTGAGACCGTCGGAAATATAAGGGACGGCTCTCTCGAGTATCACGTAAGAGGCGTACGACAGAAACCATGAGCGATACATCCCGCTGAGGATATACCCGCCACCCGCATCCCTATTCATAGGGTGCGGAGGACGGAGGGAATCCTCCGACTCTTCTTCCTCGTATTCCTCCTCAAAGTCCGAGGGGGCTGCAGTGTCGTCTCTTATTTCGTCCTCTTCTTCGTTGTAAGCCATTTCTTGCGGGAAAGGTGGTTGGCACCCCGGAAGTGGATCTGACGTCCTGTATCGAACTTCCGGAAGATGCTTATTAGCGCAAATTTACCCAGATTTTGGCTCTTTCCCCATACCGTCCCTGTCGCAAAGGAACTTACTTGAGACGGCAACTCTGTTCTTCTCTTCCACCGAGACCAAGGGAGGGAAAATACCCAAACAAACTGCCCGGCTGTTTTTGGCCCGTATCTCGCAATCTTCCCGGTACGTGTCTCGTCTCATTGTCATACAGACCAAGAAAATCTTCTCGGTACGTACCTCGTTAAGTGTGGACTCTTGACACAGCTTTACCTGCAGAGAGACCTTTTACGGGGTTAAGCGGGAATTTTAGAGCGGGAAAAGGTATATTTGCGGTTGGATTTTTCACACAGCGCAAACTCATAGAAACGTTACAAGGAAAAATAAATAGGCTGAATGGCTTTCCAATACAGACAAAGTCCCCAAAATACAACAGAGAAGAGACCGAGAGTAGGATTTGGTGTCATCACGGGCGCCTTCGTGCTCTTCGGGTTCACCCTTCTGTACCTCTATTTTGCATTAGACAGCAAATGGGCTTTTTGGATCATCCTGCCCCCGTGCGTGGTGCTCACAGCCATCACGATCAACTTCTTTCGGATACCGAAGCGTGAGTACACCGGACCCAGGTTTGGCGGTCGGGAGGTCTTGGCCTCTGCAGACGGTCGAATCGTGGTTATCGAAGAAGTTTATGAGCCGGAGTGTCTGAAGCGGAACTGCATCATGGTCTCCACGTTTATGAGTGTCACGAACGTGCACGCCAATTGGATCCCCATAGAAGGGGAAGTCCTCGGAGTGGCACACCACGACGGTAATTTCCTAAAGGCCTACCTGCCCAAGGCGAGCATCGAAAACGAACACGCCACAGTGCACATCCGTACACTCACGGGCGACGAAATCGTGGTTCGCCAAGTGGCGGGTGCCTTGGCGCAAAGGATCATCACGTGGGTAAAAGCGGGCGAAAAGGTCTCCTTTGATACGCTTATGGGCTTCATCCTCTTCGGCTCGAGGGTAGACCTCTTCCTGCCTCTGGGGTCGGAGATAAAGGTCTCGCTGGATGAGCCGGTGCGCGCCAATCAGACACTGATGGCGGTGCTTCCGGGAGAGAAGAAAGGAAAGGAGGAAGAGGTATGATACGTGCGTTCGTGAAGTTTATCCCGAATCTGCTCAGCCTGATGAACGCCACTTTTGGCGTACTCGCCATTATGCTGGTCTTAGGCGGTGTTGGCACCATTCTTCTCCCAATAAGCGTCCTCCTTTTGGGCAGCATCCCCTGCGATATGCTTGACGGCTTTGCCGCCCGAAAGCTCGACGCCAAGTCTCCGATAGGGGTGGACTTGGATTCACTCGCCGACGTGATCTCCTTTGGCGTGGCGCCTTCGGTCATACTCGCGACAGCTCTGCAGAGCGCCGGTGCTTCTTTTCCGATGATGGCTCTAATGATTGTGCCCTTCTCGGTGTATCGCTTGGCCAAGTTCAATCACGACACGCGCCAGACGAAGTCTTTTCTCGGGCTCCCTACGCCTGCCAATGCGGTCTATATTTTCGGCTGGTCCGTCTTTTTGACCGAGAATGGCGTGGTATCGGACCCAGTGGCGTTTGTGAATATACTCGTCCTCTGTTTCCTCCTCGTAAGCGAAGTGCCGATGTTCGGCATCAAGAGCTTCGGCAGCTGGAAGCCGGTCTATAAAGTCCTTTTGGGCATCAGCCTCGCCTTATCCGGTCTGCTTCTCGCTTTATGGGGGTACAAGGCGTTTATGATTATCGTAGGGGCGTACATCCTCTTCAATCTCTTGGGGACGACGCTTGGCGGACCTCGGAAAGGGGCAGCGGTATGAGAGAGGCCAAACGGATCCCGATAGAGCAAGCACCGCATCCGTCGTCCTTCATCGGAGACTTTTACAATCTCCTGAGCATCGACGAGCGGGAGAGGCTTCTGATGGGGCTTACGTTTTACGACGTGCCGAGAGGCGGTGTCATCTATAATAAAGACGAGGGCATCGACTCTATCTACATATTGGTGAAAGGACAAGGAAAGATTGTCCAAAACAGAGAGCGCCCTCAAGTGATGCAGCTGCTGAAAAACGGGGACATCTTCGGCTTCGTCCCCTACTTCACGCACAACAAATACGAGACCGAAGCGACCTGCATCACCGACAGCATCGTGGGGACCTATCCCGTGGCGGACTTCGAGAGACTCCTTCTGCATAATGCCGAAGCCTCGCTTTATTTTCTCAGGGATGTGTCCGACCAGTTCTGGTCACACCATACTCTGCTCATCTCTTTGACTCAGAAACACCTGAGAGGGCGTCTGGCAGACGCGATTAAGTTCATCGAAGCAGAGTACGGGATAGAAGCGGACGGGATGACGCTGAAAGGCAAGTTTTCCCGCAACGACTACTCGGAGCTCTGCGCCATGACCAGCAGTAACGTGACGCGCACTCTCAGAGACCTCGAGTCCGAGGGCATTATAGCCCTGAGGGGGAAGGATATCGCACTCCTGAATCGGGATAAGCTCGATCGCGTCAGCAGGATAGGCTGAAAGGAGAGAAAGACGGGGGAAAGGGACGGGGGAGTACATACGACACACACACTTTTTATATGACAAACGAATCAGAACATACTTTGACTCGTGGGGGTGGAGAGGTTATGTCCCAAAAAGACCTCGGCACCGCCCCGATCGGGAAGTTACTCAAATACTACGCACTGCCGTCCATCATCGGTACCACGGTGAACGTTCTCTATAACGTCGTCGACCGAATCTTCATAGCCCAAGGCGTGGGGAGTATCGCACTCTCGGGCCTTGCTGCCACGCTGCCCATCATGACCATCTTACAGTCCATGGGCGTCCTCATAGGCGCAGGGGCGGCGGCGCGCATCTCCATATTGATGGGACAAAAGAAGAATGCGGATGCGGAGGAGCTCCTCGGTAATGCCTTCTTTCTCTCCCTCATCCTCAACGTCGTCTTCATCACTTCGGCGATGATCTTTATGAAGCCCCTGCTCCTCAACTTTGGAGCGAGTGCGGCATCGCTGCCCTACGCTATGGAGTACCTCTCCGTGGTCGTCCCGGGGAACGTCTTTGCCAATCTCACTTTTTCTTACAACGCCGTGATGCGTGCCACGGGCTATCCGCGGAAGGCGATGTATACGATGCTGATAGGCGCCATCCTCAACCTCATCCTCGACCCGCTTTTCATCTACGTCTTCCGCCTCGGCATTAAGGGCGTGGGGATTGCGACGGTGATCAGTATGTTCGTCGGTATGATTTGGGTGCTGAACCACTTTTTGTCCAAAGGGGCTTATCTCCGCATCCGGCTCAAGAACTTCAAGATTAAGAAACGCCACGTCCTCGGCATTCTCTCCATCGGCGTGGCGCCTTTCCTCGTGCAGATCTTGGCCTCTATGACCACTTTCATCAAGAATACCGCACTCCAAAACTACGGTGCACTCTCCGAAATTACGCTCCATAACGGGGACCTCGCCGTGGCCTCCTACGGCATCGTCTCTGCCATCGCCATGATGATTCTGATGGTGAGCTTTGGGCTTTCGCACGGGATGCAGCCTATCGTGGGATACAATTACGGTGCGGGGAATATGGACCGGGTAAAGAAAGCTTTCGGTCTCGCCGCCAAGATTAATGTCACTGTCGGCATCATCGGCGCATTGATCGCTGTCCTTGCCCCCGATGTCCTGACGCGCATATTCACAAGCGATCCGGAGCTGATCCACGTGAGCCGTATGGCTATGGGCATAGAGCTCTTGGCGACTTGGAGTGCTTGTTTCCAAGTGACGAGTGTACAATTCTTCCAGAGTATCGGTTTCGCGGGTAAGTCGATTATGATCAGCCTCTCCCGCCAGCTCGTTTTCCTCATCCCCCTGCTTCTCATCCTGCCGTTCTTCTTCGGGGTCAAAGGGGTCTGGTACTCCACGCCCATTTCCGACTTCCTCTCCGCCATCCTCAGTGTAATCTTTGTGTGGAACTATTTCAAAGGTGTGGACAAAAAGACCCAAACCGCTCCAGCCGCCTAAGCAGCCCCTGTCGTGAGTATCTTCAAGTTCACTGCCCACCTCATCTTTTCGCTCCTTGCTCTTTGGATCACGCGGCGGACGTTTAAGTACGATCCCAAACTGAGGCGTGTCCTCTCCGGAGTCCTCGTCCTGGAGTTCGTCCTCTTTTTGGTCTGGATGCTTTTGGGTGCGGGTGACAATCTCTACCTCGCGTTCAATAACTTCTGGGTCGCCACAGCGACTTTCGACGCTCTTTTTGGCGTCCTCGCCTTCGGTCTCCTGCTCTTTTACCGAAAAGGGTGGCACGAATACGCCAAATGGGCTTACGCCGAGGCGCTCATCTTGACGGTCATATGCGCGGGTATCGGGCACCAAAACACCGTGAATCCCCGGCTCACAGTCTATGAGAAAAAGCTCACGGAAGGAACGCCCAAAGACTCCCTGAAGATTCTGCTCGTCACAGACCTCCATATCGGCAAAATCATAGGAACGGAGCATATCGCCCGTCTCCGGAAGATGGCGGTGAAAGAAAAGCCCGATTACCTCATTTTCGCCGGAGATATGATCGACCGCGAAGTTTCCTACGCCCTTCGCCCGGAGGTATTCGCGGAGATGAAGCGTCTTGTCACGGAAGCCGTCCCCGCAGGGCACGCCTTTTTCGTCCTCGGTAATCACGAGTACTACGCGGATACGGCGGAAAAATTGCTTTGGATCAACAGCCTCGGAACGCTCCTTCGGGACAGCGTGGTCAAACTGCCCGAAGGGGTCTACCTCATCGGCAGGGACAGCGGTATCGGCAACCCACGGCGTGCAGAGATGAGTGCGCTCCTCTCCCAAGTACCCGCCGGTGCGCCCGCCGTCCTCGTTGCTCACGAGCCCGAAGAGTATGGAGAGCCGGAAGTCACCGACCGCCCGCTCCTCGTCCTCCACGGCCACACCCATGCGGGGCAGCACATCCTCTTCAGACCTTTCCTCTACATCAAAGCGCCCCACGCCTACGGCAGAATACAGAAAGACCAGGCCACGCACATCATTAGTTCCGGCTACGGGGTCTCAAGCTCCACGCTCCGCATCGGTACGCAGTCGGAAGCCGTCCTCATACGCCTCACCTACTGACCTCGCCTCTGTACGCGCCGTGCAAAAGCTATATGACTTTCTCCATAAAGTTATATGACTTCTCCATAAAGCTATAGGGCATACGGGGCACACTGCCGCAAGGCGCATAAATCGGTCTGCTTAGTCCTTTTGGGAAAAAAGTACGGACCGGGGCAATGCCCCCGGTCCGTATCTCGTTCCCGCGTCGGTACGTGCAAGCCTTTCGTCTCGGTACGTACCGGAGAATGTCCCCCACTCTTGAGACCTTTGAAAAAGGGTTCGGGATACGAAAAACGTCAGTTTTTCGTATGAGACTTTGCAGAATGCCTCAGATGCAAGGCACTGAGGCTGAGGGCAACGGGAGTGTACTAAGGTACACGACCAAGCCCGAATGCCGATAGTAACGCAGCAGATGAGGTATTATGCAAAGGTCTCCTCTTACAGAGGTCACGGACTTTTGTCTAAAGCCCACGACAGGGGACGCTGTGTGTCTTCTATGGGAGGTCGAAGAGGTGGAAGTCGTAGGTGCGGAGGTCTGCGGTGAGGAGGCGACCGGAGAGATTGCCTTCGAGACCGAGGATTTGCTTGAGCACTTCAGTGGCCTCAATGGAGCCGATGGTCTGTGCCGTGACGCCCAAGACTTGGGGTAGAGCCTTTTCGCTGTCGTCATCCGGAGCCCCAAAGAGGTCTCGGTAGCGGCTCCTTCCGGGAACGAACGTGGCCACGTTACCGATCAGTCCGGAGACGGAACCGTGAACCATCGGAATGCCGGCTCTTTCTGTAAGGTCGTCGAGCAAAAGCCTTGTGCGGTAGTTGTCCACCGCATCCACCGCGATGTCGATGCCCGTGAGGTGTTTCTCTTCCAAAAATTCCGGACAGGCTTCGACCCGGCACTCGGGATAAAAGGCATTCACCCACGCACCGGCTTTTTCGGCCTTTGACTGACCGATGTCGGTGACTTGGTAGAGGGTTTGGCGATTAAGGTTCGAGAGGCTCACCGTGTCGCAGTCTACGATCCTTAGGTGTCCCACACCCGCTGCCGCAAGGGCGTGAATGAGGGGGGAGCCGAGACCGCCGGCTCCGACGACGAGGACGTGCGACTGTAGGAGCCGCCTTTGACCCTCAACGCCCACTTCGGGCATTGAGAGCTGTCGGGCAAATCTTTCGGTATCGGTCAGAGCCATTGACCCCAGTCTTTCCAAACAGGTTCGTAGCCCTGCGCCTTGATAGCGGCGATCATCTCTTCGGGAGTGCGGGAGTCGTTTATTTCGAACTGCTCGAGCTCCTTCTGAGGATGGGCGTAGCCTCCGGGCTGGGTGGAGCTGCCGGCGGAGACGGAGTTGATCCCGAGACGTATCGCCATATCCCGGAAAGGCGCCGCTTCACGCGTGGAGAGCGTGATGTCGGTCGTTTGAGACAGGATGCGGAAGGCGCAGATGAGCTGCACCATACTCTTGTCGTCCACGGGTTCTTTTGGCTCAAAGCCGCCTACTTCGGGACGCAATCTGGGCAGAGAAATGGAGTAACGGGTCTCCCAGAATCGTTTCTCAAGGTACTTGAGGTGCAGTGCCGTGCAGTAGGCATCGGCATACCAGTCGTCCAAGCCGAGAAGGGCACCGATACCGATCTTTTTCATACCTGCTTCAGCGGCGCGCTCGGGTGTCTCAAGGCGGAAACGGAAGTCGGACTTCAGACCTCTTGGGTGGTAGGTCTTGTAGTTGGCTTCGTTGTAGGTCTCTTGGTAGACAGAAAGGGAGCTTACCCCCGCGTCCACGACTTTCTTATAGTCCTCCACGCTCATCGGCTGTACCTCGATGGAGAGCTGGGCGAAGTGGGGACGCAGTTTCCGGATCACTTCGGCGTAGTAGTCCGCATCGGCGTGACGGGGCGATTCGCCCGCGACGAGGAGGAGGTGCTGGTACCCGAGCTTTTTGATCGCTTCTATCTCTTCGTCGATTTCCTCCATCGTAAGCTTCTTGCGGATGATCTTATTGAGGAGACTGAACCCGCAGTAGACACAGCTATTCGTGCAGTAACTGGAGAGGTAGAGGGGGATGTAGAGCTGCACTACTTTGCCGAAGCGCTCAATGGAGAGTTTTTGGCAAAGAGTAGCCATCTCGTCGAGGTGGTTGCGCCCGGCAGGCGAGATGAGTGCCGCGAAGTCTTCGATGCCGGGGTGGGGGTTACGGAGCGCCCGAAGTACGTCTTCGTCCGTTTTGTTGCGGACATTTTGACCTATCTCTTTGAAATCGTATTTTTTGAGTTCGTCGTAGAATGTCATGGTGTCTCAGTGTCTTTAGTCAAAGAAACCCTGCAGAGGGGAAGTGGCAGAAACGGTCCTGCCGACTACGGGAAGTCCTGAGAGGTATGCTTTTCGGCCGGCTTCGACGGCGAGACGGAAAGCTTCGGCCATCTTTTCGGGATCGGACGCGGTGGCGATGGCGGTATTCACGAGGACGGCGTCCGCTCCCATCTCCATGGCTTCTGCGGCCTGTGAGGGCGCTCCGATCCCGGCATCCACGACGACCGGGACGTTGCTTTGCTCGATGATGATCTTTAGGAGCTCCCGGGTGGAGAGACCGAGGTTCGTGCCGATGGGCGCTCCGAGGGGCATAACGACGGCGGCACCGGCTTCTTCAAGTCTTTTGCAGAGAATAGGGTCGGCTTGGATATAGGGCATCACGACGAAGCCCTCCTTGACGAGAAGCTCTGTCGCCTTGAGCGTTTCGAAGGGGTCGGGCAGAAGGTGGCGCTGGTCGGGGTGGATCTCGAGCTTGAGGAGGTTCGTGCCAAGTGCTTCGCGGGCAAGGCGTGCCGCGAAAATCGCTTCCTCAGCGTCTTGAGCGCCACTCGTATTCGGGAGAATCTGCACGCCCGGAGCCGAGATGGCTTCTATGAGGTGGTCGTGGGCACCGAAAGCCGGATCCACGCGCTTAAGGGCTACGGTGACGAGCTCTGTCCCGGATGAAACGATGGCTTTTCGGGTGAGGGCATCGGAAGAAAATTTGCCGGTGCCGACAAAAAGGCGGCTGTTAAAGGTTCTGTCGCCTACCTTTAGAATGTCTTGTGTCATAATTATCGATCTATTTGGGATAGGTCTTCCCATTCTGTTACTAATCTTTGGCAATAGTGTGTGATGTCTTTTGCCCGTTCGATGGCTCCGGAGATGGCCACGCCATCCATCATTGTATCCCCGATGTCGGAGATATCTCCAATGGTGATGCCGCCGATGGCTACGAGCGGGAGCGGATTTCGGCTGTCGAGGTTGTATTGGAAAAGGTTGTCCAATCCCTCTTTGCCAAGCACCGCGTCGAGATCCTTTTTCGTCTGTGTGAACTTATACGGTCCCACTCCGGCGTAATCGGCTCCCGAGGTGTACGCCTTTACCAGCATATCTTCGTCATTGACGGTACTGCCGATGATGAAATAATCTCCTAAGACACGGCGCGCCATAGCGGGAGACATATCCGTCTTGCCGAGGTGAACCCCGTCGGCACCTCCTTGTCGGGCGGCTTCCACGTCATCGTCCATTATAAGGACGGCTCCGTATCGGTCGCAGAGAGGCCGGACGGACTTTAGGGCTCGGATGCGCTCCTCTGTCGTCGCATCTTTCAGCCGGACTTGTACCCAGCGAACGCCTCCTTCGAGGACTTTTCGGATGGTATCTACGGAGAAACTGTTCGTGACGTACTGAATGGCGAACTTCTCCTTGAGGGCTCTTCGCTTGCGCTCATACGGGTCAAAGCGAAGCGCGGTAGCAGAGGAAACCCGGTAAGCGTGTACGTACTCCTGAGCTCTTTGGGCTATCGAAAGGGGATTAAAGTGTCCGATCAGACGCTCGCAGAGGACGACCGAGGAGTATCTGCAACCCGTACCGTGCCGGTCTTCGCCTCCGAAGATAGACGGCGTCGAGGCTACTCTCTCGCCGTTAAAGAGGACGACGTCGGAGAGGTTGCCGTCCCGTGCTTCGCTCTTCTTGAGGACGACCCCGGAGTAGCCGGCAACGGTCTCTTCGTCAAACCAATACTCGTATTCCTTGGCATTCGGGGTCACAAAGTCGATGTCGTCGAGGCACTCCCGGAGCAGCTCTTTATCCGGTTCTCGGATGATCGCCTCATTGCCTTTGGAGGCGGCGACGATGGGGTCCCAGACGATCGGGAATATACCGCAATCGTTGACTGTGTCGAGTATTTTGTGAAGAAGCGTGAGGGAGGGAAGCATCCCTATCTTTATGCCCTGAATCTCCGGATGACGCGTCAAAAGGAAACGGATGCTCCTTAGGACAGTCTCTTCCGAGACAGGGGTAAAGCCGTCAAAATGTCCTTCGTCCTGAGTTGTGACGACCGTCGAGACGGCAAAACATCTGAAGCCGTAATGCTCCGCCGTCTCCCTGTCCGCATCTATTCCCGCACCGCCCGAAGGGTCGTGCCCAGCTATGGAAAGAATGGCGGGCTTAGGGAATGCTCCAAAAGCGTGAACCGCTCCCAAGGGATCGTCCCACACCGAGCCGATTACTGCCGCACCACTGTAGCCTTTTTCGAAAAGACCCATATAATTCTCCGGCGTGACTCCACCCATCGCGAGGACGGTGTAGGTCTCGATCACAGTCTTATTCTGAGCGGAAAGGAGCTTGGGATTAGCTCTGTATCCGCTCTTGGATATACTGTCAAAGACGGGGCTTAGGAGGAAGAAAGAGACCGGGATGGGGATTTCCTGTATTTCTTCAGAGCTGTGGCAGCCGACGATGACCCTGTAGTGGAGAAGAGCCTCTTTCTTATCCTCGGTGAGCGCTTTGGCTTCCGAAAACTTCAAGTAAAACCCACCGATGGGGAACCCTACCGCAAGGTCACGCACAGCCCACGGTATGAATATCCGGCTGTGGTACTTGCGGTCGATGCCGAAGAGATAGTCGACGTAATCGTCAGGCTCCTTCCCGGGGAGGCGGAGGATGAAGCTCTGAAGCCCCGCCTCGAAGAGGTCGTTGGTCTCCTCTATCTGCTTTGGCGTCGGATCAGTCGGGGATAATATCGCAAGCATGATCCATGCCGGTCTTTTTGAGTTGCTTCTTCAGATTGCGGGAGACGCGCATACTGCAGAAATCTTTCCCGCACATACTGCAGAAGTGGGTGCGCTTGTAGGCGTCTTCGGGGAGCGTCTCGTCGTGGTATTTGATGGCGGTCTCTGGGTCGAGGGAGAGGTGGAATTGGTCCATCCACCGGAATTCATATCGTGCCTTGCTCATCTGGTAGTCTCTCCAGTAGGAGGCTGCGTGTCCTTTGGCAAGGTCGGCGGCGTGGGCTGCGAGCTTGTAGGTGATGACCCCTTCGCGCACGTCTTCCTTATTGGGCAGCCCGAGGTGTTCCTTACGGGTGACGTAGCAGAGCATACTGGTGCCGTACCAGCCGATCATTGCGCCACCGATGGCGCTCGTGATGTGGTCGTAGCCGGGGGCGATGTCCGTGGTGAGGGGTCCAAGGGTATAAAAAGGCGCTTCGTTCGTGTATTCGAGTTCGAGTTCCATATTCTCCTTGATCTTCTGCATCGGGACGTGCCCGGGTCCCTCTATGATCACTTGCACGTTCTTCTCGGACGCGATTTTGTCAAGCTCTCCGAGGGCTTTGAGTTCGGCAAACTGTGCCTCGTCGTTGCTGTCTGCGATGGAGCCGGGGCGGAGACCGTCACCGAGAGAAATGGCGACGTCGTACTCGGCGCAGATGTCGCAGATGTCTGCAAAGTGCTCCCAGAGGAAGCTCTCCCGGTTGTGATGCGTACACCATCCCGCCATAATGGCTCCGCCTCTGGAGACGATGCCGGTGAGGCGGTTGAGTGTGAGACGAACGAAGTCTTTGCGCAGTCCCGCGTGAATCGTAAAGTAATCCACACCTTGCTGTGCCTGCTCAATGAGCGTATCGCGGTAAATCTCCCAAGTGAGGTCCTGCGCTTTGCCGTTGACTTTCTCGAGCGCTTGGTATAGGGGGACGGTGCCGATGGGGACAGGGGAGTTGCGGATGATCCACTCCCGTGTCTCGTGGATATTCTCACCCGTGGAGAGGTCCATCACGGTGTCTGAGCCCCAGCGAATGGCCCACACGGCTTTCTCGACCTCTTCGTTGATGGTAGAAGTGGTGGGGGAGTTGCCGATGTTGGCGTTGAGCTTGACGAGAAAATTGCGTCCGATGATCATAGGCTCGGACTCGGGGTGGTTGATATTTGCGGGCAAAATGGCACGCCCTGCGGCGATTTCGTCGCGTACAAATTCGGGTGTGACGAGCTTGGGAAGGTTGGCGCCGAAAGGCTCCCCTTTCTCTGCTTTGTACTTGCCGAGTACTTCCTCTATCTTCTGGTTTTCGCGGATGGCGACGTACTCCATTTCGGGGGTCACGATACCCCGGCGTGCGTATTCGAGCTGGGTGACTGTGTGCCCTTTCTTGGCGACGAGCGGGGTGGTGTTTTGGTGGGGGAAACGGAGCCCGTCGAGTGTGGTGTCTTTGAGCCGCTCCTGGCCGTACTTGCTTGAGAGGGTGGGGAGTGTCTCTGTGTCTGCACGCTCTGCGATCCACTTCTCGCGAATCTTGGGCAGACCCTTAGTGAGGTCTACCGTGTACCCGGGGTCGGTATAGGGACCGGAAGTGTCGTAGACCACGACGGAGCCGTTGGGGACGAGGTTGTTATTCTCGTCCCTTGAGTCTTCGAGCGGTATTTCGCGCATCGCCACTCGGAGATCGGGGCGGGAGCCCTGGACGTAGATTTTGTGCGAACCCGGTATCGGTTTGCTCTCTATGGTGAAAGTTGTTACTTTATTTTCCATATCGGTAGGGTGGGGGTATGGGGTTAGCCTCCGCGGACGGCGGAGATGATGGTAATTTTATCGTTCTCTTGGAGTGGTGTCGTCTGCCACTCTGCTCTCGGTATTACTTTCGTGCCGACGGCGACGGCGATTTTTTCGGCGGTGATGCCTTTCTCCGTGAGGAGGGTGGCCACGGTTACACCGGGTACCGCATCCGTTTCGGTGCCATTGAGGACTATCTTCATAGGATGAGAGATGCTCTGCTATGCGTTTCGAGGATTAAACCAAAACTTACTATTTCTGAAACGATAGCTTAGGAGCGCGCCGGGGGAAGCAATGAGAAAACTGCCAAATAAGCAGCTTGGACCTTCCCGACCTGACCGGAAGCTTTTCTTTTTCGCGTCCCGGTTCCATTCTTTTTCTCCGCCGGCATTACCCGGGTCAAATAGATAAGGGTATGTTCTCAGCCGCCTTGCAGCACCCCTAAGAATGTTTCAATAGCAAATATACACTTTTCTCTCAATCTTTGTGTCACAAGACAGGTGATTCACATAAAAAAGAGATACAGACCAAAGTAAAATCTTTGGCCTGTATCTCGTCCTTAAAACATACGGGCAGAAAAAAGTTTTTTGGTACGTATCTCCTTTATCTTCTGCCCGCGGTCTCTCCTGTGGCGTCTTCGGGACGGGATGCCCCGCGTAGTCAGACGTTGAAGCGGAAGTGCATAATGTCGCCGTCTTGGACGATGTAGTCTTTGCCTTCCACGTTGAGCTTACCCGCCTCTTTCACGGCAAGCTCTGAGCCGTACTTGATATAGTCGTCGTATTTGATGACTTCGGCTCGGATGAAGCCTTTCTCGAAGTCGGTGTGGATGACGCCGGCGCATTTGGGTGCTTTGCTGCCTTTCTTGTACGTCCAAGCCCGAACTTCCATAGGTCCTGCGGTAAAGAACGTTTCGAGATTGAGGAGCCGGTAGGCGTGACGAATGAGCCGGTCGACACCACTCTCTTCGAGTCCCAAGGCTTCGAGGAACTCTTTCCGCTCCTCAAAAGTGTCAAGTTCCGCGATGTCGGCTTCCGCCTGGGCAGCAAGTACGAGGACTTCGGCATTTTCGTCCTTAACCGCTTCTCGGACGGTCTCCACGTGCTTATTGCCGGAGAGTACGGAGGCTTCGTCCACGTTGCAGACGTAGAGTACGGGCTTCGTGGTGAGGAGGAAGAGGTCGCGGGAGAGGCTCTCTTCTTCGTCGCTCTCGAAGGGGACGGTGCGTGCGCTTTTGCCCTGAATGAGCGCGTCGTGGTACCGCTCGAGGAGCCCGTAGAGTATCTTGGCTTCTTTTTCTCCACCTTTGGCCTGGCGCTCCACTTTCTTCATACGCGCTTCGACGGTCTCGAGGTCTTTGAGCTGAAGCTCCGTGTCGATGACTTCTTTGTCCCTGACCGGGTCAATGGAGCCGTCCACGTGGGTCACGTTGGGGTCGTCGAAGCATCGGAGGACGTGAATGATGGCATCTGTCTCGCGGATGTTCGCGAGGAACTTATTGCCCAAGCCTTCGCCCTTGGATGCGCCTTTCACGAGACCGGCGATGTCGACGATTTCGACCGTCGTGGGGACAATCTTCTCGGGGTGGACGAGCTCGGCGAGCTCACCGAGCCTTTTGTCGGGGACGGAGATTACGCCGAGGTTGGGCTCGATGGTCGCGAAGGGGAAGTTTGCGGCGTAGGCCTTGGCGTTAGAGAGGGAGTTGAAAAGCGTGGACTTGCCTACATTGGGCAGTCCCACGATACCGCATTGGAGAGACATATCGTTTGATTATTGCTGTTTTTAGGCGTTAGGGGTTTGGGCGGACTTCTGAGCTTCTTTGATGCGCGCCATAAGGTCGATCGGGTGTGAGACCGTCTCGTCACTGAGGGCGTAATCGATGACTTCTTTGATGTCGGACACGTAGATGAAGTCGAGCCCTTCGAGGTAGACGGGCTTGATCTCCTTGATGTCCCGCTCGTTTTCCTTACAGAGGATAATCGTCGTGATGCCGGCACGCTTGGCGGCGAGGATCTTCTCCCGGATGCCGCCCACGGGAAGCACTTTGCCCCGAAGCGTTATCTCTCCCGTCATCGCGATATTGGGCTTCACTTTGCGCTGCGTGAAAGTGCTGACAAGTGAGGTGACGATGGTGATGCCGGCGCTGGGTCCGTCCTTGGGGATGGCACCCTCCGGGACGTGGATGTGGACGTTCCAGTAGTCGAAAATCTCCGTGGGTATGTCGTAGAGGTGTGCGTGGCTCTTGAGGTACTCGAGAGCAAGTACGGCAGACTCTTTCATGACGTCTCCGAGATTGCCGGTGATGCTCATCTTACCGGACTTGGAGGGAGACGGGGCACTCTCGACGAGCAGGATCTCGCCTCCGACGCTCGTCCACGCCAAGCCGGTGACGACGCCCGCGTACTTATTGCCGTCGTAGCGGTCACGGATGTACTTTTTCTGCCCGAGGTAATGCTCGAGGTCCGTCTTACCGACCTTGATGGGGAAATAGTCCTCTACGTTTTCTTTCTCCATAGCGGCATCTTTGACCGCCTTTCTGATAATCTCATTGATGCGCTTGTCGAGCTCACGCACGCCGCTCTCACGGGTGTAAAACTCGATGATCTCGTCTATCGTCGGCTTCGCGATCTTAATGGCGTTCGGCTTGAGACCCACCTGCTTGAGCGCTTTGGGCAAAAGATGGCGGGAGGCTATCTCTGTCTTTTCCTCCTGGATGTACCCCGTCACTTCGATCATCTCCATACGGTCACGGAGGGCGTCTGGTATCTCTCCGGCGTTATTGGCGGTGGCTATAAAGAGCGTCTGCGACAGGTCGTAGTCGAGGTCGAGGTAGTTGTCGTGGAATGTGTTGTTCTGCTCGGGGTCAAGGACTTCGAGGAGTGCGGAGGAGGGGTCGCCTTTGTAGTCGGAGCCGAGTTTGTCGACTTCGTCGAGGACGAAGACGGGGTTGGAGCTTGCGGCTTTGAGGAATCCTTTGATGAGGCGACCGGGCATAGCTCCGATGTAGGTACGGCGGTGTCCTCTGATCTCGGCTTCGTCGTGGAGTCCGCCGAGAGAGATGCGCACGTACTTGCGCCCCAAGGCCTCTGCTATGCTTCTCCCGAGCGAGGTCTTACCCACGCCCGGAGGGCCGTAGAGGCAGAGTATGGGCGCGTGCATATTCCCTTTGAGCTTGAGGATGGAGAGGTGTTCGAGGATGCGCTCTTTGACCTTCTCGAGTCCGAAGTGGTCTTTGTCCAAGACGGCTTTTGCTCTATTGATATCGAAAGAATCCTCCGTGTACTCGTTCCAAGGCAGATCCAAGAGTGTCTCGAGGTACTGGATCTGTATGGAGTAGTCGGGGCTCTGGGAGGGCATACGCTGGAGTTTCTTGACCTCTTTCTCAAAGCTGTCCTGTACTTCGGCGCTCCATTTCTTCTTTGAGGCGCGTTCGAGGAGCTCTGCGGAGTCGTCGTCAGCGGAGTCGTTGATTTCTTTCTTAATCATCCGCATCTGTTGCTGCAGGAAGTACTCTTTCTGCTGCTTGTCCATCTCGTAGTGGGTCCTCTCGAGGATGTCTTTGCGGAGCTCTTCTTGGCGCTTGATTTTATTGAGCAGCTTATGGACTTGGAATCCTCTCTGCTTGTAGTTCGTGTTGAGCAAAAGTCCGAGCTTGTCTTCCACCGTGTCGGGGAAATTGTTGGAGGCGAAGTTCACGATCGTCTCCGTGCTCTTCAGGGACTGAAGCGATTCAATGAAGGGCGTCGGTGCATCTCCGCGCATTCGGAGGATCTCCACCATAGTCTCAAGGATGGAGGAGCCGAGCTCACGGTACTCTTCGTCGCTTTTGCGTGGTTTGGTTTCGGGGACTTCCTCGAAATACGCCCGCATAAAGGGGTCGTGCTGTGTGAAGCGTCCGAGTTTGATGAGCCGTTTGCCTTGGAGAATGATTGTGGTGAGCTCGTCATCGATCTGCATAATGCGGACGACTTCGGCCACCGTACCCGTTTCCACGAGATCTTTTGAGACGGGGTCTTCGACATCGGCATCTTTTTGGGCCACCACGAGGACGTGCTTATTTGGGGCATCCTCTATGTAGGAAAGGAGGCGGTGTGTCTTTTCTCTTCCGATGAGGACAGGGATTGCCACTCTCGGGAAGAGTACATTGTCCCTAAGAGCGAGGATGGGGAGTGTCTTAGGGAGCGTGCTGAAATTTATCAGCCCGCTCATAATCCCCTCGTCGTCCGGTAAGATCATGGGAAGCCGCTTGCGGAGCAAATTATCGTTGTCGGGGAAATCTATTTCGTCGTCCATGTATATATCGTTTTTAGTGCGGGAGCTGAATCCTAAAACGCACAAGTTGAAGTTCAATCCGATTATCTGAGGTCTTTTGTGCAGTACCTCCATCTGGATAGAGCAAAAGATGTGCCATATCGACTGCAAAGGTACCGCTTTTCGGTTAGAAGTCGGAGGGCGGCAGCAAAACGGCGCTTCGGCAGCGTATACAGATGGGGCCCGGAAAAGTGCGGTTTCTTTGGCTCCGATCGCGTACACTAAGGTGACTTGGACAAAGGAAAAAGGAGATACGGACCAAGAAAGACACGAGACCCGTACCGAGACGGAAACGAGATACAGACCTATCCGAAGGCAAGATACGTACCAAAATAGAGGTGTCTATTTGTATATATTTTAGTAATGGGTTAAACCTTTTCCGGGATTGGGTGTCAAAAGAAAGGTTTCAAGCTCTATGGATAGAGGTTGACCTTTAGACGACCGGTCGAAAAGAAGAAAAGTATTCGGGCAATTTTACCAGAACAAAGCATGATGCACTATCGAAGTTTATTTTACAAAAGTTTAATCGGGGCGCTCCTTTTTATCTCAAGCACCATCGGGATTCAAGCACAAACCAACTCCGGTTCCCTGACCGGCCGGGTCTATGACGAACAGCAAAAGGAGTGGATGATCGCCGCCGGCATCAAGCTCCTTCAGCCCAAAGACTCTGTCCTCGTCAAAGGCGCACTCTCCGACACGAACGGCCGCTTCAAGATCTCGGCAGTCAAGCCAGGGACTTACTTGCTCCAAGTCTCTTATGTGGGGTATGCAGATTATTTCACGAAAGTGACCGTCGGCAGCGAGACCAAAAATTTGGGAACCATTACCCTCAGCCCGTCTGCCACCGCACTCAAAGAGGTGCAGGTCGTGGGTCAGGCGACGCCCGTGGTGATGAAGACGGATACGGTGCAGTTTAATGCCGATGCGTTTCGCACCAAGCAAAACGCCAATGTCGAGGACTTGCTCCGCAAAATACCCGGTATGGAGATAGATGACGACGGCAACATCACTTACAACGGCGAATCAATCGAAAGGATAGAACTCGACGGAAGGGACTTCTTTTCGAGCAACCCCACGATGGCTACCCGAAATCTGCCCTCTAATATGATTAAGAACGTCCAAGTGGTGGACAAAAAGTCGGACCAGTCCCGACTGACGGGCGTGGACGACGGCGAGAGGGTGAAAGTCCTTAACCTAAACGTGAAGGAAGACAAGAAAAAGGGCGTTTTGGCCAACCTCACCGCCGGCTACGGCACTCAGAAGCGGTACAACACCCAAGCCAATGTCAATTACTTCAATGGGGATGCAAGGTACACGCTCCTCGGTAACCTCAATAACATCGACGGAGTCAGACGGGGACGCGGAGACCGGACGACGCGGTCGCTGGGCTTCAACTATGACAATAAGTTTGGAGACAAAGTGCAGATGACGGCTGAGGCCGAATACCACGACAATGACGCTTCTACCATCGGGTCGAGAAATACCCAGAACTTCCTCGGAGACCAAAGCTCGACTTACGAAAACCAGAGCTACAACAACTTTTCCAACGACAAGTCCGCCGAAGCAATGACCCGTATCGAGTGGAACCCCTCGGAGCGCACCAGCATCATAGCCGAGCCCTCTTTTGACTGGCGGAGGACGACGTCGAATAATCAGGATGAGTTCACCACTACAAATGATGCGGGAGAGATCATCAACAGAGGCAATAGCCTCCAATCCGGGCAGACAGACGACATAGGCGCAGATATGGAACTGCACTTCAGACACACATTTAATGACCTTGGGCGAAATATATACGTGCGTGCAGCGGGAAACTATGGGAAAAGCAACGGTTTCGGTATCAAAAACTCGCTGACGGACTTCCTCTCGAAGGGGACAAAAGAAGTCATAGACCAGCGCACCACCACCGATGACTCGGACTGGGGCTACGGCGTGCGTGCCTCTTATCTCGAGCCTTTTAATAAGACGTGGGCGCTCCAACTTAATTACCGCCTCGATGCCCAGAATAGGTACAACAACCAACTGGCGTACAATAAAGACGCCTCGGGGGCATACACCCTTCTCGACACCGATTACTCAAGGGCCTCCACGAACGAGAATATGGTACACCGCTTCGGCTTCCAAGTGAGGTATTCTTTTTGGAAGAAGAGTAATATATACGCCGGCTTCGAGGCTTCGCCCACCACGACCCATACGACGACGAGCAACGGCATCGAGACGACGTTCGATAAGTCCCGGATAGTCTGGAACTACGCCCCCACGTTCACGGTAGACATCCGACCCACCGACACGCTGAGGGTGATGGTGCGCTACAACGGCCGGACTACGCAGCCCTCTATGATGCAGCTCAATAACGTCCCGATCATCAATTCACCCCTCTCCACCTCCGTGGGTAATCCCGACCTCCTTCCCTCCTTCTCCCACAGTCTTCGCGCGAATATCCAATTTAACCGCCGGACTCAGAGACAGAGCTTCGGTCTCTTCGGTAGCGCAAGTTTCACAAACGATGCCGTCATCTCGAAGAGGACCATCGACAAGGCGACCGGGGCAAGCGTAAACACTTACGAGAACGTAGACGGACTGAGAAACCTGTGGTTCGGCTTCAGTGTCAATACCCCTATCGGAGGGGCGAAGAGTAAGTGGACAAGTTTCACGTTCGGTAACCTCTCCTATAATCGCAGTAAGGCGTACGTCAATGACGCGCTCAATACCGCCGATACTTTCCGCCCCCGCCTCGCCCAACGCTTTACTTGGAGCGGAGACAACCTCCAAGTTACTACGGGGGGCTTCCTTGCGGTGCAGAGTGCCAAAAACTCCATCTCTACGGAGCTGGACCGCACGACCTATGACTACAACATCTTTAACGAACTCGTCTGGACGCTTCCTTTGGATCTCTCCCTTACTTCGCGTCTCTCGTATCAAGACGCCGCGGGCTATAACGACGCCTTTAACCGCCGACTGTGGCTCTGGGACGCCTCTCTGTCGTGGGCTTTCCTCAGCGATAAGAGCGCTTCCCTCGAGCTTAGTGCCTACGACCTTCTCCGTCAGAGAACCACGTATACGCGTACCATCTCTGCCAATAGCATCGTGGACCAAAACGTGAACGGCATTACGAGCTATTTTATGCTCACTTTTACCTACCGCTTCAATAATTTCGGCGGTGGTGCCCCGCAGTCCGAGTCCGGACGTAGAGGTCCCGGTGGGTACGGAGGTCGTCGTCCTTCAAGATTCTAAGGGCGATTCCTATTGATTCAAAAAGAGCCGAAGTCCTGCAAGTGCAAGACTTCGGCTTTGATTTTATCGAAACGTTTCGGGAAGCAGCTTAGAGCTTATTGTCTGACCCGAGGACGTTCTTGATCTTATGTGCGTAGAGGTCTCTCATGTGGTCGCGAGCCGGTCCGAGGTACTTGCGGGGGTCAAACTCGGCGGGCTTGTCGTGGAAGACTTTGCGGATAGCCGCAGTCATCGCGAGACGGCTGTCGGAGTCGATGTTGATCTTGCATACCGCCGACTTAGCGGCTTTGCGCAACCATTCTTCGGGAATACCGATGGCATCCTTGAGGGCGCCGCCATAGGTGTTGATGGTTTCGACGTCTTCCTGGGGTACGGAAGAGGAGCCGTGGAGGACGATGGGGAAGCCGGGGAGCTTCTTTTCCACTTCTTCGAGGATGTCGAAACGGAGCATCGGGGGTACGAGGTGACCTTCGGCGTCGCGGGTACACTGCTCGGGAGTGAACTTATTGGCGCCGTGAGAAGTGCCGATGGAGATGGCGAGTGAGTCTACGCCGGTCTTGGAGACGAAGTCGATGACTTCTTCCGGACGGGTGTAGGTGTGGTGCTCAGCGCTGACTTCGTCTTCCACGCCTGCGAGGACGCCGAGCTCACCTTCCACGGTAACGTCATACTGATGAGCGTAGTCCACGACTTTCTTGGTGAGTGCCACGTTTTCGTCGTAGGGGAGGTGGGAGCCGTCGATCATCACGCTGGAGAAGCCCATCTCGATACAGCTCTGGACGAGCTCGAAAGAGTCGCCGTGGTCGAGGTGAAGCACAATCTGGGGCTTTTCGAGACCGAGTTCTTTTGCATAAGCCACTGCACCCTCAGCCATATAGCGAAGCAGGGTCTGGTTGGCATAGCTCCTCGCGCCTTTGGATACTTGGAGGATGACAGGAGATTTGGTTTCAGCTACGGCTTGGATGATTGCCTGGAGCTGTTCCATATTATTGAAGTTAAAGGCCGGGATTGCGTAACCTCCGTCCACGGCTTTCTTGAACATCTCTCTGGTGTTGACCAGTCCGAGATCTTTATAGTTTACCATAATCAATCTGTGTTTTATTGTTATATTTTTAATGGAAAATCGGTTCTCACGTATCTTCAGAACAATCGAAACGGCGCGCAAGTTGCGGCACATTACGCTTTCCGAGTACAAATATACCACAATATAACCAGTAGTTTGAACAATATTTCGCCGGACTGTTCCGCGGATGGCGTTTTGAATCAGATACGGTACAGGAAGAACTTCTCGGTAGGACATAGGCTACGGCGAGATACAGACCGAAAATTTCTTTTTGGTCTGACTGAAACGAGCGCGACCTTTTGGTCTTGTGTCTCGGGGTTGTTGGTCGGGTTTTTGGGAAAAGAATAAAGTGAAGCCCCGCATCTTATAAATTGTATAAGAACACGGGGCTTCGGGGGGAGGGAAGTGGCTCCACCAGGAATTGAACCGGGGACACAAGGATTTTCAGTCCTCTGCTCTACCACTGAGCTATGGAGCCAAGATTAACCTCTTTATTTTACGAGGAGCAACGCCGTCCGGACTTTGTGTCGTTTCTGTTTCGGAATTGCTCTACAAAGGTACCAAAACTTTTTATGTTACCAAATCTTTGAGCGGATGTTTGCGAAAAATATTTCCTTGGAGGTTCGGAAGTGTCCGATTCCTTACTTCGTTTTGACACCGGAAGTCCCTTCCGTGAGTAGATCTCTTAACTTCCGATACAGGGGGTGAGAAGCAGGGAGGGTGAGGAAGTAGGGGAGATCGCAGCCTCTTGCGATCATTTCCCGAATTTCCGTGGACGAGATTTCAAAAGTCGGTACGTCCTCAAGAATTTGGATGTTTTCTCGTCCTCTGAATCCCGCGGGGATCTCGTAGCCGGGGCGTGGGTAGATAAGAAAGGACTGCTTCTCCATAAGCTCTTCCCCTCTGTACCATTGGGGTAAGTCAATCAGGCTGTCCATCCCTGCAAGTAAAGTAAACCGGTGGTCGGGGTATTTTGCCCTAAGGAAACGGAGCGTATTGTACGTATAATTAGGCTCCGGCAGCCCAAACTCATCCGTGCTGAGTCTCAGCTTGGGGTGGAGCTTCAGTACCTCAGCGACCCACTCCGCACGGAACGATTCGGGAAGAAGGTCTCTGGGGTTTTTGAAGGGATTAGACGGCGTGAGGAGAAACCACAGCTCGTCCGCCTCCACTGTTTCCACGATGTAATTCGCAAGGCAGAGGTGACCGATATGGAGGGGACTGAAGGAGCCGGGGTAGAGGATGACTTGTTTCAAACGTTTAGTCGAGCTCAAGGTAGGCTTTGATTACCGTGTAGCAGAGCTTCTTGGCTTCATCAAGGTTGTCATTGACGATGACTTGATCCGCATAGCGGGCATAGGAAAGCTCTTCTTCCGCCCGCGAAAGGCGAAGGTCGATTTTCTCTGCCGTCTCGGTTCCTCTGCGGATCAGTCTTTCTCGGAGGACTTCGAGGCTCGGCGGCTGGATGAAGATGAAAAGGGCATCGTTGCCAAACTCCTTTTTGAGTCTCAATGCACCTTTTACATCAATGTCGAGGAACACGTTTTTGCCCTCTGCTCGTGGCGTATCCACTTCACTCCTAAGCGTGCCGTAATAGGTGCCTGAGTAGACCTCCTCGTACTCGATGAAGGCTCCTTCGGAGATCTTTTGCTCAAAGTCCTCTTTTGTCAGAAAATGGTATTCGCATCCGTGTTTCTCCGCTCCTCTCGGGGCACGAGAGGTAGCGGAGATGGAGAAATAGGGGTTTAGCTCCGGGCGGGAAAGGATGTAGCTCAAGATGGTACTCTTTCCGGATCCGCTCGGTGCCGAGACGATGATTATCTTGCCTTTCTTCATGGCTTATTAGAGGACGTTCAGGACCTGTTCTTTGATCTGCTCGAGGTGGTCCTTCATTTTGACCACGATCTTCTGGAGCTCTGCGTGGTTGCTCTTGGAGCCGAGGGTATTGATCTCACGCCCCATTTCCTGGGCGATGAAGCCGAGCTTGCGCCCCTGTCCGGGATCGGGGAGATCCATTGTCTCTTGGAAATACTTCAGATGGTTCTTGAGCCGGTTTTTCTCTTCGTTGACATCGAGCTTTTCGATGTAGAAAATCATCTCCTGCTCAAGCCTGCCGGGATCATACTCGTGGTCGATGTACTTTTTGAGGTTGTCTTCGAGCCGCTGTTTGATCTCCGTGATGCGCTCTTCTTCAAAGGGTTTGGTCAGGGACAGAAGCTCATCAATGGCGCGGTTGTTTGCCTCAAAGACCCGATAAAGCGAAAGACCCTCCTGGGCTCTGAACTCCTGAAGGTGATCGAGTGCGTCTCCGAGCGCTTTCGTCATCAGTTCCTTTATCGCTTCGATTTCGTCTTCCGACTCTTCGCGACTTTTTTGGACCCCGTTGAGCCCGAGGATGGTCTTCATCGGGTTGTCGAGCATCGGTATGCCGGTTTCTGCCGCAAAGTCTTGCAACTTCTGCCAGTACTCTCTTGCCAAGGCTGCGTCAAAGGAGACGTTAGGCTCTTCTCTTAGATGCTCGACGGAGACAAAAACGTCTATTTTCCCTCTGAGCAGACTTTGTGCCACTGTCTTGCGCACCTCGATCTCTTCGCTCCTCAGGTCAAAAGGCAGTCTCAGGGAGATGTCTGCCTGTTTGCTGTTGAGCGACCGTATCTCTACGGTTACTTTTTGGCTTTCGGATTTGGCCTCGGCCTTACCGAAGCCGGTCATAGAGTGAATCATATCCGATGAGAGGGTTAGAGGTTTTTGCCGTGGCAGTTCTTGAACTTTTTGCCGCTTCCGCAAGGACAGGGATCGTTGCGTCCGATCTTTTGCTGAGCGACGTAAGGCTGGCGCTTCTCGGGCTCTTTGGCAGAGGCATTCTTCCCCGCTTGGTAGCGTGCTTCCTGCTGTGCCTCATAGTCGTCTTTTTGCTCTTTGTACTGTTTGCGACCGGCGTTTTCTCTCGGGTCATCGTGCTGCTCGCGTACTTGGAGATTTTGCGCCTGAGTCTGTTGCTGCGGTGGTGCCACGTTGATGTGACCGCGCATGATGATCTCGGTGGCTTTTTGGTTCATCTCGGCAACCATTTCGGCAAAAAGCTCGTAGGCCTCCACCTTGAAGATCACGAGGGGATCCTTATTCTCATAAGACGCATTGCGGACTGCGTTCTGGAGTTCGTCCATATTTAGGAGGTGGCGCTCCCACGCGTCGTCTATGGTGTAGAGGAGGATGGTCTTTTGGAACGCCTTGCCGATGTTCTTGGAGTGCGTCTCGACTGCCTCTTTGAGATTGACGACCACATTGTACATCAAGCGTCCGTCCGAGACAGGGACATAAATGTTTTCCACCTTGTCTCCGTGCATTTGGTAGAAGTTCTGGAGAATGGGGTCTGCCAGCTCGGCGATGCGATCCATTCTTCTCTGAAGCGTCTTTATGGCTTCGTCGACGATGGCATCCGCAATCTGCTCTTTGCTCATCGAACGGAATCTTGATTCCGCGTCATCCGGCAGATCGAGTGCGAAGATGGTGTAGACCTCTGTCTTGAACTCTTGGAACGTGGCTCCTTCAAACTTTTCTGCCACTTTCTCCGCCGTCTGCTGGAGGGTATTGATGACGTCCATACCCACACGCTCACCCATAAGGGCGTGGTTTCTGCGGGTGTAGATGACCTTACGCTGAGCGTTCTTTACGTCGTCGTACTCGAGGAGATGCTTACGGATGCCGAAGTTGTTTTCTTCGACTTTCTTTTGGGCGTTTTCCACAGCCTTGGAGAGCTGCGAGCTCTCCAGCATATCTTCGTCCTTGAAGCCCATCGTGCTAAGCCACTTGGCCATACGGTCGGACCCGAATAGGCGCATCAGTTTGTCTTCCATAGAGACGAAGAAGACGGAGGATCCGGGGTCGCCCTGGCGTCCGGCACGACCGCGGAGCTGACGGTCCACGCGCCGGGACTCGTGCCGCTCTGTACCGATGATGGCGAGACCGCCCTTCGCGCGAACTTCCGGAGACAGTTTGATGTCGGTACCGCGGCCGGCCATATTGGTGGCGATGGTCACAGTGCTGCTCTGTCCCGCTTGAGCCACGATCTCGGCCTCCTTCTGGTGCAGCTTGGCGTTGAGGACTTGGTGCGGAATTTTGCGGAGTGTGAGCATCTTGGAGAGCAACTCCGATATTTCGACGGACGTTGTCCCGACGAGAACCGGTCTGCCGAGTGCCGTGAGGCGCTCCACTTCGTCGATCACGGCGGCATACTTGACACGTGCAGTCTTGTAGATGCGGTCGTTTTCGTCGATGCGGGCGATGGGCTTATTTGTGGGGATGACTACGACATCGAGCTTGTAGATGTCCCAAAACTCCTTTGCCTCCGTCTCCGCCGTACCGGTCATGCCGGCCAGTTTGTGGTACATACGGAAGTAGTTCTGGAGCGTGATTGTGGCTTTGGTCTGAGAGGCCTGCTCGACTTTGACGTGCTCTTTGGCTTCGATGGCTTGGTGGAGACCGTCGGAGTACCTCCGCCCGTCCATAATACGTCCTGTCTGCTCGTCTACGATGAGGACTTTATTGTCCATCACCACGTACTGGTCGTCTCTCTCGAAGAGCGTGTAGGCTCTAAGGAGCTGGTTTATGGTGTGGACGCGCTCGCTTTTGATGGCGTAGGCGGTCAGCATTTCATCTTTTTTCGTCGCCTTCTCTTCCGGGGTGAGGTCTTGGTTCTCAAGGTCGCTCATCTCGGTGGCGATGTCCGGGAGGATGAAGAACTCGGGGTCGTCACTCTTACCCGTGAGGAGGTCGATACCTTTGTCCGTGAGCTCAATGCGGTTCGTCTTTTCGTCGATCACGAAGTAGAGCACGTCGGTGGCTGTGTGCATCTCCCGGTTATTGTCCGCCATAAAGTAGGCTTCCGTCTCAAGCAGGTGCTTCTTGACGCCCTCTTCGCTTAAATACTTGATAAGGGCTTTGTTTTTGGGTAGCCCCTTGTAGCTTCTGAAAAGCTGGACATAGCCGTCCTCTTGGACTTTTTTGTCCTCGCTTGCGATCTTTTGCTTCGCTTCTGTGAGAAGTTTCGTGGCCAGTGTCTTCTGGGCGTTCACCACAAGCTCCACATTCGAGCGAAACTCTTCGAACATCTGGTCGCCCTTCGTCTCCACGGGACCCGAGATAATCAGCGGCGTACGGGCATCGTCAATAAGGACGGAGTCCACTTCGTCGACGATGGCGTAGTTGTGTTTCCGTTGAACCAGATCGTCCGGCTTGCGTGCCATATTGTCGCGGAGGTAGTCGAAGCCGAACTCGTTATTGGTGCCGAAAGTGATGTCGCAGTTGTAGGCGGCACGACGCTCGGGGGAGTTGGGCTCGGTTTTGTCGATACATGCGACAGAGAGTCCATGGAACATATACAGCGGTCCCATCCACTCGGAGTCACGCTTGGCGAGGTAGTCGTTGACGGTGACGACGTGCACACCGCTGCCGGTGAGTGCGTTCAGGAATACGGGCAAAGTAGCCACGAGCGTTTTACCTTCCCCGGTGGCCATTTCCGCTATTTTCCCTTGGTGCAGGACGACGCCGCCGATGAGCTGGACGTCGTAGTGAACCATATCCCAGGTGACGGGATTACCCCCCGCCATCCAGGTGTGTTTGTACACGGCTTTGTCCCCCTCTATGGTGACGAAGTCTTTCGTGACGGCTAAGTCGCGGTCGAAGTCCGAAGCCGTGACTTCGATGGTCTCGTTTTCCATAAAACGACGAGCCGTGTCTTTCATTATCGCAAAAGCTTCGGGCAAAAGCTCCGTGAGCTTTTCCTCTTTCATATCGAGGATATGTTCCTCAATCTTGTCTACTTCTGCCCAGATTGCCTCTCTCTCGGAGAGCTCTTTGCCTTCCACGGAGGCTTTCAGCTCCGAGATACGGTCGTTTTCGGCGCGGACGTAGTCTTGGATCTCTTGGCGCATGGCAGATGAGCGAGCCCGGAGCTCGTCATTAGACCACGTTTTTACTTTTTCGAACTGTTCGTTGATTTTGGCTACGTAGGGTCTCAGCTCTTTGAGGTCCTTATCCGATTTATTGCCAAAAATCTTGGCCAGTAAATTATTTAATCCCATAGGTGTATCGTGTCTCAGTGACGCTTGTTCTGATTTTTTACTTGTTTCGGTATCTTCTTTCTCTCCCATCTCTTCGCAATCACTACCTCGATGGCGGTCGTATGCGCAGAGTCTCGCAGATCACTTCGGAGACGTTTCTGAGGTCGAGAGGTGTCTCGATGCGCCCCGGAGTGATGCCCGGACCGAGTATCAGGAGGGGAGAAGTGATGCTTGCGAAGAAGTGTGCCGCAGGATGTGCGGATGAGCCTACGGGACTATTCCCGAACGTGAAGCCCGTCTGAAGTCCGAATACGACGTCACCACGGTCTTTGGCGGGGACGCTGTGCATCGCCGTGAGGAGCTTGGCGTTACCGTCATTCGTCAGGAGGCTTCGGCGCAGCTCCCACTCGGGGAATGCGTATGCTACTCCGGCAAACTCTTGGAGAAAATCGGCGACCAGACGGCGGACTTCTTCGCTGTCGAGTTTGGAAGCCTTCAGACGTTCGTTGTCCAAGTAAAGTTGCCCCTCCTCCGTGATCTCTTTTACCAAACCTTTGACCCCGTATCGGGTGTCCAGGTACATATTGGTGAGTGCCTTGCACTTGTCCGCGTGAAAAGTGCGGTTTTCCGCATCGGCGCGCACTTCTGCGGGGGCCATTCCGTCACCGGAGATGATAAGGACGGTCTCTTTTGGCAGCTGCTTCCTCAGTCTCCTGATCTCTTCTTCGAGACGATAGTACCCGTCCATTATCTCGGGGGAGAGGAGCGCGGGCGAAAATTCCCCCGGCACCGCCAGGCTGTAAGTCAGGGCAAGGACGTCGGTGTTGCCATCAGTGCCGAGACCTCCGTTTTCGATCAAAGAGAGTGCGGTCTCGGTGACTTCTTCATTGGCAAGAGGGGTATTGAGGTACGACTCCGCCCGAGTCAGTGTGTGCGAAAAAGGAACCTCTTCGTGTCTGAAAGTCCACTTACCGTACTTCTCGAAAAAGTCGGAGTGATAATAGGGTGTCCAAGAGATTCCTTTGGAGAGCTTGACCCGTGGCGCGGGGAGCTTGGATACATACCAAGGCAGCTTCGTAGGGTAATAGTTGCTTGATGCCCTCTCGCCCCTTGTCTCGTTTGTCCAGAAAACCCCGTCGGCACCGGTTCCTCCGCCGATAATGGCCTCTTCCGGTCGTGTCGCCACGCTGTAAACCACCCCAAGCCCCCCGGATGCCCTTTTGACGGCATCCGAAATGGTGGCAGACAGAAGCGTCTCCGGCGCCAATCTCTCGGAAGTCCCTATCCCGGAATACTTGTCCGAAAAAAAGACCGAAAGAGATCTGTCGAGGGTGCCGTTCTTGAGCTTGCGGAGCGGTCTGCGCGCAGTCACTCCGTTTTCCAGTCCCAAGACTCCGGTGTGTAGGATGGCTGCGGAAACTGCGGCATCGGCAGTGATGAGCGGGTGGCGGACTTGAGGGTAGAGTAGGGCGCTTTTGAGCAGGTCGATCTGCCCGCTCTCCTCTAATGTGAGTTCCAAAAGATTCGTCTCAAGACCCGATACGGTGATGAGGACGACGAGGCGCGGCGCACCCTCTTTCCGGCTCGTTTGCTCCTCTGCATCCGTGGGCTCAAAGTCCTCTCTCATAGAGATCATAGCCTCTGCCGAGAGCAGGTTCAACTGAACCGCCCCCGCCAAAAGTGCGAGCAAAGGATATACGAACTTATTTCTCAATCAATGGTGATGCCTATGGACGAATCCGCGTTTGTTTCTACTTAATCAGCTTACAAATTTACCACTTTCTTCCTTATCTATACCCCGCCCTGTCTCGAAGCACTGAAGTGCCGCCGAATGGGCTCAAACAGCCCGATGGTTCTTGATCCGTATCTCGCAATCTTCCCGGTACGTGTCTCGTTTCATCGTGATACAGACCAAAGAGATCTTCTCGGTACGTCCAAGGTATAGGTCGGAGTTTGGAGGACACCTCCTTTTCTTGCTGAAGTTAATCTTGACGGGTTCTAATGCGTATGCTCGTATGCACGTCGCTTCCACTTATGGGTTTCGATACAATTATGTGGTATCTTTGTTATAGTTTGAACGAAACCATTCACTCCCTTACATACCAAGTATAAATGATGAACAGACAGACCCAACTGGATATCATCAAGATGATACACCGCGAAGTGGTTCCCGCCACCGGCTGTACCGAACCCGTAGCCGTAGCCCTCACCGTGGCACACGCTTCCGAAGTATTGCCCGGAAAAGTGACCTCCATCCGTCTCGACTTGAGCGCCAACATCCTCAAAAATGCTATGGGGGTAGGTATCCCCGGCACCGGTATGATCGGTCTTCCCATCGCTGTGGCTCTGGGTGCCGTAGTCGCCGACCCCTCCAAGCAACTGACCATCTTGGACGATTTCTCCAAGGAGCAGTTTGAGGAGGCCAAGCAAATGATGGATGCCAAAATGATTGACATCAACCTCAAACAGGGAGACGTCGACAAGCTCTATATCGAAGCGACGCTTAAGGACGACAGTGGTCACGAGGCGGTAGCCATCATCGAGCACGTCCATACCGCTCTCAAGTCGCTCACTTTGGACGGGAAAGCAGTAGAGCGGAAAGAATCCGTAGCAGAGACCGAAGACAGCGCCTGTAACTGCGTCCCGTCGGAGAATTACGATGGTCCCGATGTGCCCCTGACTTTCGATATGGTCTATGACTTCGCCACAGAAATGCCTTTGGACGAAATAGACTTCATCCTCGAAGCGGCCCGGCTCAATAAGAATGCCGCCGAATATTCGCTCCGCGGGGAGTATGGTCACGCCGTGGGCAAGATGATCAAGGGCGAGCTTGGGAAAAAGTTCCTCGGCGATACCCCCTATACCCATCTTTTGACCTACACCTCTGCGGCATGTGATGCCCGTATGGACGGGGCACCCGTCACGGTGATGAGCAACTCCGGATCCGGAAACCAAGGCATCACGGCTACTCTGCCGGTGCTCACTTTCGCAGAAGACCAAGGTGTCAGCGAAGAGCGGAAGATTCGGGCGCTGATGCTGAGCAATCTGATGGTCGTCTACATCAAACAGAAACTGGGTCGTCTCTCTGCTCTCTGCGGTTGCGTGGTTGCATCCACGGGATCTGCCTGCGGGATAACTTACCTCCTTGGCGGCACGCGCGAGCAGATCGGGTACTCAGTAAAGAATATGGTCGGCAACCTCACGGGGATGATTTGCGACGGAGCCAAACCGAGCTGTAGTCTCAAAGTGACGAGCGGTGCAAGCTCCGCGATGCTTTCCTCTCTCCTTGCCATTGAGCGCAAAGTGGTGACGAGCAGCGAAGGGGTCGTAGACGACGATATCGATAAGTCGATCGATAACCTGACAAGCATAGGACGAGACGCGATGACGGCTACCGACAAGCACATCCTCCACATTATGACCCACAAAGACTAAGAGATCCTTAAGCAAGTTACAAAAAGTCCCCAAGACGGAACCGATGCCGTCTCGGGGACTTTTTGTGTGTTCTGTGGGCGTCTGCTCAGTCATTACGACGGCTCCTCTTCATGATGTTTTCCTCAGCAAAAGCGTCCCAACGGCTCCTGAGCTCCTTTCGCCGAATATAGTTCCATCTGATGAGTAGGACGAAGAAGAGGATGGGCAGGATTGTAACCAATGGTGTCGTGAATTCCGTTAGAGACACATAGGTAACTGCCACAAGAAAGAGGACTGCGGTAAGTATGAGCGCAATGAGGTATAGCTTCTTTTTCTTTTTTAGCTCGATATTCGTAGCTTTCATAGTACTGAGGAATGGTTTCTAACAGGGTCTCCAAGTTATGAGTGAAAGTTATGACTCAGAGGTGCGAAAATTTGGTTTACCGATCCGCTTGGGATCCGGGTAAAAGGTGTAAATCACAAGGAGGATAGCCGAGAGCCACAATAGAAGTTCGCCGCGCGGCAAGACTTGTCCACCCGGGATGATGACGAGAACCGCAAGAAGCCCGAGCGAAGCAGTAAAGAGCCAAAAGAGCAAGTCTTGGTAAAGCGTCCTTCCGGTCGTGTCTTTGCGGTAAAGCAAGGGAATGAGGAGAACCCAGAACGGGTGGTACAGGAGGAGGTTTTCGTTCGGGAACGTATGCGGGTGAGCGCTCAGGAAAGCAAGAAACCAGAGCGTGATGCCGAGGATGCCCATAACGGAGAAAAAGAGCGTCGCAATGAGGTTAAGAGTGAGCCTGTTGCTTTTCACAAAGAAGTAGATGACGAAAAGTGCTGCAACCAAGACCGAGAAGAAGAACCCCGGCCAGTAGAAACCACTCTGCGTTATGGTGTGCGTCTGCGGCAGCAGCTCCGTTTTGGATAGGACGATGGGGGCGCCGTCACTGTTGCGGGTGGCAGAGTCCATCTCTTTCATCAAAAGATCGGGGAGGTAGGCCGCATCTTTGGCGGTCATCTTTTCGTCTGACTGCGATCCGAGGCAGATGTCTGCCCCAAACGTGTACCACTGGGCGGACTCGCTTTTTTCTCTTGCCGCTTCGCGAAAGGTCGGGAAATCGGTCTCGTCGATGTGGTAGGTGAGACCGCCCGAAAACTTCTCGATGAGGTCTCTCGGACGGGTGGCACAGTTGTCGAAGAAAAAGTTGTACCGATACTGCGCATTTTCCGGACGGGCATTCCATTCGAGAAAAGCGAGGAAGTCTTCTGCTTCTTTTTCCGAGAGATTAAGTACCTGCTCCGTGACCGATCTTCCGCCCGATCTGTAGTCTTCGAGGAACGCCTCCATCGGTGTGACCCCAAGCATATACAAGGGCTTACCGAGGATGAAGTTGAGGTAGAAGTTGGGCTGCTGCAGGGAGAAGTAGCCGTAGTTGAATACGTAGTCGTACCCCTCCTCTGGGATGCGGACACGGATGCCTGTATGACCGTAGAGGAAAAAGACCTCCTCATCAGTCGGTCCCGCAGTCAGAAGGCTGATCGTCGGCGAAGCCACTACGGAAACAGCGGCAGACAGAGAGAAGAGTACGAAAAGCAGGAGTCGGAGTATGGTCGATTTCATTTCAAACCTGAGATTCGGATGGGAAGGTGCGGGATGTCCTCACTCGTGAGCCGGGCGTTACGGACAGCCCACTCTTTTGGGTAGAGGTTATTGATGCGGGTGCCGAGATGCTTGACGAGCGAGAGTGGCAGGCTCGAGTATGTAAGGAGGTAAAAACCCCTCTCCGGTGCATCGATGACCGGAGTCCCTTTTTTAAGTATGGAGAGGGCTGTGTCTTCGTTTACCGCTATACGGGGGTAGGGAAGATCTTGGGAGAAAACGCCGCTTGTGACCCATCCCTGAGACGGGATGAAGTCCTTTCCTTTCATCTCGCCAAGCGGGAGCCCGGCGGATCGTATGCGGATGCCTTTAGTGGCAGAGAGTAGGCTGAGGGTCTCCTGTCCTTTTGGGCTTAGGAGATTATAGACCCCGTTTGTGACAAGAAAAGAGTGGGGCAAGCCTTTGATCTCGTCCGGGGTGTGGAGCTTTTGCGGCTTCACCGGCTTAGAGGGCTTGGCGGACGCAGTTCGGGCGCACTTCCGGACCGCGAAGACAGAGAGCCCCTCAGAGCGCGTGAAGCCGGGCATAAAGCGGTAAACGCCTTTCCTTAGGAGGCAGAGGTCGTCGTAATCGGGGGTAAGAGTGACGAGCTCGAGGTCATAGTGCCCTTCGAGCCACGAGAGCTGCTCCTCGTTTTCTTTGGGGTTGAGCGTGCAAGTGCTATAGATCAGAAGCCCCCCTTCGGTAAGCATCTCCCAAGCGGAGGAGAGGATGTCCCTCTGGCGTGAGACACAGAGCGAGACATTTGCTTGACTCCATTCGTCGATACTTGCGGGATCCTTTCGGAACATCCCTTCCCCCGAACACGGCGCGTCTACGAGTATGAGGTCGGCACGCAGTCCGGATGCAGCCAAGGCTTCGGGCAGCGCCGATGTGACGATTGTCTCGTCACCGCCCCAGCGAAGGACGTTTTCCTGTAGTATCTTGGCTCTTTCGCTTATGGGTTCGTTGCAGATCAGTAGGGGTTCGGAGAGCGTCTCCCGTGGTGTGAAAAAATCCCTTAGGAGGGTGCTTTTGCCCCCCGGTGCCGCACACAGATCCAGAATGACTTCGGGCTTTTCTCCCTCGAGAAACTTGGCGATGAACATACTGCCGGCCTCCTGGACGTAGTAGGCCCCGACGTGCCAAAAAGGATCGACTCCGAATACCGGTCTTTCGTCCGAGACGTACATTCCTTGTCCCGGGAGCCAGCTTACGCTTGTGCTTTCGTTTGAGAGAGGAGCTGCTTTGAGCCTGTTCGTCCTCACCGAAAGTACGGGCGCTTCGTCCTTTATGGTTCCGATGACGCGTGAAAAGAGTTCCGTGCCGAAAACGGCTCGAAACTCTCTCTCAAAATCTTCCGGCAACCGGTTAATCACAATTTGAAAGTAAATCCAAGACTGAAAATCTGGTTATACTGGAGCAGATTCTTGATCGTCTTAGGCTCATCCAAGATTACACTGTCGTCAAAGCGGAGGTTCACTCCGAGCTTGACGCTGAAGAAGCGCGTGAGGGCGTAGTAGACGTTATTCTCAAACTCCGTCTCTATGTGCTTGTAGGAGGTGTTGTATAGGAGGCGGGACTCCCAATAGAGGTAGCTCGTGAAGTTCCAGATCAAGTTCGTGCGCAGAGTGGAGCCAATCCTGAAAAGATGGTTTTGCTCGGGCAGAAGCCCCACGCGTGCCTTGTCTATGTCATTTGCCCAAGTGTAGATCATCTGGGCGGACAGGGGCGAAAGGTTGGCCGTGAAGCGGAATCTGGCGAAAGGATCGCCCCTAAACTCCTTGAGGTCTATGTCGTACTTCATACCAATCCCGAGATCGACTTTCAATGGTGCGAAAGTCCGTGTCACGAGTACGTTGTCTGTGGAGTAATTATTGAGCAGCTGCGTACGCAACATCCCGTCTATGGTGTAAAACCAGTGGTCCGATGCCCGGAGCCCGAGGTTGCTGATGATGGAGAAAATATCCTCTCCTATTTGGAGTTTCCTCTGCTCGGGATTCGTCTGCGTGAAGACGCCTACTTTGTACTCAAATTGATTGACCCACTTGACGCGATCTTTGGCATAGGTCGCGTCGAAAAACAGCCGTCCGTTGAGGTTGAGGTTGCTTTGCCCCCCCTTGTACCAGTTTGCCGAGATCTCGTTTTGCGCAAAATGCAGATCCATAAGGAAAGAGTGCTTCCAGTACTTTGGCGCGATCTCCTCGCCCTGTATTGCCGCCCCCTGCACCATAGCCGTTTTGTCCGTCCGGACCTTGAAAGCCCCGTCATACGCTTTGCCGCTGATCCTCGAGTCGGACAGCTTGTCCTGCGGAAGTCCTTCGGTCGTGGCGATGACCATATCCGGATTCATACGGAAAATATATTCCCGCAGACCCATTGCTTCTCTCCACATCTTTTGACTCTTCCCGAACTGCGTCTCCCCGATCCAATCTTTGGACGCCGCACTGAGGATGTTCAGAGGCTCTGCTTGCGGGAAGAGTGTGCGGTTTGTCATCGAGGCTATGCTCCTGATTTGAGCTTCATTTTCTTTGAGGCTCAAAAGTTTGTCCACATCGAAAATCAGCGGAGCAAAGGACGTGACCCTGAATGTGTCGTACGTGCTATCTGAAGCGGGTCTTGTGAAAGGTGCCGTATAGATGGCTCTCGTGCCGGGCGAGAGATGGGTCAGGATATCGCTGCCCTGAAACATCCGCCACGCGAAGTTATTGTCCACATCCGTGCTTTGTGCCGATGCCGAACCCACTCCTGCCATCGAGAGCAAGAGTGCTGCGGCAGTGCCGCTTATGGCGTTGCGCATATATTTTCTTTGTGTCATATCTTCTTGTGTCTATTCCCCGAAACTTGCAGGGGAGGGCATTTGTCTATTGGATAGTGCAAAGATAGCCCTTTTATCCAAATTTTTGGGATTGCTCCCCGCCTCTTGCTTCTTCTGCCTTTAGGATACCGTCGACCGTCCTAAGCATAGAGGTGACGTCGACAGTGCCGTCGTCGTCTCTAAAGTCGTCCGGGTGAAGTTCGGGGAAAAAATGGAGTTCAAGCCTTCCCGGTCTCGGCCAAAAACCGCGCTTAGGCAGCACGTCGTGCGCTCCACGGATATAGGCCGGAAGTATCGGGGCGCCTGTGTCCCCCGCTATCCGAAAGGCCCCTTTCTTCAGCCGTCCCACTCTCCCGTCTTCGCTTCGGGTCCCTTCGGGGAAAATCATGATGCTGTATCGGTCTTTAATGGCAGCCTCGGCGTAGTAGACTACTTCCATCGGCTTGGCGAGATTTACGAAAATAAATCCCGCCTTTTCGCAAGCCCAACCCACCACGGGGATTCGCCTCAAAGCTCCTTTCATCACCCACTTAAACGGTCGGTCGAAGTAGCCGTACAGCAGGTAGATGTCGATTGCACTGGAGTGGTTGGGCGTGACGACGTACGATTTCCCGGGTTTGACGTGCTCTTTCCCGGAGACGCTCACGGGACAGAGTAGGAGGTACAGGGTCACCCTGCTCCAAATCCACCCCGGGTAGTAGGAGAAAATACGATCCCTCCCCAAGACAGATCCCGCCGCGGTTGTCACGGATGCAAGAATAGTCACCACTACGAGAATGGGTAAGACTATAATCACCAGATATAATCGATAGAGGTACTTCATAGTAAAAGGCGATTGTGTCAAAGGAGGTTTCAGGAAGTGCTAAGACAGACTCTCAGCCGAGTGTGACCTGTGGTTACTTGACGAGGTAGCGCTTAATGCTCTGCTTCGGGGTCTTCTCGAAAGGCTCCTTGCGGTACTCAAACTCGTGAATCTTGGCATACGCCGGGAGCATTTGGTTCACCGTCTGCCTTGTCTTTTCGAGAAAAGCTTTGATGGCGTCGTCGCCCACGATACCCTGTTTCTCGAGCCCTTCCACGTCGGGAATTACGACAGCCACGAAGCGGTGGTTGTCGCGCTGCACCATGATGCTCTCCATGATGCCGTCCTGCAAGTCGATTTTTTGCTCTATCTCTTCGGGGTAAACGTTCTGACCGTTGGAAGCGAGGAGCATGGTCTTCAGCCGTCCTTTGATGGTGAGCGTACCGTCTGCTTCCATTGTGCCGAGGTCACCTGTGTGCATCCAGCCATCGGCGGTAAATAAGTCCGAAGTGGCTTTCTCCAACTTATAATACCCGCGGCAGACATTCTCACCCCTTACCTGTATCTCTCCGACCTCTTCTCCGTCTATGACGCGTGTGTCGGCAATTCGAGCTTCGCACATCGAGTCGATATAAGCGCCCACGGAGCCCGGCTTGTAGTGCTTGTAGTAGGTGTAGCTGATGAGCGGTGCACACTCCGTCATACCATATCCTATGGTGTAGGGGAATCCGATTTTGGTGTAGAACTGTGCCACTTCGGGGTTCATGGCGGCTCCTCCGATCACGACCTGTTCGAGCCTTCCGCCCATCGTCTGCATCAGGGCGTCGTACACCTTTTTGTAGACCACTTTATTCAGCAGGGGGACGTTTTTGAGTACTTTGGCACTTCCCTTGGAGAGCTTGGGCAGAATGACGTTTTTGTAGATCTTCTCGAAAACGAGAGGGACGGAGAGCAGAAGGCGGGGTTTGACGCTCTTAAAGGCCTTGACGAGATTGGACGGGGTAGGCGGCACACCGAGGATGAAAGTGTGGGTTCCTACGGCCAAGGGCAGTAGGAAACTGAAGGCGCACCCAAACGCATGTGCATTCGGCAAAAATGCCAGCGTCGTGTCTCCTGCCGTAAGAACATTCATAGAGATGGCGTAGACGATATTGGCTACCATATTATTGGCCGAGAGGATCACGCCCTTGCTGAAGCCTGTCGTCCCTGAGGTATAGTTGATGACCATCGTGTCCTCATTGGAGAGGTCTGTGGGGTAGACGATGTCCTCCGGTGTGAACCCCTGCGGATAGCGCTCCGCAAAGAGCCTCTTCGCATCAAGAGCCTTTGCTTTCTCGTCCATAGTGAGGTCTCCGAGGACTTCGAGAGTCTTGATCCTGAGGGTGGCACGCACGAGGGGCATCTGCTCCGGGTGCAACATCTTGGCGTGTGCCGCGCCGGCAAAGGCCACCACGGAGTCGCTGTGGTTGATGATGTTATTGATGTCGTCCTCATGGAAGTCGGGGAGTATGGGGACGATGACGGCGCCATAAGTCACGACACCGATCCAGACCATACACCACTCGGCGCAATCTCGTCCGATGAGCGAGACTTTGTCGCCGCGTCCGACACCGAGTTGCTCAAGAAGCAGATGCACTTTTGCCACTCCTTTGGCAAAGTCTGCGTAGCTGAAAGTTTCAGCGGTACCGTAATTCGTAAACGCCGGAGTGGCCCAGTATTCACGAAACGCCTCCCTGTAAATATCGTTGAATTTCTCCTTCTTCATGATGGTAATTTGTCGCTATGTCTTGTTTTGGTGGGGTCAGATGTCTTAATTAACTCTCGGAGCTGTCGGCAGTCCTTTTTATACGAAAGATGCTGTTGAGTACAGTCTCATTAATAATAGTGCTTGACTTCAAGGACAAAAGTAGCAAAAAATAGTGTATATCGGACTGTTTTTTGCTCACTTTGTGCTTAAATGAGCGTTTTTGTCCGTTTCTTCCGTCTTTTGCCTTTGACGCCCGAGCAAAAGTTGTCCTCTTTTCCGGTGGGAACGGGGTACGGACCAAGAATATATTTTTGGTCTGTGTCTTTTAATGGCGTCGGTCTGTACCTTTTTCCGCTCTATGTCCGTATGAAATTGATTCGCCGTCAGGGATGCAATTTATGCTTTTGAACAAAATCGGAAGTTACGGGTATTTATAATACAACGGAGACACATCGGTGTTCCTTCATTATCCCGATACCGTATTTATAAATAAATAAGTCCTATTTTATGAGCAAGCGTAAAGCGACAAAGATTGTAAGAGGTTCTCACGCCATAGACGGAGCCGGTGTTCACCTAACCCGCGTCCTCGGCAACCATACGATGTATGATTTTGACCCGTTCCTGATGCTCGACGGGTTCGACTCCACGAACCCCGAAGACTACATCAAAGGGTTCCCTTTTCATCCGCACCGCGGGATTGAGACGGTCACCTACCTCGTGAGCGGCACTATGGAGCACCAAGACTCTATGGGCAACAAAGGCGTCATCTCCGATGGCGACTGCCAGTGGATGACAGCCGGTAGCGGCATCATACACCAGGAGATGCCGAGCGCCTCTGAGCGGATGCTCGGGGCTCAGCTTTGGGTCAATCTGCCTAAGAAAGACAAGATGGCGGACCCCGCCTACGGAGACCTTCATGCGAAGGACATCCCCGTGGTCCAGGAAGACGGAGCAGTCGTGCGTGTCCTCTCCGGCAGCTACAAAGAGACCAAAGGGTACTTCGTCCCCAAGTATGTGGACGTGACGTACATCGATTTCGAACTTGCGCCGGGCAAGGAGTTCACGTTTGAGGGCACGCCCAATGACGAAACCCTCTTCGTCTACCTCCTCGATGGCACGCTTGCCGTGAACGAAACCCTGGACGATTTTGAGAAGAAAGGTGCTGCCGTACTCTTCAAACCGTCGACAGAGTCAGCAGGAGACAGGGACGAAGTCGTGTTTAAGGCAGGGGAAGACGGCGCACGACTGATCTTGCTCTCCGGCAAGCCCCTCAAAGAACCGATTGCGTGGGGCGGCCCCATCGTGATGAATACCCGGGAAGAGCTGATGAAAGCTTTCGATGAACTCAACGACGGGACTTTCATCAAGCACGCCCGCTGATTACGCTCCGAGTGCCTACTAAAAAGCGACGAACCCTTCTCGTGTGGGGTTCGTCGCTTTCGGTTTTTATTTCTCCGTGCGGAGATGACTGCGGTAAAGTGCGTGGCGCTGCATGCGCTCCTCGAGGGTCTTTAGCTCCACATACGCGGCATAAAAGCGGTAGGTCTCGGTGACAGTCTCAGCCTCCGACGGGGTGAGGGCAAACTTTTGGACCTCCCTTCCGTCCCGCATCAGCGATAAAGTCAGGGGCTTTTTGTCGGAGGCGTTCAGCGCGATGAAGGAAGCAATGCGCTCGGAGCCTCTGAGGGAAAGGGTGAGACGCAGGCGTGTCTGACCGCCGGATGAGAAGAGGTAGTTGCGTCCTTTGTCGCTAATGGGTATCGTGTCGCTCACTTCGTATGCTCCGGTCTCCGGGACTTCCGCTCTCACGCTCGTGAAACGCACCGGACGGTCGCCGGTAGTGCCTACCACGATCTGCAGGCTTGCGTCGTGCCTGAGGAGCACATCCAGGAAGAGTTTGCCACGGGCGTCCCGAGGTTCATATCCCCGGTACCGCATTACCGTCTCGTCGTCGGGCAGTGTCGGGTGCTTGGAGCGGACGAAAAGGGGATCCATCCGAACTAAGAGCGCGGAGTCTGCCGCATATCGCTCGGCAAAGTCTGCGGAGTCCGCTTCACTCATCTTCAGACGTAATTGACGCGAGAGATAAATGGCCTCCTTTCGGAGCGAGACCTCGGTGGGGTAGGCTTTATGCAGGCTGTCGAAGAGAAGGACGGCTCTCTCCTGATCCGCCCGTTCGTCGGAAGAGGAGAGTGTCCGGGCTTCAGAGAGGAGCGCTTCGGCCTCTTTATTGGAGCCGTCGCCCGAGCAGGAGCCGAGGAGGAAAGCGGCTGAGAGTACGAGGGAAAGGGTGCGGAGTGTCATAGTTTGAGTCGGGAATAGGTCTTTTCTCCAAAGAGATGATAACGGACTAAGAGCGAATGCGGGTACAGTTTGCCGTAGGCCTGACGTTTGCCCGCTTCCTCTTCTTTGCTGCGGGGGACGCGTGTCTTGAGGTTCGCCCGCCAGGCCTTTGCCACTGCCAGCGCTTCTTTCAGCCCGTTCCTATGGGGGATAAAAGACAGCGCGGCCACAAAGTCGAGGAAGAACCGTACAATGAGCGTAAGACTCCTTATGCCGTAAGCCGACGGGAGATTCTTCCGGAGCATAAGGAGGTTATTGCGGAAGTTGAGGAAGGTCTTATGCGGATTGCTGCTGCTGAGCGTACCGCCGCCAAGGTGATAGACGACACTCGAGGGGACGACTGCCATACTGAACCCTTTGCGGTGCAGGCGCCAAGCGAGGTCGATCTCCTCCTGATACGCAAAGAAAGAGGCGTCAAACCCGCCTGCGTCGATGTAGGCTTCCGTGCGGATAAGCATACAGGCGCCTGTCGCCCAAAAGACAGGAGTAGGATAAACGCGGTAAGTGGGTTTGCCGTCGGTCTGAAAGGGCTCGATTGTCCCAAAGATACGCCCCCGGCAGAAGGGATACCCCAGTAGGTCCAAATAGCCGCCCATCGCTCCGGCGTACTCGAAGAGATTGTGGTCGCGGTCGGAGAGAATCGTAGGTTGGACAGCGACGGTTGCGGGGTTTCGGTCGAGTTGCCACACGAGCGGTTCGAGCCAGCGTCCTTGGACGCGCACGTCGTTATTGAGGAGCAATGTGTAGGGGTATCTTCGACCACTGTCCCAAAGCCCCTTAATCGCGCGATTGTACCCCTCTGCGAATCCGAAGTTTCGCTCCAGCGGGATGACCTCCACGCCGAGGCTTCTGGCAAAGTCTGCCGAGCCATCGGTGCTGCCGTTATCGGCGAGCAGGATGTCGGCTTCTTCCGAAGGGATACTCTGCACCACGGTCGGCAGGTACTCTTTGAGAAGCGGGAGAGCATTCCAAGAGAGGATGATGACGACGGTTTTCTTGGTCTCCATAGGTCAGAGGTTTATGCGGATGTTTTGGCGGTCAAAGTTCGGGTCGTTGGCTTTGCGCCACTCGAGGGTGTGTTTCCAGCGTTTGTGGCTCCAGAGCCACTGTTCCGGCGCCATAAGGATGTCTTTTTCGAGCAGTTCCATATACTTAATGGACAGATCCCCTTTGGCGAGGGAGGAGGCGTCTTTGGTGATGAGCTCGAGCGTGACCTCGTAGTGTCCGCGTTTTGTTTGGCGTGAATGGGTGTAGATGACGGGAGCGCTTAGTGCGGATGCCAGTCTTTCGGCTCCCGTGAACGTCGCCGTGGGCTGTCCCAAAAAGCGGGTGTAGAGATTGATGCTGCCATACGGAGGCTCTTGGTCGGCTGCGAAGATGTAGGTGCGGTTTATGGGGTCTCTTCTGTGAGAGACGATGTACGACCCCGCTTCGTTTTTGTCCAAAAGGCGGCTTCCGAACTTGCTTCTCAGTCGAGAGAAGACCTCATTACTTACTCCGTGCTGGCGCTTGTAGAGGACGTTGAACTCGGTGTCGCAAAAGAGATTGAAGCCCGTGTAGTACTCCCAGTTGCCTAAGTGTCCGATTAGGAGAAAGAGATTATGGTGTCCCTCGCGGTGCAATTCCTCGAAGATCTCGGGATTGGTCACCACGGCGTGTCCGGCAAAACGCTTTTCGTCAAACCCCGCGAGCATGAAGTACTCCACCGCCAAGTCGGCAAGATGTCGGTAAAAGGGCTTGATGTATTTTTTGCCCTCTTTGCCGAACACCCTTGTCAGCTGACCGCGCACCGTGCCAAGACGGTAGCGGAATACTCTCCGGAGCAGAAAAGCCGCCACATCTGCCCACAGATAGTGCCACCACGCGGGGAGCAGACCGATGAGGTGCATCAAGCCGTAAAGCAGATTGCCGGTAAACGTGCGCTTGTCGCTCATTTTAGGGAAGAGTCAAAAAAAGAGATACAGACCGAGAGGGAATCCTCGTACGTGCCGAGATGCCGTCGTGGTACAGACTGGGGAGATCTTGAGATACAGACCAAGATTTTGGCGCTCTCGGTATCGCGGTTCGCATAGGAGATAGGTCTCGCACAGAGTGCACTTTAGAAGGGTAGAATTTCGGCAGCGGCGACTTCGGCTTCTTCTGTCATCCCTGTAAGCCGAACCGGCGTGACGATTCCGAGATGGTCGGCCACCTCAGAGTGGCGGACTCGGACGTAGTTTTCCGTAAAGCCGTACATCTGTCCGTCTTTTACCGCATGCTCCCACAGCACTTTGTGTGCGGAGCCTATTTGACTAACGATGAAGTCGAGATGTTTCTTCTCGCTGATCTCTAAGAGAACGTGACTGCGCCTGTGCTTCTCTTCTTGAGAAACGGAGTAGGGGATGGCGAGCGCATCGGTGCCGGGGCGCTCGGAGTAGGGGAAGACGTGCAGTTTGGTGACGGGAAGCGAGTCGATGAACGCCCGACCGTCTTCGAAGCAGTCCGCCGTCTCTCCTCTTGCTCCCACTATGACATCCACACCGATGAAAGCCTCAGGCATAGCGTCTTTGATGAGGCGGATTTTTTCCTCGAAGACCTCTCTGCGGTACCTCCGGCGCATCAAGCCGAGTACTTCATTTGACCCCGATTGCAGGGGAATGTGGAAGTGAGGGGCAAAACGGCGGGAAGCGGAGACGAAATCGATGATTTCCGGTGTCAAGAGGTTCGGCTCTATGGAAGAGATCCGGTAGCGCTCTATGCCCTCCACTTCGTCGAGGGCGCGGATGAGGTCGAGGAAAGTGTCGCCCGTGGACTTGCCGAAGTCCCCTACGTTTACGCCCGTGAGGACGATCTCCTTACCGCCCTCTTCCGCTACCCCTCGCGCTTGAGTTATGAGGTCGGCGATAGAGCCGTTACGGCTCTTGCCTCTCGCTTTGGGTATGGTGCAGTAGCTGCACCTGTAGTCGCACCCGTCCTGCACTTTCAGGAAATGGCGCGTGCGTCCCTCCGCAGAAACGGAGGGGACGAAAGTGTCCGCTTCCCCTATCGGTGTGGTAAGGACGTGCTGGTCAAACGGAAGCTCGCCTTTCTCGATCATCAAGAGATACTTGACGAGGTCTCCTTTCTGCGCCGCTCCGAGTACGAGATCCACGCCGTCGATTTTGGAGATCTCCCCGGGTTTCAACTGGGCGTAGCACCCGGTGACGATGATGTGCGCCCGAGGGTTCTCCCTGTGCAGGCGGTGAATGAGCTGGCGGCTCTTTTTATCCGCCATCTCGGTCACGGAGCACGTGTTGACGAGGCAGAAATCCGCTTCTTCGCCCTTTTCTGCCACTTCCATACCCAAGTCGCGGGTAAGAAGCCTCCCGAGGTGAGAGGTTTCGGCGAAATTGAGTTTGCACCCCAAGGTACTGAAGTGTACTTTTTTGCCTTCAAAGGCTTCTGTTCCTGTCATATTGCGGGAATACTCATTCCGGTAAACTTACGGTAAAGGTCAAGTGCGTACACGTCCGTCATGCCGCTGATATAGTCCAAAGCCGACTGGATCTTCCCGTAGAGGGTAGGTTCGTGCATACTGTACTGCTCGGGGATGCGCTTGAACCAAAGCTCCGAATACTTCCGCTCGGGGTGCAGCTGCGCCTCTATAAGCGTGTCGAGGATGTACTCGAAGATGCGGAAGCCCGCGAACTCAATGTCCAGCACTTCTTTGGCGAAGTAAATTTTCTCGAAAGCCACACTCCTGGCCTCATAGTAGGCGTCATAGAGTCTCTTGGGAAGCGATTCGACGAGAGAGGTCTGCATCGTGCCGGAGAGGATTTCGTCTTCGTGTTCCAGGAAGACGCGTACCGAAGCGAGGACGAGGGTATTGATGACTTTGGAGCGGTAATAGGCCACTTTCTCATTGATGTCCGTGACCTCCGGATGGCTCCCCTTGGTCAAGCCTTTTTCTTCTTCCGTCAGGAACCCGAGCAACAATTCCTCTACCTCCTTGAAGGAAAGAATCTTCATCTTGAACGCGTCTTCGAGGTCCATAATCTGGTAGCAGATGTCATCGGCAGCCTCGACGAGGTACACCAAAGGGTGGCGGGCATATTTGACAGGCTCGCCCTCTCCGGAGAGCTTCAAGATGCCGAGCGCTTCGGCCACTTTGCGGTAAGACTCTTCTTCGGTCTTAAAGAAGCCGAACTTCCCGTGCCCTCCGCTCGAGAGAGAAGAGTAGGGATACTTGACCACTGAGGCGAGCGTGGGATAAGTGAGGACGAAACCGCCTTCCCGTCTCCCTTCAAACGCGTGGGTGAGGAGGCGGAAAGCGTTGGCGTTGCCTTCGAAGGCGGAGAAGTCTTCCCACCGACCGCCCTCGTCGCGTACTTCCTTCTCAAACCGTTTCCCTTTACCCTCTATAAAATAGGCCGTAATCGCTCTCTCTCCCGCGTGACCAAAGGGGGGATTGCCCATATCGTGAGCGATGCAGGCGGCTGAGACGATCGAGCCGATGTCCGAGTAGTCGAACCACAGAGACGGGTCACGCTCTTTGAGATGCCGACCGATCTCGTTCCCGAGGGAGCGTCCGAGGCAGCTTACCTCAAGGGAGTGGGTAAGCCTATTGTGGACAAAGATTCGCCCCGGCAAGGGGAATACCTGCGTCTTATTCTGCAGGCGTCTGAACGGGGGCGAAAAAATCAGACGGTCGTAATCGCGCTGAAAGTCCGTACGGTTGGTTTGTGTCGGGGCATACGCTTCGAGTCCGAAACGGGTGTCGCTGATGAGCTTGTCCCACTGCATTATCCGGGTCATGATCTGAGTCTCTTGATAAGAACCTTCATTCCCTCAGACGCAGACAACTGTATCTGCTCAAACTTCCGATAAGGGGACTGGACGGGCTTGGGGTCGATGACGTAGCACGGGACCCCATCCGGTACGTAATAGAGGAGACCGGCCACGGGATAGACGTTGAGACTTGAGCCGATGACGACGAATAGGTCTGCCTTTTCGGTTTCCTTCATGGCTTTGGTGTAGTTCGGGACATCTTCCCCGAAGTAGACAATAAAGGGTCTCAAAAGGTGTCCGCGTTCGTCCTTGTCTCCGGGGTTTATCTCAAGCGTGTCATTTGGAAGCGGGACGGGGAGATTCGGTCGGTCTATGGTGCAGGCCTTCATCAGTTCGCCATGCAGGTGGAGTACATTGCTGCTCCCCGCTCTCTCGTGAAGGTCGTCGATATTTTGGGTCAAAATAACCACTTCGTAATCTTTCTCCAGCTCTGCGAGGAGACGGTGTCCGAGGTTCGGCTCCGCCTTTTGAAGATTTCGGCGGAGTATATTGGCGAAGTCGTAGACCGCTTTCGGATTGCGCTCAAGGGCTTCGTGGGTGGCGACTTCGGCGACGGGGTGGTTTTCCCACAGCCCGTCGGCGTCCCTGAACGTACTCAGCCCGCTCTCGGCACTGATGCCGGCGCCCGTAAGGACGACTATTCTTTTCTTTCCCATTCCTGATGAAAAATTACTTTTGTTCCTTGCACAAAGGTACCAAAACCATACCCAACCGCCGTTTTAATCTCGGTACGGCCGAAGTGTGGCGCTTGGTCTGTACTTCGAGTAAAGCCGGTACGGACCGAAAAAAGTTTTTTGGTCCGTACCAAAGTTTGCCCCACTTCTCTCAGAAAATGTCTATCGGGGTGTGGGGCTCCTTGGAAGCAGACTTTGCTCCCGAGCAAGAGCCGGACGTGGGTTTGATGCAGGAGTCGCAGGCAGAGTTTTTGCCTTTGAGTATCAGGAAGAGCTTTCGCCCTGCCCAAAGGAGGGCTAAGAGCAGGATAAGCCCGACGAGTATATTTTGGAGCATAAAACTAATATCAAACGATTAGGGTCACGAGGAAGGCTATAATCCAAGCGACAGCCGTCGAATAGACGACTTGAAAAAGCGCCCATCTCCAAGACCCGCTCTCTCTCTTCACGGCCACTACGGAGGCGACGCACGGGAAGTACAGCAAAGCAAAGACCATAAAAGCGAGGGCAGTTTCCGTAGAGAAGGCCGGTGTCCCGTCGGAGAGCTTGGCCTCTCTTAGCTTCATCCCGAGGTGTCCGAAGTCATCAGAGTCGTCGCCCGAGTACAGTACCCCGATCGTGGAGACGATGACCTCTTTTGCAGCCGTGCCCGTGAGCAGTGCCACGGTCATTTTCCAGTCGAAGTGCAGAGGCGCAAAGACCGGCTGCACCGCTTTCCCCAATCGCCCGATGTAGGACTGTTCTTGCACTTCCGAAGCCGTCATCCTCCCGGCTTCGGTAGGTCTCGGGAAGTACCCGAGGCCCCAGATAATGATGGAAGCAAAGAGAATCGTGGTACCCATCTTGGTGAGGTACTGCTTGCTCCGCTCCCACATGTGAAGAAGCACGCTGATGCCGGTAGGGATGCGGTAGGGCGGCAGCTCCATCACGAACGGGGTGTCCTCCCCGGTGAACATATAGCGCTTCATCAAGAGCGCACTCCCCACAGCTACTCCCACGCCAAGGATATACAGGGCAAAGAGGATAAGTCCGGCTTTATCCGGGAAAAAAGTTCCCGCGATGAGAATATAGATCGGCAGACGGGCCGAGCAACTCATAAACGGCGTAATGAGCATCGTCATCAGACGGGCGTTGCGGCTCTCAATCGTCCGTGTCGCCATAATGGCGGGGACGTTGCACCCGAAGCCCATCAATAGGGGTATGAAAGACTTGCCGTGCAGACCTATGCCGTGCATAATCCTATCCATCAGAAAGGCGGCTCTCGAAAGGTACCCCGTGTCTTCCATCAGCGCAATGCAGAGGTAGAGTATGACGATATTCGGGAGAAAAACGAGTACGCCGCCCACGCCGGAGATAATCCCGTCGACGAGGAGATCCCTCAGAGACCCCGCCGGCATCAGGGCGGAAATGTGTGCGCCGACCCACGCCAAGCCGGCTTCGATCCAGTCCATCGGGTACTGCCCGAGCGTAAAGGTGAGCTGGAAAGAGAGGAACATAATGAGTACAAAGATAGGGTACCCCCATACTTTGTCGGTCAGTAGGCGGTCGAAGCGATGTTGGCGCTCGCGGTCTTCTGCGCTTCCAATGCGGAGGGTCTCTTGGAGGGCTCCTCTGACGAAGCCGTACCGTCCTCCGAGGATGCTCTGTTGGAGATCAAGACCGGAGGATTTGGTGTAATTCCGTCCCGCGGCTTTGGTTCGGGTGAGGAGATAGTCTCCTTTGGGGACCTCCTTTGTCACGATGTCCTTGAAGGCTTCGTCTCCTTCGAGCAACTTGGTGGCAATGAACCTGGGGCGGAGCTTCCTCAGAGCCGGAGGGAAACTTTTCTCCACCTGCACGACCCCGTCCCTCACAAAAGTGATGGCTTCTTCGACGGCTTCCGGGTACTGTACGCCCACTACGCGGCGCGTCTCGGAGCGGTGTTCGTAGAGCTTGATGATTTCGGAGAAAAGTTCCTCTTTGCCCTCTCCTTTTTTGGCCACAGTGGGGACCATCGGCAGTCCGGTGAGGGTCTTGAGTGTTTCGAGATCCAAGACATTCTTTTCGCGCACAAACTCGTCCCACATATTGAGTGCGATGACCATAGGCAAGCCGCTCTCCAATATCTGGGTGGTGAGATACAGGTGTCGCTCGAGGTTGGTGGCATCTACCACGTTGAGTACCACGTCGGGCTGATGCTCCCCAAAGAGACTGCTCTGGACGAAAGCCTCCTCCGGACTGTACGAAGAGAGCGAGTAGGTCCCCGGGAGGTCGGTCAGCTCAAAGCGGTACCCGTCTTGCTCATAAAAGGCTTCTTTGGCACCTACGGTCACTCCGGTATAATTGCCCACGTGTTCGTGTGCCCCGCTCACCATATTGAAGAGGGACGTTTTGCCGGCATTCGGATTTCCCACAAACGCTACCCTGATGGTCTTGGGGCTTTTCTTAAAGAGTCCCGCCGATTCGCCAAATCCCTCTTTTACGGTAAGATTACTGAGTGTGCTGAAGTCTTCCTGCGGGGTGAGGGCAGAGATCTCTTCTATGAGCTTAACCTCAATGGTGTCTGCTTCCTGCCTCCGGAGCGTGACGTGATAGCCGAGCAGATTATACTCGATCGGATCTTTGAGCGGGGCACTGCGGACCACGAGTACTTCTTCTCCGGGGACAAAGCCCATCTCCAGAAGCCTTTTGCGAAAGGCTCCCGCGGAGTGATGGGCTATGACCGTACAACGGTCACCGCTTCTAAGGTCTGATAATCTCATGCAGGCTGAATATTTCTCCCCGGTCCTAAGTTAGTGCTGTGTGGATACAACGGCGATACGACTTCTCTTGTTCACTACAAATATACGCCCCGCCCGCATTCTTTTCAATCCCCATTACTTGGTACTTCTCGTGCTTAGACGGAGAAGAGAAAAGGTACAGACCGGCGCTTGCAAAAGGTACGAACCGGGAAAGGAGAATGGTACAGACCGGGAAAACATTTTCGGTCTGTATGAGCTGAGAGGCGTGTGCGCAGTTATCTTTTGGACGAGAGATTGAATATCGAGAGCTGTTCCATCGGGACGCGCCCCATCTCCGAAGCAACTTCCGAAAAGGTGCTGTTAGGCGTAGTAAGTATCATCCGCGTGTGTGACAGGGCGAGGAGCTCCCCGTAGCTCTCAATGACGTTTTCCGGGCTGCCGGGTTCGCTGATGGAGTGGATCGCAAAAACCCGGTTTCTGAAGATGGTCTGAAGCCGCTCCATTTCGTCTGAGTCTGTCGTGGCGAGGAAAAAAGAGGTCGTCGGATCGCGTTCGATCATTTTCTGCATCCGTTGGATGAAGAGCTCGGTGGGACTCTCGGCGTAGCTATTGGCATCGTTGGATCGACTGAGGTGCACGCCTACCACGTTCTCGTGCCATCTGGACATCCGCGAGTTACGTACTCCGGTTACTTCCACGGTGGGGACGAGGTATCGGTATATCCGACTGTCGCGTTTCGTCAAGGTCTCGTTTGTGGACATCAGTACCCTCTCCCCATACTTGGAGCAGACTTCCCTAAGTGCCGCAGCGTACTCTTTGCCTTCGGTCACTAATCCGGTTACTTTGGGCGGAGGCAGTATGAGGTCATACTTCACGAAGACGAAAGGGGCAGAGAGGAAAAGGTTGTTCTTCCCGGGGATATCGTTAGTGATGCGGTCGGCGGTGGTCGCTTCGCGTATCGTAATGTGCTCCGGGACATACTTGGGTGACAGCGTGAAAAGCCGCTCCGATGGTGCGCTGAAGTCATCCGTGGTGAACCAAAGTATCTCGACCCGCTTCTCCGTCTTTTCGGCAAAGAGATCTATGGCTGACGCAATGGTGCGTACGCGGCGCGCCACACCTCCGTAAGGGATGAGTGTGATGAATCCGGAGGCATCTTTTCTCCAAAAAGCGGTCATAATCGGCTAAGGTATTCTTTGGTTTTGGAAATCAGGACTTGGAATGGTCTTACCCTCCACAGTAATGTGGCGAGGAGTAGGAGGAAAAGGACGTTTTTGAGCAGTACATCCCGCACCGTTATCTCCGAGAAATAACGTCCGAGGACATAATGCTCGAAGACGAGCCCCAATAGTGTGACGGCGAAAAGGACTATGAGGTCCGTGTGGAGCGGAGTGAGACGCATCTTGGTCCAGAGGACGATCTGCTGGAAAGTGTATGTGAGGACAAACGTCAGCACCGTGGCCGTCGCCGCCCCCTCCATCCCCAGTCGCGGGATAAGCAGGCTATTGAGCCAAATGGAGAGGATGGTTACGAGAAAGGTGTATGCCAGACTCCACACATAGTATTTCGAGTATCGGATGATGGAGTTACCGAATGAGAATGAGAGGTCGATCAATTTGCCTATGCCGAGGAGCAGGAAGACCCACTTTCCTTGGCTGTAGACTGTCCCATTCGGAATAAAGCGAAACACGAGATCGATGTTGTTCCAAATGAGGAGGAAAAGGATGCTGCCTATGAGCAACTGCTGCTGCGACACGGACAGGTAAAGCTCCGTGAGCCCCTTGCGGTCGTCTTCGTGGATAAGTGAGGAGACCATCGGTCCGCTGATGGAGAGAAGGGCGCGCCCCGGCATCTCTATGACGGCAACCATCAGGATCATTATGGCGAAGATACCTCCGAAATCGAACCCCATGCCCGCCGAGACCATAAAGAGATCCAGGCGCGTGGCCACATTGCTGCCGAGTGCGCTTAGGAGCGTCAGAGAGGAGTAGGTGAGGAAGTCCTTCCGAATCCTTTTCTCCGGTAGGACGATTCCCGACGTCCACGCGCCCGGAGTGAGCTTGAGGACGTAGACAAAGCCGATAAGCGCACACAGACCGTGGCTGAGGACGTAATAAGTCATCAGCCCGGGGAAATCCCCGATGACTTTAAGCCCGAAAAGCACGTAGCCGCCCCCGAGCAACACCCGTAGGACGACTTCCCGTATGAGCTTCGGCACGGCTACTCTCCGATGTATGGAGGCATAGACTTCTTCTACAGTGATGAGGGTCAGAAAGACCATCATCGGGAGGACGAGGACGGAGTACTGCCGGAAAAGCAGCCCTCCCGGTTTGGCTCCGTCCTCCCCTGAGAAGTAGCTGACGACAGGCTCCCGAAAGAGAAGGAAAAGAAGCCCGAAGATGATCACCCCCGCAAGCGGTATCAGAAGGGCGATTTTGGCAAATCCCCGATCGCCGCCGTCCTCTGTCCGAAAAAAAGGATAGTACCGTATCAGCGAGGTCTGCGTCCCTAAGAGGGCAAAAGAGACCAGCAGAGTGGCAGCTTCCGTGATGATCCGTATGAGGCCGATTTCTTCGGCAGAGAGGAAGCGGGTGAGGACAAAGAATGTGACGACGAAGCCGACCATAGCCCCCGAGAAGGTGGCTATGGAGCCTTTGAGACTTTGACGGTAAATGATGCCCATTCTTTACGCCTTATGCTTGTCTAAATCTTGGTACGTGCAAAGATTTCTTTTCGGTCTGTAT